>CAYMML010000264.1:0-1516 GCA_964391515.1 uncultured Thermodesulfovibrio sp. | reverse complement strand
ACCCTTGTAATAAACGGTGGAGAAAAGGTGGTTGTGGGGTTTTCTGAAAGTGAGATAAGGCAGTCATTCTAAACACAAACAAGACACACAAGAAAAAACTATAATTCTGGAGGAGGATGAATGAGGAAGAGAGTTTTTGCATCTGTCTTAACACTATTAATCATTTACTTTCTACCGTCTTTAGTCTTCTCAGAGGTTATAACAGGTGTGGTGGATGTGCATTCAAAAAGGGCTGGCATGTTTGCAATGAAAACCGAAAACAGTTTTGAAATCGTTTCGTACTCTGAAGGAACAAAGTTTCTTAACATAAAGGACGAAACAGAAATTGAAAAAGACATGCTTATAACCGTTGAAGGAAGAAGAGACCAGGTCGTCTTTATTGCTGAATTTATCACTTCAAAACCTGTCTTTCAGAAACCTTATATAACCTCCCTTCCAAGAGACTCTTTCAAGAAAGAACTGAAGAAAGGTACACCTGTTGTTGATTTAAGACCTTTAGAAGCATTCCAGCAAGGGCATATACCGGGAGCCATTCACTTCAGTGAATATAAAAAAGACGACAATTTAAACAGAATAGTATTCTACTGCCGATCGGAAAGGTGCGATAGTAAGGAAGATACATCTTTCCTTGAAAAACTAAAGGGAGTGAATATCTTTTTCTACCAGGAGGGTATAAAGGGATGGGTTGAGAGTAAGAACCCTCTTGAGATTTCTCCTGAAGAACTCAATCGAAAGATAAAACTTGGTGACCCAATGGTGCTGCTTGACATTCGCACAAAGGACGAGACAGCAAAAGGATATATACCAGGTGCTGTAAACATCCCTGCAGATATAGTTGAGTATGCTGGATACAGGTTCCCCACATACAAAAATGCCACAATAATAGTCTATGGGACAGATGATGCAGACCCTCGCTCATACAAGGCTGCTAACACTATAGCCTTCTGGAGGTATCCGAACACACTGATCCTCAAAGGAGGCATAAAGGCTTATGCCGAAAAGGGTTATCAGGTCACTAAAGGTGATATCCCAACCGAGATCAAATACAAGAGGGTCTATGCAAGCAATACTGTGCCTTTGGATCGGTTCAGAAAGTACCTGGATGAAAACCCTGGCAATGTGATTATTATTGATGTACGTGACCACGAGGAATATGAAAAGGGACACTTCCCTGGTGCAGAAAACTACCCACTTGATGAACTTCCCTTCCGCCTTGATGAGATTGATAAACATAAAGAGATAGTTACGCACTGTGTAAGCGGGATCAGGGCAAAGATCGGTTATTACATCCTCCTGAAGGCTGGTTACAAGGTAAGGTGCCTCCTTGCAAGTGTGGGATTTGACGACTCTGGAGTTTACACAATAAGTGATTAGAAGGTGGCGATGATGATGGAAACAGTATTTTTACATCGACTACAGTTTGCCATTACGGCAATGTTTCATTTCATATTTGTCCCCCTAACGCTCGGGCTTTCTGTGCTTGTTGCATGGATGGAGACCAGGTATGTCAGAACAG
>CAYMML010000263.1:0-1535 GCA_964391515.1 uncultured Thermodesulfovibrio sp. | reverse complement strand
AACTGCTGGGTAAGGGCCTTTGCCTTCTGACCGGCATTAATTATTACATCAAGCCTCTTCTGGATGGGATGACCTTCAGGAATCTCTGAAAGGGCTATTTCAGCATATCCCATAATCGCACTGAGCAGGTTGTTAAAGTCATGGGCAATCCCCCCGGCAAGCCTCCCCACTGCCTCAAGTTTCTGTGCCCTCAGAAACTGCTCCTCAAGTTTCTTGTGCTCCGTGATATCAAGGGAAACACAAACCGCCCCTTTGATCTTACCGTCCTCTGTAATGATAGGGGCAGCATTGGCAGATACAATGCTTTCCTTGCCATCCTCTGCCTTTATAACGAACTGATAAAACTCTATGGACTCCCTACCGTGAAGTGCCTTTAAGAGGGGCAGTTCTTCCGGTTTGAGAAGCCGTCCATTCTGGTCAAAGAAACTGCAACTAAGATTTTGAGGAAACCCCTCCTTCAGCATATCAACATTGCTCCGGAGCATCTTACAAAACCTGCTGTTTGCATAGATGATTCCGCCCTTTTCGTCTGCCACTGCAATGCCAGCAGGTGTGGTCTCCATGACCTGTCTGAGGAGTGCCTCCTCTTCTTTAATCCTTTCCTCCGCCAGTTTACGACCGGTTATATCCGTCCAGGCACCTATTATCTCTTTTGGATTACCACCTTCGTCTCTGAGGAGTCTCAGTTTATCAAGCACCCAGATTGAAGAGCCATCCTTTTTAACAAACCTGTATTCGTGCTCAAGGGTGCCCTTTCGGTAGAGTTCATCCTGCCTTTTCAGGGTAGCATCCCTATCCTCGGGGTGTATGTGGGTCTTCCACCAGTCAGGTTTAAGGACCTCGTCTATCTCATAGCCAAGGATTTCGCTGATATTTTCGCTTACCCAGACGGGTCTGTAAACACCACCCTCCAGACTTATTGCATAGGTTACAGTAGGGCTTGAACTCAGATAGTGCTGAAACCTCTCAAGGGTCTTTTTGAGGCTTTCCTCCGCCTCTTTTATATCTGTAATGTCCTGAGAGGCACCGTATATCCTTACCACCCGCCCTGTGTTTTTGTCTATTACCGGCATAGCATAATCCCTGAGCCACCTTGCCCTTCCGTCTTTTGTAACAAACCGGAACTCTTCGGTGTCCTCCCTGCCCGAAAGAACCCTTTTTGCATGTTCCAGTGCACGGGGCAGGTCTTCAGGATAGACAACACTCTGCCAGCCACCCTGTCTGTCTATATCTGGTAACGTTAGTCCAAACTCCCTGTAGAAGGCATCGGATATCCACTCTCCCCTCATTGTGCCATCTTCTTCCACCCTGAAAGCATAGGCATAGTCCGAGATGGTCATAGCAATGTAGCGGTATCTCTCCTCTGCCTCGGCAAGTTTTTTGAGGGCATCCCTTTTTTCTCTTTCAAGTTCTCTCTTTCTGATAGCCTCTTTTATGGCATGGGGAAGCCTTGCCAGTTGACCTTTCAGTATGTAGTCATCCGCTCCTGCCTTAAGACACTCCACCGCCACCTCCTCGTTCACAGAGGCTGTGAG
>CAYMML010000262.1:0-1543 GCA_964391515.1 uncultured Thermodesulfovibrio sp. | reverse complement strand
CCAAGGAGTGAGGCGGCCTTTGATTTCACCCCTTTAGAGAGTTGAAGCGCCTGTAGAATGAGTTTCCTCTCAAGGTTATCGACGATCTCGTTAAGGTTTATCCCCTCAGGGGATACCCGAACATCCTGAATGGCCGCAGAGGTGCCGACCGGTTCCTTAGTCCTCTTAATAGGCGGGGAGGTCTGAAAACGCTCAGGAAGGTCGGAAATCCCCACCACCTCACCTCCGTTAAGGATTGTAAGCCTCTCTATCAGGTTTTCCAGTTCCCTCACATTGCCCGGCCAGTTATAGTTCATCAGTATATCCAGAATCTCATCATTGATAATAGGTGCTGGTCTTTTCTTTGCCTTGGAGTGCTTTTTCAGGAAGTGATCCACCAGAAGGGGGATATCCTCTTTTCGTGACCTGAGAGGTGGCAGGTGTATTGGTATCACATTGAGTCTGTAATAGAGGTCTTCCCTGAAACGGTCTTCCCTTGTGAGTTTCTCGAGGTCTTTGTTTGTAGCGGCTATTATACGGACATCCACCTTTATGGTCTTTGTGCTGCCTATCCTTTCGAACTCCCTCTCCTGTAACACCCTTAACAGTTTAACCTGGAGGGTGGGGTCGAGTTCACCAATCTCGTCGAGAAAGAGTGTTCCCTTATTAGCAAGTTCAAACCTGCCAACCCTGGTGGTTACGGCACCGGTGAAGGCACCCTTTTCGTGCCCGAACAGTTCGGACTCAAGCAGGTCTTTGGGGATGGCTGCACAGTTGAGAGGAACAAAGTTGTTATCCGAGCGGGAACTGTTAAAGTGTATGATCCTTGCAACGAGTTCCTTCCCTGTGCCACTTTCACCGGTGATGAGTATGGTGCTGTCGGTATCGGCTATCTTTTCAATCATGCTGTAAACATCCTGCATCTCAGGGGAAGAGCCTATCAGTCCGTGAAACTCGTACCGTTTCTTGAGTTCCCTCCTGAGCCGGCGGTTTTCGTTTTTAATGTTCAGAACCTCGATAGCCCTTTTTACTATTATGTTTACCTCGTCAAGCCTGAAGGGTTTTGTCACATAGTCAAATGCACCCAGTTTCATCGCCTCTACGGCGTTTTTTACAGTACCGTGTGCGGTTATGATTATAACAGGGGTTTCTGCATTCCTTCCCTCCTTCATTTTACGCATCACCTCAAGACCGGTGATCTTGGGCATTGCAAGGTCAAGCAGCAGTATGTCATAGTCCTCGCTGGATAGTAGTTCAAGCCCCACACTTCCATCATCGGCGGTATCTACCGTGTGCCCCTCAAGGGAGAGGTAGTCCTGAAGGACATCCCTTACGGCAGGGTCATCATCTACCACGAGTATCCTGCTCATAAATGATACTCTACCATATTCCACAGATGATGTCAATAGTTTGACATCAGGAGTTCCCCCAATTTTTTCTGTTCAAGGGCCTTCAAGAAACAGTGGCTGCTGTTGTGTACATGTAGGTTGTTTTTGGTAAATTCTGCCAGGATATCGCATGAAAATACTCATAAGCCCGTCTGCTATGGCGTAATAGTGAAAGT
>CAYMML010000261.1:0-1553 GCA_964391515.1 uncultured Thermodesulfovibrio sp. | reverse complement strand
TCTTTAACGGTCTCATTTAGTGTGGGTACCACAGAACTTATGAGGGCATCGGTGGGATGGAGTTTCTCAAGGGGTTCAGAAAAAAGGGATATCAGTTTACGGTGGTTGTGGGCATCAGAGATGGGAAGGGCAAAGTGGTGCCTGTAGTCATTAGAAATAACCATTGCCTTCAACCTTGTGTTTCCGATATCGATCAGAAGCATGACAAAAATAACCCAATAACTCAATAACTCAATTACTCAATTACTTAATTACTTAGTTACTTATTCACAAGCCTGACCTTTTCAACATCCCCTGCGCTGACCGTTATGATGCCATCTTCGTTTGTTTTAAGAAGAAGGAAACCGTTTTTATCAATACCCTTCACCACTCCCTCAATCACTCCCTGTTCAGTCCTTATCACCACCTCCTTTTCACGCATCCTGCTAAGTGCCTCCCACTCTTTTATTATAAGGGAAGGGGAGGTCTTCATAAACTCCATCCCCTTCAGAAAGTGCCTGAGGAAGTGGATTATCACCCTCCCCCTCTTTGTCTCAATGCCGGTTTCCATAAAAAAACCCGTCATGATATCCTTCAATTCGGGGGGGACATCATCTTGAGACGAGTTCAGGTTTATACCCACACCTATCACGAGCATATCCCTGCCGGTTTTAGCCTTTCTGACCTCCCCGAGAACCCCGCCCGCCTTCTTTTCGTTCCAGTAAATGTCGTTTGGCCACTTAGGCCAGATGCTTCGTGATGTATCCTCACCCGTCTGCATTTCATCGCACAGATCATGAAGTGCCTTCACCCCGCTCAAAGAGGCATTGAGCATATGTAGTGTACTGATGCCTGCGCTCTCAATGGGGAGAAACAGGCTCATAGTGATATCTTTCCCGGGAGGTGAAAACCACCTCCTTCCCCGCCGACCACGCCCACCCCGCTGGTAATCGGTGACAAAAAGGATGTTTTTGCCACCCGGAGCAGATACATCTTCCGGCAGAGACATGGTGGTCTCTGTTTCGGGCAGGTAGAGGAGTGTCCAGTTAATTTCTTCCAGATATGGTGCCAGGCATTCCAAATCTCTCGGCAATGACCCTTCTGAACCTGGGAGTATATATGAGTTCATAGACATCTTCCTTGTCTGGAAAGAGAGAGAGTGCAGCCTCCTTCGTATCACTTACGAGTCTCAGGGCGTCCTGGAGGGTTATATCCCCCTGCATCAGCACCGCCATTGTGAGATCCACAATGAACCGGAGCCTTCTGAGTCTCCTCTCCTCCTCTTTTATGGGATCATAGTTTGGCATGCCGAAATTTTTCGTTCACTTCTTGCATTTGCCGGTAGAAAG
Source organism: uncultured Thermodesulfovibrio sp. (assembly GCA_964391515.1). Lineage (GTDB taxonomy): Bacteria > Nitrospirota > Thermodesulfovibrionia > Thermodesulfovibrionales > JdFR-85 > WFTX01. Next base: position 225 of record CAYMML010000261.1, on the reverse strand, counting down.
CATGAAAAGGTTTAGATCTCCCGTCTTTTCAAGGAAACCAAAGATACAGGCGGCAATCTCTTACGGAAAACGAGATTGCTTTGCTTGAAATTACACTTCCCTTCCGGCAAAGCCGCGGCATCTGTTGAATTTCCCTAAAAAGCCATATGTGCCACAAGCAGGTTGCCTTTATACATCGTCATTTCTTTCCTTCCCACCCGCAAAGTTCGTAAAGCACACACTCAC
>CAYMML010000260.1:0-1570 GCA_964391515.1 uncultured Thermodesulfovibrio sp. | reverse complement strand
TCTTTCAAAAAATGGGAGACTTGATGAGGCGTTGAAGGTTACCAGCGGAATCAGGAATAAAAAACAAAAGGGATCGGCAATGTGTGAGGTGATTGAAAGGATGGTAAAGAGAGTTTTTGATTAAAAAATCACGATAGGAATGTTGCCACTGCCAGACATCAGGCAGTGCATTGGTATATACTTAGAAAAATAGAACATGCACTACTAAAAATCCGTTGTGATAAGGGACAAAAATGCGATGCTAAACCCGTAATGAGACTGGCATGTTCGGGGTATATAAAGGAGATCAACCATTGACAATGCATCCCGGTGCCCCGAATATGCCCTTTAAAACAACTACTTTAAGGAGGATTTTATGGCAAAGAAGAATGACCCCCGCTTCCACATCCTTATGGACATACTAAGGAGATTAGACCGCCGGGAACCCTTTACCAAACAGGATATAATGGAGGAATACGGGATAAGTGAGAGTACTTTTCACAGATACAGGAGAACTCTTGTATATGCAGGATACCCCATTGAATGGAATGATAAACAGGGGTGTTACAGATTTCCTCCTGAGTACTGTCTATCGAAGCCAAAGGCAACACACGAGACGAAACTGGTCTTTGCACTGGCGAAAATGCACCTTGGCGCTATTGACCCTGAACTCAAAGATAAGTTTGAAGAAATAGAAGAGAAGGTATTTTCCAAGAAATCTGGGTTGCCTGCACACATAGTTATTAAACATGATGGTTTCTCTGAGAGGGCTTCCAGGTATTTTGAGCAGATACAGGGTGCGTTTGAAGAGTTCAGGAGGTTAATGATTACATATAAGGCGTTATATTCCGATGAGGTAACAAAAAGAAAGATTGACCCATACTATCTCTTTTACGAAAAACTCGAGGGGACATGGAATCTCAGGGCCTATTGCCATCTCAGGGAGGATTTCCGCACTTTTGCCCTTGACAGAATCCTGAAAGTGGAAGTTCTTGATGAGTATTTCCTGCCAAGAAGAATTGATAAGGACGAGGAACTCTATGGAGCCTTCGGCTCATATGTTGATGGTGACCCGGTGGATGTGGTCTTGAGATTTTCCCCTGAGATCAAACCCTACGTTCTCAGAAAACGATGGCTGGAAAATCAGGAACAAAAGGAATTAAAAGACGGTTCGTTGGAGATGAGATTTGAGGTAAATGGAATAGAGGGGATACGGCCCTGGATATACAGATGGATCCCCTACGTTGAGGTCCTGGAGCCGGAGGAGTTAAGGCAGGAGATGAGGGAGGAATTAACAAAAGCGCTTGAGATACTTGATAAAAAATCTGACAAAAGGAGGCATGGATGAAAAGACTGCTCACTGCTCTTTGTATGATTATGGTTTTTGGCATGCCGGTGCATGCTGGCACAAAGACGGTAATAGTAAGGACAAACCCCCAGGGGTATGAGACTGCCGTTAATGCCAAGCCTCTCATGACCTATCAGCAGGCGGAGACGATGATTCGGCAAAACGAGAAGATTATAAGGCAGAATGAGGAGATTATAAAACTTCTCAAAAAGATTGAGAGAAACTCAAGAAAGTAGAAAGAGG
>CAYMML010000259.1:0-1580 GCA_964391515.1 uncultured Thermodesulfovibrio sp. | reverse complement strand
TATCCGTATTCACATTCAAGCCGATGGTGCGTGCCTCAGTGGCGGTTATAGGATAGTCGTGTGTCCATCTGCCTTCCGAAAGTACCTTTGCGATTTCTGAAGCCTTTTCTTCCGGGTACCGGTCTTTCAGGAGAAACTCTATCTGTCTTCTCAACTGGTCTATGGCCTTTTTTCCTATGTCTGCAAGGAGGAGTGTTTTGTCTTCCACATCTTCTATGGGTTTTTGTTCTAAGATTTTAAGAAGGGATGCGGCGGGATACTGTCCGATCTGAGGGTCCACAGGACCAAGCACGGAGTGCTCTCCCATAACAATCTCATCTGCTGCAAGCGCAATTAAAGTGCCGCCAGACATTGCATAATGCGGGACGAAGACCGTGACCTTTCCGGGATGCAGTTTAATTGCGTGAGCAATCTGGTAAGATGCAAGCACCAGACCACCAGGGGTATGAAGTATAAGGTCGAGAGGTAGATCGGGATCGGTCATGTGTATAGCCCGAATTACCTCTTCAGAGTCGTTTATATCAATGTATTTAAGGATAGGAAATCCAAGCAGGCTCATCGTTTCCTGTCGGTGAATTAACATTATGACTCGGGAGCCTCGGTTTTTCTCTATTTTTGCTATCTGCCGCTGGCGAGCAGACTCAAGGAGTTTTTGCTTTATAATGGGCTGAAGGGCACTTACCATAAAAAACAGCCAAAAGAGGTTCATAAAATCCATAACATACTCCTTTCTTTATATGGTTATCATACATCAAAAAATATCTCGTCAGCAAAGTACTTTCTGTAAATGTCGTGCTTCTTTTTGAAGAAGGGTAAAAGGAAAAGTCCCATCAGGAATCCACCAATATGCGCCCACCAGGCAATTCCACCAACATCATCAGGGCTCAGGAGGGAAAAGGTGCCTGAAAACAACTGTGAGATGAACCACACACCAATGTAAACGATAGCAGGGATTTCTATGAAGTAGGGGAGGAAAAACAGGGGAATCAGGGTAACCACCCTTGCGGTGGGGAACAGTATGAAATAGGCTGCCATTACCCCTGAAATCGCACCGGATGCACCAATGGCTGGCATGGTGGAGTTGATGTTGAAGATCAGATGAACAAGGCTTGCAGCGATACCACAGAGGATATAAAATATAAAAAACCTCAGATGCCCCATCCGGTCTTCCACATTATCACCGAAAAGATAAAGTGTCCACATATTGCTTATTATATGCATCCAACTACCGTGAAGAAACATGTTAGTTATAAAGGGCCAGTAGTTTCCAACAGGAATGCCAAAAAATAAAGCCCATTCTGGACGGGAATACCGGGCTGGCACGATTCCGAAGAGATAAAAGAGTTGTTTCAGTACATCAGGTGGAAGGGATGTCTCAAACAAAAAAATTAAGGTATTAAGAGTGATAATACCCCATGTAACTACAGGAAACTCACGGCTTGGTATGTTGTCTCTTATTGGAAACAATTATCTATGTTCCTGCCTGACTTTGCCGGTTATATTTAAAACAAAGCGGTTATTAAGGATATGATAACATTTCCACCTTGCAAATTAACCTAAACAGTTAAAGGCTGATTGCT
>CAYMML010000258.1:0-1618 GCA_964391515.1 uncultured Thermodesulfovibrio sp. | reverse complement strand
GTGTTTTCTATGGCGTATTTCAAAACGGTCTCCCTTGACCTTATACCATAGGGCACCCGTGCCGTATCTCCAAGGTAAACTATACTTTCATCTGGGAGGAGGTTTATAATCTCTCTTACAACGGTGAGTCCTCCAATACCGGAATCGAAGATGCCAATGGGTTTTTTCCTCAGAGTTTCTGCTTTCAAAATAATACTACTACCTCCCTACGATGGATTTAAGTGGGCGGCTTATCATAAAATGACCCCCCAGTGTTTCGGTCTGTTTGCCGTCAATCAGGATTGCCACATCACTGAGATCCTCAATGTTTCCAATAATTGTATCGTAGATGGTCTTTATGAGCATGTATTCGTCAATAACATCACCCCGAAAGTTCTTTTTGAAGGGTGAGTTGAAATCAATGTAAACGATGTTGTCTCTTGAGATGTAAACATCGTTAACCGATGTCCCCTCTGGTATAACACCGGTGTCCATACTTGCGGAAACCTTCAAGTATTCAGATATCAGGTAGTCCGCCATTTCAAGCCGGGAGAGGTCTGATGAGACCTTCTTTTCAATTATTTCTATATCCTCACCTACAGGATAAAATATCCTTACATAGGTATAGTTTCTGAGTATGGCGTCACTGGTCTCAGTTTTCAGAGGCCTCTGCTCCATGGTGTTTTGATCTATAAAATAAAAGTAGAACATGCCAATCCCCACGCCTACGGCAAGAATAAATATAATTATTAAAATAAAAAAACTACCTCTTTTCATTTATGGTCAAAGCCTCCACAATAGAGTTTGCGATATTTGATAATGACCGACTTGAGTAACTAAAAAAGTCAGGTGTTGGAAGTTCTATCAAGACAGCCTTACAGGCACAGTATCCAAGCATAGCAAGGGGAAACTCCCTGTAAGTTACATCCACATGGAGTTTATCTTTTAGATTTTCACCGATTAACTGAGCAACCGCCCTGCTTTCATCCACGAAGGGTGTCTGGGAGTATTGGCGGAGATATCGCGTATCGTCCGTCTGCGTGGGGGGAGAGTAGGTGTGTATTATGAAGTTGTTAGATGAGGTTATATGGAGAGACAAAAGAACCCCGGGCTTTCTTTTTTCTATTGAGGATATACGCTTTTTCAAAGAGGTGTATCTGTCTGAGTTCCTTGTTAAATACACCTTGAACCCCTGTTTTTTAAGTTTAACTCTGAGAAGTCGTCCTAATTTCATTGAAATATCCTTTTCCCTGTATGTAGGAGAGAATAACCCCAGGTCTGAACCTCCGTGTCCAGGGTCAATGAGAATGGTTCCTGTCCTTGCGATCTTTCCCATCGAAGGCTTCAGGCTCTCTTTTTTCTCGGCATTTGTCTTGGGCAGGGGTTCAGGCTTTCTTATCTTTGCATCAATCACAAGCCTGGGGGGATTGTTAAGCCTTATCACCTTTATGTTTTCAAGATCCTTTATATTCAGGAAAATATCGTTATCCTTCTTGTTGAACTCAAACCCCTCCACCCTGGAAGGGGCGGTAAAGGAAAAGTCCTCTGGAAACTCGACCTTTATAAGTGTGTAGGAGGAGGATATCTCTGCCTTTTTTATCTGGCGGTAATCAGTTCCTTCAAATACTATTCTTATGAC
>CAYMML010000257.1:0-1657 GCA_964391515.1 uncultured Thermodesulfovibrio sp. | reverse complement strand
GGGCATGTCAACTCGTACGGGAAATGGTCATTACAGCCTATGACGCAATGTGCCTCTTTCATCTCACACCTCCTGCTTCAGGGGCGCTCCACATCCAGGGCATCTGGGGTCTTCTTCATCTGACCAAATCTCCACCTCTGCACCACATGCCTTACACTTAACATCCAAGGGAAATGCCCTGTTTACCTCGGCACAGGCAGGTTTTGTGATCTCCTTCTCAGACTGCATTTGCCTTCCTCCAACCTTCCTTTCTGAGGCGTTCCATTCTCTCTATGCCCCAGGTCTTGATCCTCTCCACGTAGCCCTTTGGATCGGTCTTGGCAAGTTTTGTGATCTCCTCACGCTCCTTAACGCTATCAATGTGATCGCCTGGATAGACACCCCGCCAGGTGGCAAGCCCTTCGTCAAATAGATACTCAGGAGAAAGTTTCTTTGTAACAAGGTTTGGTGATTTCAGTTTTGAAAACTCTGCAACATCCATGTCATACTCTATAATCCAGCCATTGTCTGAAATCATGGTCTCTGGATTGAACTTAATCTCACCTGAGCACTCCGGGCAGTAAAGCCTGCTAATCACCTCAGGGGGCATTATCTCGTCTCTAAAGTTGAAACTTGCCTCCCTGCCTCCACAACTACAACTCATGGAATACTCCATGCACATAACTTCTCACCTCCATAACATTATTTCACATATTAAGTGGTTTGTCAACCAAAATTTTAGATTATCCCTGTTTCTGCATGGTGCCTGTCTCACCACAGGAAGGGCACTTCTTTGGCTTACACCTTCCCTCCTTTGTGGCACCACACTTTTCGCACTTGAATACTGCCATTACTGATCACCTCCTTTCATGCTTGTTTTACAATTTTGACAGATTCCGTAAAACTCAACATGGTTTCCCAGTACATCGAACATCTTGCCTGCCTCATCTGGGATGGGAATATCAAAGTCTGTTTCAATATCAACAATGGTCTTACAGCGCAGGCAGATCAGGTGGTTGTGAGGGTGTATATTCGGGTCATACCGTTTTCTGTCAGGGTCGATCGTAAGTTCAAGAATCTGACCTCGCTTTCTTAGAGCCTCAAGTGTGTTATAGACGGTTGCAAAAGACATCGTGGGAAACCTCTCCCTTACCGCCTCATATATATCCTCAGCAGAGGGGTGCGAGGTGTTGCCATCTAAGTACTCAAGGATGGCCAGCCTCTGAGGGGTAAGTTTCAATCCTGTCTCTCTGTACTTTTCCATCGGTTTCTCCTTAGAATAATTCTAATTAAGTAAATATTATCAGATTAGAATTATTCTTGTCAAGAAAAAATTATAAATAAATGATTGATATTATAAATGTACCTATTAGATTCATTAATAAGAGGCTGTTCAACAAAAAAGCCGTTTTTTGAAGGTCTGTTAGAGGGGTAAAATGAAAGGGCAAAAAGCCTGAAAAACTGAAGGTAACCTTCAGCCTGATGCTTTATGCCTGATGTATGAGATACTTCGCTTCGCTCAGGATGACTGCACCTTTTTCATCATGAGGGATGAAGTCCGTAGAATCTGATGAACGGGTTTATTGCAACATGAGGCTTAAGGAGTAAGTTTAAAGAGATAGGGTAGAATGACAGGGATATTATTAAGCCTTCAGTCTGAACCCTGATGACTTAAGAT
>CAYMML010000256.1:0-1691 GCA_964391515.1 uncultured Thermodesulfovibrio sp. | reverse complement strand
TTAAAAAGATTCAGTACTAAACTGTCATAACGCTGGCAGTATCAAGTGTTAAACTTCTGATATAAACACCTGGAAAGGAGGCAGGTATGCTTAAAAGAAGGGAATTTATACGGCTTGTCAGTCTTTTAGGGTTCGAGGCGTATTTGAATTCAGCGTTGCCTGTATTTGCAAGGTCACTTCCTTATGAATCTGAAAAGGCTGAAAATCTTTACAGGGCACTTAAAATTGCAGATGGTATTGAAGACAGTGTGCACAGGGCACGGGCGATCTGCAGGGTGGCTGAAGGGTTCCATAAGGCAGGCATGAAGGGCTTTTCGGAAAGGCTGATTAGAAAAGCATTAAAGATATCTTTTCAGACAGAGGAAGGAAAAGACTATGCACTCAAGGCAGTTGGAGAGTATTATCTTGAGACTGACCATATCAAGAAAACCCTTCAGATAATAGACATCATAGACCATCAGAGTACAATAAAACCTTTTTTGACTCTTAAGGCTTCCTATTCTGCATATAAAAATGGAGACATGATCCTTTCGGATAGCCTTTTATCCATGATAGATAGACCCAGGTTTCGATTTTACATTGACCCAACGTTTTTCAAAAAATCCCCTGATCAATTCTTCGCCGGATGGCTTGAAAGGGTTCATCTGAGGTGTAAAACAATCGACTATTCAGAAGACCTTGCAAGGGCTTATTTAAGTATGGGGGATTCAGAAAAGGGTCTCAGATATCTTGAAGAGGTCTGGAACTCCTCACCACAGGAAGGAATAAAGATTGCTGCTGAATACCTGCCGGAAGAGAAGATAAGGGGAATTGAGGAGTCTGTGATGAGCCACGAGGACGATAAATACAAAATAAATTCACTTCTTGCCCTGTGTGAATACTATGTGAAAAAGAATCGGCTAAAGGCGTTAAAGACTATCGGCTTGATATTGAAGTTAGCAGGAGATGACCTTTCACCTGATACATGCGGAAGGATTGGAAGCTTACTTGTCCGTGCAGGAGAAATTGAAAAGGGGAAAAATTATCTCTATATGGTACCAGAACTGATTATAAGAGACCATCCTGGCATGTCAGATGATGATCTTGTTTCGGTCATCAGCCATTATATGGATGAATTGCTGGCTGAGTTCTTAATTGCCGGGATTCAGGATGAGATACCCGTTTTTCTTGAATACCTCGGAGAAAGGGGCATTGTATATGAGGAGCCATTTTGGTATCCAGACATTACAAGGATAGCCGTGGATTCAGGTTGCAGGGTAAATGCGGTATCATTTCTTGAAAGTGAGATTGGGAGGGTCTCAAAAAAGAGCCTGCCTGAAAGAATTAACTGCCTTTCCGAGATTGCAACCGCTCTGCTTGCTTTTGATGAGCAAACAAGAGGTCTCCAGATTACAAAGAGAGTAATAAACGATGTTGATGTGCTCCTATCAGACCCTACATTAAAAAACAGGATCGATTTTGCCTACTTCTCAATTGCACCATACGAGCAATACTCTGACATGATTTTCCTTGAGGCAGTGCCAAGACTCTCTCTTGAACTTGCCCGGCAGGGTTTTCAGAGGGAGGCAATGACCTTAGCGAATATCGTTGGTGATCCAGAACTTGCTGACGATGTCCGCTACCATTTAGCAGTTCATCTTTCAAAAAATGGGAGACTTGATGAGGCGTTGAAGGTTACCAGCGGAATCAGG
>CAYMML010000255.1:0-1743 GCA_964391515.1 uncultured Thermodesulfovibrio sp. | reverse complement strand
GCGGTCAAGGCACCGGTCATGGTGGTAGGCGGGATAAGGAGTTACGAAAAGGCGGTTTCGATAGTGGAAGAAGGTATAGATTACATATCCCTTTCAAGACCCCTTATCAGGGAGCCTCACCTCCCAAACAGATGGAAGGGTGGAGACCACAACCCTGCAAGGTGCATCTCCTGCAATAAGTGCTTCAAGCCAGGCATAAAGGAGGGTGGTATCTACTGCGTGGTGGAAAAGAAGGAACAGGAAAAAGGCAAAAAGCATAGGAGATGATTTCAACAAAGCCCGGCATCCTCAAGTGCCCTTTTCAGTTCTTTCAACCCAAAGGGTTTTTCAAGCACGCCCTGAAACCCCTTGCTCAAGAGGTTCTCCCTTTCAAAGGCACTTAAAAGCCCGGTAGTTGCTATCGCCCTCAACGTGGGATGTACACCCTTGAGTATCTTCAGTGCCTCAACACCCCCTGAACCCCTCCTTACGGTGAGGTCTATAATGGCAAGGTCAACCTCCCGCTGTTCCTTCAGGATCTCAACCCCCTCTTCCCCGCTCACCGCCGTAAAGACCTCAATGCCCAGGGCTGAAAGCATCTCAGAGGCAACATCTCTCACCACCTTCTCATCGTCCACGAGCAGCACCTTTGGGCGGGAGCCCTCACCCTTTTTCTCCCCTTTCTCAGAAACACCAACGGGCAGATAAACATGGAAGGTTGCACCGCCTCCCACCTCAGACTCAACGGTTATCGTCCCTCCGTGCTTTTTGATCGCCGAAAAGGCGGTTGCAAGCCCGAGGCCGGTGCCCTTTCTGTAATCCATCGGTTTGGTGGTGAAGTAGGGATCAAATATCTTTCCCATTATACCGCTTTCTATCCCCTTCCCTGTGTCTGAAAGGGATATCCTCAGATACCTGCCGGGTGCCAGCCCGTAGATATTCCCCTCCTCCATCTCCTCCACCTTATCAAACACCTTAAACTCCCCACCGTCAGGCATTGCCTCCCTTGCGTTGAGGATGATTGCAGAAAATGCCTTTCTTATAAACTCCCTGTCACCAACCACCGTTACGCCACCGCTCAGAGAGACCTCAGTTTTATATAGTTTTGGATCAAGATAGAGAAGCACCAGATCCTTTATCAGCCCCCTCAAATCCACCTCCTCCCTGTTGGGGATACCACCCTCTGCAAAGACTAAGAGTTTACCTGTAAGTTCCCTTGCCTGCTCACAGGCCCTCTCGGCGGTATTCAGATGTCTTTCAGCCTCCAGAGGTTCTCTCAATTTAAGACCAGCCATAGCGATATTTCCAAGGATACCGGTAAGGAGGTTGTTGAAATCGTGGGCAATACCGCCTGCCACATACCCGAGGGATTCAAGGTTCTTTGCCCTCAGTAGTTCCTCCTCCATCTTCCTGAGCCTGGTAATGTCCTTTGCTATGTGCACCGTGCCGGTGATCTCACCCTTTTCATCGTAAATGGGCGAGCAGGAGATGAGGAGGGGAACCCCGATGTTAGGGTCGTCCACCTCTGTGTCAACCGGCCTCTTCTCTTTGAGTGTGGATGAATGGGGACATTCAGGCCAGGGTTCGTTCCTTTTGTGAAAAATCTCGTAGCAGTGCTTCCCACGGATCTCATCCTCACTCATCCCTAAAAACTCAAGGAGAGCCCTGTTTGCCCTGACTATCCGAAAGTCCTTGTCATGGATTGAGATAAGATCGTTTATGGAATTAAAGATGGTGTCCCATTCGGAAATGAGCCTTTCAAGG
>CAYMML010000254.1:0-1768 GCA_964391515.1 uncultured Thermodesulfovibrio sp. | reverse complement strand
GAGTTAGAGGATGCAGTGGATTTTATCTTAAAGCAAATTGAAAAAAGAGACAAAGAACATTATGAAGCTTTGGTGAGTTCAATAAGTTAAGGATTCTCCTATATGCCCACACCCACCGAACATAAGACCGTTCAGTCTCGCATATTGAAATATGCTGAAGAAATCGGCTGGGCGGTTATCCCGCAGAAGGAGGCTGAAAGGCGGAGGGGATTTAAGACAGAAGGCACAGACATAGAAAGTGCACTTGGTGGGTCTCTGTTTTTTGAGGATATCCTGTATGAAAAAGTAAGGGAGTTCAACCCGAAATACAAAGAGCCAGAGGGTGCACTTACAGGGCTTTTTCGCCACCTTCAGGCAAACATATACGGTAACAGGGACTTTCTTAAATACCTCCGCAATCAGGGGACCTTCTTTTGTGAGGAAGAAAACAGGGAACTGAACCTGAAACTCATTGACTATGAGGATATAAAAAACAATCGTTTTGAGGTTACCGAGGAGTTCTGGGTAAACAACGGACTATATGCAAACCGTGAGGACATAGTCTTTTTAATCAACGGCATACCTGTTGTAGTTGTGGAGTGCAAAAACGCTGACAAAGAGGAGGCAATTGCTATCGGGATTGATCAGTTAAGAAGATATCACCAGGAGACCCCCGAGGTGATGGTGCCTGAGATGGTCTTTACTGCCACAGAGGCGATAGGGTTTGCCTACGGGGTTACATGGAACCTTGTAAGGAGAAACATCTTCCGATGGAAGCACGATGAACCAGGAAATCTGGAGGCAAAGGTTAAGACATTCTTTTCACCGGAAAACATCCTAAATCTCATTGAAAACTACATAGTCTTTGCCGAAAGGGATGAACAACTCCAGAAGTATATCCTCCAGCAACACCAGATTGAGGCTGTGGAGAGGGTTGTAAGAAGGTGCCATGACCCTGCAAAGAGAAGGGGCCTCATATGGCACACACAGGGAAGCGGAAAGACCTACACCATGATAAAGGCAGCAGAAATGCTATTTAAGGCACCAGAAAGTGATAAGCCCACCATACTCATGCTTATAGACCGTAATGAACTGGAAGACCAGTTGCTCAAAAACCTTGCTTCCTTAGGGATTGAAAATGTGGCACATGCAAACAGGATAAGTGAACTGGTAAGACTACTCAGAAATGATTACCGTGGTATCATCGTTAGCACCATACAGAAGTTTCAGAACATGCCATCTGAGATAAATACAAGAGAAAACATCTATGTCCTCATTGACGAGGCACACAGAAGCACAGGCAGGGACCTTGGAAACTATCTCTTTGCAGCAGTGCCAAATGCCACATTTATCGGCTTCACAGGCACGCCCATTGACAGGACCGCCCATGGAAAGGGCACATTCAAGACCTTTGGGGTTGATGACGCACCAAAGGGGTATCTGCATAAGTATTCAATCAGAGAAAGCATTGAGGACGGCACTACACTGCCACTTTTTTATGCCCTTGCCCCGAATGAGATGCTCGTGCCAGGGGAGTTGATGGAGGAGGAGTTTTTGAGCCTTGCTGAGACAGAAGGCATAAGTGACATTGAGGAACTGAACAGGATACTTGAGCGTGCAGTAAATCTCAGGAATTTCCTGAAAGGAGATGACAGGGTTGATAAGGTGGCACGGACAGTGGCAGAACACTATCGTGAAAATGTGGAACCCCTTGGTTACAAGGCATTCCTTGTGGCAGTGGACAGACCTGCCTGTGTGAAATACAAAAAGGCACTTGACAGGTATCTAC
>CAYMML010000253.1:0-1775 GCA_964391515.1 uncultured Thermodesulfovibrio sp. | reverse complement strand
TCCATGATAACCGACTGGATCATCCATCCCTTCAGACACCTGAGACAGGGGCACCATGGAGCAGGCCACCACCACACAGAGGGTATGAACAACTCATCGGGAGTTACAAGGAGGCTTGTTTTTGTCAAACTGGGGAATGCCTCCGGTATGCCATACGGGGCCTTTTCCTGGAATGTAAGGAGAATACCTCTTTTTATGGCAGACATAGAGTTTCATAACCTCAAACTTCTTCAGATAAAAGACCTGCCTTCACAGACAGGCTGGAATGATGTGCCCACGCCGGTGTATTAGAGACGAGTTGCCGAAAACATGCACTTAGGAAGTGCATGTTTTCGGCTATAAGTAGTTTTCTCTTCTAAGAAATTTATGTTATTGTAAAAAATGAAGGCAGTGGAACTGGTGCCAGAGGTTTCTGTGAAAAGGGCCACTGAGGCACTGAAGGAAGCCCTCAAGAAGATACTGCAGGGCAATCTTGTTAAAATCGTTCTTTTTGGCTCCCGCAGTGGAGGCCCTGTTCTGCCAGACTCTGATGTGGACCTCCTGGTGGTAGTTGAAGAAAAAGACACTGGTGTGACTGATAGGGTGTTTACCAAGGCAGAGGAGATTGAGGATAGATATTTTCTGAATGGGTATTCTTTTTCTATTCACCTTTATGACTTAAAGACCTTTCAAGACCTCAAGGAGGCAGGCAGCCTTTTTATAAAAGATATAGAGTTAAATGGGACGGTAGTGTATGAAAGAAAGGCTTAGCCTTGAAGACAGGATAGCCCTCTGCAGATACAGGGTAGATGCTGCCAGAGAAAGGCTCATGGCAGCAGAGGTGCTCCTGAGAGAGGGATTTCACAGGGACTCCATTACAAGGGCATACTATGCAATCCACTCGATGGCAAGAGCACTTTTGATACTTTATGATATTAGGGCGACCACCCATGAAGGCGTAAAGGCCATGCTTTCCAAGCAGTTAATAAAAGATGCAAGACTTCTTCCTTCGGATTTTGCAAAGAAGTTTTCCATACTCAAGGCCCTGAGGGAAGATGCAGACTACGAGGATTTCATTGAGTTTTCAAATGAGGATGCCGAAGAGGCAATGCAGATAGCAAGAGAGTTCATTGACAGAGGCTCTCAGGTAGTGGAGGAAATTATCAATTCTCTGGAGTAAAATCATTTAAGTTTTCTTTTGTAAATGAACATAAACGTTGCAGAAAAAGAGATTGTCGAAGCGGCACTTTGCGGAGACCCGCTTCGGGTTGACTTTAGTAGTTTCGACTCACATTCGTTCCTCGCAATGACCGCAACTGGTAGGTCATTGGAAGGCCGGCGCAGCCGGTCGTGGCAATCTCGGAGGAGTTAACCGAAGATTGACTCCTCTATCAGGTCTCCTATCGGCCTTATAGCCTTTATTTATAATGGTTTTTAAGCATATTTGAACTGGTTTTCTGCAACATTTATGTGAATTTTAGGTAATGAAAAACAAAAATCCGTTGATAACCATCACACCCATAGGTTACTTAAAAACCTCTGAAACCAATATACCCCGCCACTGGAGTGTTTCAGAGGCGGAGGGGGAGATAGTCCTTGATAAGAGGTATGAAGCGGGTCTGAGGGATATAGAGGCTGGCAGTAAGATTCTAATTGTGTTTCACTTTCACAAAAGTCCGGAGTTTACTGATGAATATCTCTTCCAGCAACCACCACACAAAGACAGAGAATTCGGTGTATTCAGCACCTGCTCACCCATACGGCCAAACCCCATCGGGGTCTCAATAGTTGAGGTT
>CAYMML010000252.1:0-1788 GCA_964391515.1 uncultured Thermodesulfovibrio sp. | reverse complement strand
ACACCAGCGGTTGTTTCACGGTACTTGAGGTATCGCGAAAATCCGGGGTTTCTCCCGAGTTCTGCCTGCCCTGCTCTGTTAGGATGGGTGACATTACTAATGTAGATATTAGTAACATATCGACCTCTTTTAAAAAAGGCCGTTCTGCTAATCATAGAAAAATCTGACTAACCTGAGAAAACCCTTCCCTGCGCTTCTTGAATATGATAAAATAAAGGCCAAATTGAAGTGTTTTTCAAGATAAAATACAACCAGAATAAATAAGGAGTGATGCTATGCCAAGGGTTACGATAAACGATTTTTTAAAGAAGAAGTCTGAAGGGCAGAAGATCACAATGCTCACCGCTTATGACTATCCCTTTGCAAAGATTGTGGATGAGGCAGGAGTGGATGCCATTCTGGTAGGAGATTCGGTGGCGATGGTTGTTCAGGGGATAGAAAACACCCTGCCTGTAACGATGGATGAGATGATCTACCACACAAAGATGGTATCAAGGGCGGCGGAGAGGGCGATGGTGATAGGCGACATGCCATTTATGTCTTACCAGGTATCCGTGGAAGAGGCGGTGAGAAACGCCGGAAGGTTTATAAAAGAGGGTGGTGCACAGGCAATAAAGATAGAGGGCGGAAGAGAGGTTGTTGATCGTGTAAGCAGGATGGTGAAATCGGACATTCCCGTCCTTGCCCACATTGGGCTTACTCCGCAGTCTATACACAGGATGGGGGGGTTTAAGGTTCAGGGAAAGACCGAAGAGGCAAGGAAGGAACTCATTGAGGATGCCCGGATGCTCGAGGATGCCGGTGCCTTTGCCATTGTCCTTGAGGCAATTCCCATGGATCTTGCAGAAGAGATCACCGGTATGCTTACGATACCGACTATCGGTATAGGTGCGGGGCCACACTGTGATGGGCAGATACTCGTCTTACACGATGTGATCGGGCTTTTTGACAGGTTTGTTCCCAAGTTCGTTAAGAAATATGCAAACCTCAAGGCAGAGGCCCTGGAGGCAATAGGAGAGTACATAAAAGAGGTACAGGAGGGCAAATTCCCATCCCAGGAGCATGGGTTTAAATGAGAGGAGGCGTGGTGGAGCCATTTTTCCTTAAAGCCAAGACTATATCGGATGCCTGGTTTCAACTGATATACAACCTATTTGACCGGGCGTATAAGCAGGATGTTCAGAAAGGTTCATTTGAAAAAGAACAATACCGTTTACAGTATCCTGGGATTGGCGTATTCATTGAACACCCCGATCAGGACATGATCCCTGTGATGCCGCCGGGTTCTGGTATTCCGGCTCCCACATCAATGGAATACATAGAGGACTACTTCGTTAACTACCTGATGAACCCTGAACTGGAAGAAAACGAGACCTATAAGTACGCCTCAAGGATTCATCACCCCATGCCAAAGGGTGGTACCCAACTTGAGAGGGTGATAGAGATGCTTAGGGAGACACCGCTTACCAACCAGGCTGTGGTGGAGGTTGGTACCCCTGAAGACCATGATATCTGCTATGGAAACGATGGCAAACTTGATCCACCCTGCCTGAGGCTTCTGGATTTCAAGGCAATCCCTCAAGGCGATGATCTGGTTCTCACGGTGAGTTGTTATTTCCGTTCCTGGGACCTCTGGGCGGGGTTTCCCACTAACCTTGGGGGGATAGAGTTACTCAAAAGGTTTGTCTCTGAAGAGACGGGGCTCAAAAGCGGCCCCATCTACGCCTACAGTGCCGGTGCCCACATCTACGGCTACCAGGAAGAGATAGCAAGACTCAGGACATTCAG
>CAYMML010000251.1:0-1794 GCA_964391515.1 uncultured Thermodesulfovibrio sp. | reverse complement strand
TAAAAACCTCACACTCCCCTGGGTGTGAGGTTTTTAGGGAAGAAAAACAGACATAAATACCTTTATAATTCCATAGAGAACCCCTGCCACCGGGGCGACGAAATACCTTGTAAGCCCAAGGAAGATAAGAAAAAGAAGTATTATCATCCCATAGGGCTCTATCCTGCTATACTTCATCTCAAGTTCTCTGGGAAGGATACCGGCAAGGATCCTGCCACCGTCAAGGGGCACCAGAGGAATGAGGTTAAAAGCGGCAAGGTAGATGTTCATTATTATCCCATAGTTCAGCATACCTGCAAGGGGAAGGAGCACCTTTGTAGCCACAGGTTGAGGCACTATTAGTTCAATCCATGCAAGCAGCACCAGCAGGGTGGCCGAGATAAAGGCTATCAGTATATTCATTACAGGCCCTGCCGCAGACACATAGATCATGTCTCTCTTTGGGTTTCTAAGGTTGAACGGGTTTACAGGAACCGGCTTTGCATAACCAAAGGTGAACTGTCCGTGAGTGGAGAAAAAAAGCAGTATCGGAAGGATCACCGTTCCAAATATGTCTATGTGTTTTACAGGATTGAGCGTTAATCTTCCAAGCGCCTTTGCTGTGCCGTCACCAAATCGGTATGCCACAAGGCCATGGGCAACCTCATGAAAGGTTATTGCAATCAGGACGGGGATGGCCGCAATTACGAGTGATCTCAAAAACTCCGCATCCATAACCGTTAATTATACAAGAATTCGAGGGGGGGATGCTTGTGAACCTGTAACTCAATCTCTGTATTTCTTTCTGTACTTCTTCATGAGATACTCATAAGAGCGGTTTGTAAAATCCCTTATGGCAGCAACAATCTTTATAATTGCCCCAAAAAGGGTCTTAGACCTCGGCTGTATCTCAAAAGTCTCTATCTCTTCAACCACCTTACCCGACTCGATTAACACGGATGAAGACTTGCTCCTCAGCAGTATCTGGCTTGGGTAAACACTTCTGTGCCCGGTTATAAGATAACTGATTATGCAGACCAGTGCTGCATAAGGTGCTATCTCCGCCCCGAATAGTTCCACAGCCATTATGCTTGCGGCAATTGGGGTGTTGGCAGCACCCGATAGCAGCCCCACCAGACCGATGGCTGCAAAGGTGGCACGGTCAAGCCCCATCATATCTGCAAGCAGTCCACCCGCAGATGATCCGATAAAAAATATCGGTGTAACTATACCACCACTGCCACCGAAGTTGAGTGTGATGGAGGTAAATATCATCTTCATCAAGAAGTCATACCACCGGCCACCTGTGCCTGATAGGTTTTCAGAGATTGTCTCAAGCCCGAGGCCGAGATACCTGGTGGAGAATATAAGCGCAAGGAGGACGAGAGCCGCCCCCCCGATCATCCCCTTAAGAGGAGGCCATATCCTGATCCTTTCGTTTAGTCCTTTGAAATACTCAAGTAGTTCAATAAATATAAAAGAACAAAACCCCAGGAAGGTGCCCGCAAAGACGACCTCGATTATAAAAGAGCCACTGAAGTGCGGGATAAACTGGATAGGGTTATAAAAGTATGTTATCCCAAGCGAGGTTGCTACATGGTAGCCTATCATCCCTGCCACAAAAGACGGAAAAAGGGCATCGTAGAAGAGGTTACCAATGAAAAGAACCTCTATACCAAAGATGGCACCGGCAATGGGTGTGCCGAAGACGCTGGAAAAACCAGCACTGATTCCACAAATAACCAGTTTTCTCCTGTCGTTATCCTCAAACCGAAGTATGTCTGCAAAGAGTGATGCCAGACCACCCCCTATCTG
>CAYMML010000250.1:0-1807 GCA_964391515.1 uncultured Thermodesulfovibrio sp. | reverse complement strand
TTAACCCTTTTCATAAAGTCTCTAAACCTCTCATCTGCCAGTTTCCTCATCTCGTCCTCAAACCTGGCATACTCCCTGAGAAACAGCCTTGCCTCATCTGTAAGAGAAGCCCCTCCGCCGTCCTTACCGCCGGTTCTTCTCTCAACAAGCGGTATCCCAAGCCTCTCCTCCATAGCCTTTATATAACTCCATGCCTTCCTGTATGAGATGTTTACATCTCTTGCTGCCCTGTTTATCGAGCCGTACCGGTCTATCGCCTGAAGTAGAAACCGCCTTCCCCGTCCAAAGACCGGCTCTCCGGCAACCTCTATCCATATCTTTGACTTTACTCTCATAACTCCTTATCGCTATGACAAAACTGCATAACGGTAAATAAAAAAATTTTTCTATTCTTTTTCTGTGGTAATTGTTATCCTCTGAAGCCAGAAAATGCCCTTAAGAGGCGAAAGCACCCCCTTAATGGTGCTCTCTATAAGTAGCCTTACGAACTCCTTCCGGATGGGCACCTGGGTGTCGTCAGTAAAAAGGTTCAGATCAGAAGGCTCTATGTACAGGTTGATCCTTTGTCCAGTGTAACCAAGAGATTCGGCAATACCCACGAGGATCTTCCCGATATACTGCTGGGTAAAATCGTTAAGGGGGATGACCATGTCATTTACAAAGAGCGTTGTCTTCAACCTTGTAATAGCCTCCTTCTTTACAACTTCTGCAATAGATGCTTCCATTTTCCCTCACCTCCCTCATATCCTGGACATACTCGCCACAAACACTGCACTGAACCCTTCTCAGGGGTCTTCCCGGCATGTCCTCAGGCGGAATTTCAACTCTCACATCCTGGGATGTGAAGAGTTCACTGTCTGGCATAACCTTGTATGCCTCAAGTTGCCTCTGGTATTTATTTTCAATATCAGGGAAGTACTCCCCTGACCTTTCTCTTGCCTCCTCAAGTGCCACTACCCTTACGGCCTTACCGGTTTCCAGATTTACAAAGGTTGCGGCCATCTTACCGTAGTCAATAAAACGCATTGTGCGTTTACCAAGACTGCAACCAGTAACGGACTGAAGTGCATCGGTGGCACACCGGTCTATCTCCACAAAGAGGTATATCTTTTTCCTGTCTGAGCCTTTCGGATCTGTGATCCCTATCTTTTCAAGCCCGTATATTGCCATACGCACACCGAGCACCTGCCCGGGACAGAGATGCCCGTGCACCCTTACAGACTCTTCAAGTAGTTTTTCAAACTCTTCACGAAGCGGCATTCTGGGACAACTCCTTTATTCGTTCCACAATAGTATACATTTTGAATGGTTTTTGAACCAATCTCTTCTGTTCTATTTCTTTTAGATCCTCACGGTATTGATCCGTAAAGGCGGTTATGAAAAGCACATCTCCTTTATAGCCCTGTCCTTTAATACGATTATATAACTCTATACCGGTAATGTCTCCCAGGTTAATATCAAGTATCATGAAATCAAAAATGCCTGAAACTGCAAGAGGCTCTGCAATCTCAGCCTTTGTCACCCCTGCCACGCCGTAACCCCGCCGGTCCAGGTACTGAAGGAGGGCCGATACGATTGTTGGCTCATCGTCTACAATGAGTATATTAATCTTTTCATCCTCCTTAATTAAAGTGTATCCAAAATTACTGTAAATATCTCGTTAATTATCCGTTAAGTTTTTAGTTTGCATTTCTTAATAAGGAAGGGAGAGGGCATGAGCCCCTCCCTTCCGGTCTAATTGTTACGCCTTAACGAGTTTTACCCTTGTATCGTAAAACGAGGAGGAAGCACCGATAGGGTCAGTCAT
>CAYMML010000249.1:0-1891 GCA_964391515.1 uncultured Thermodesulfovibrio sp. | reverse complement strand
ACCGGCGGTCGGTTCACGGTACTTGAGGTATCGCGAAAATCCGGATTTCTCCTGAGTTCTGCCTGACCTGCTCCATCAGGGTTGTTGACATTATTAATGTAGATATTAGTAACTTGCGAGGATTATTGTCGGGATGAAAAGAAAAAGGGTGGCTCAATTCTGAGCCACCCTTCCCAGCGATTAGGTTTTTGGTAATGTGTTAAAAGAGCCCCTTTACCTTACCGGTTTCGGTATCCACATCTATCCTCCTGTAGGCAGGGTCAGACGATGTGCCCGGCATCAGTTTTATAGCGCCTGCCACTGGCACCACAAACCCTGCGCCCTGGTAGATAAGGAGGTCTCTCACAAAGAGTTTCCAACCCTTGGGGACACCCTTCTTGTTCGGGTCGTCTGATACGCTGAGGTGTGTCTTCACCATACAGGTACCGAGTTTGCTGAGTTCGGGGTCTTTTTCGACCGCCTTTACCTTGCTTAATGCCTCTGGTGAGTACTCCACACCATCTGCACCGTAGACATGCTCTGCGATCATCTCGATCCTGTTTCTCAAAGGCGTATCCAGGGTGTAGAGGAACTTGAAGTTGTTTTCCTCGTTACAGGCATCAATAACCGCATCGGCAAGTTCAAGGGCACCCTCGCCGCCGTACTGCCAGTGTCTTGAAACTGCCACACGGGCACCGGCCTCTTCAGCGATCCTTCTTACTGCATTTATCTCGTTGTCAGTATCCGTGTAGAAGGCGTTTATGCAGACAACGGGGTTTATACCCGCCATCTTCACGGTGTTAATGTGATGCACCAGGTTTTCGCAGCCCTTCTCTACCCAGCCCACATTCTCCTGACCATACTCCTCCGGGATGGGTCTTCCGGGTACGGGAATTGGCGCACCGCCATGGCATTTGAGAGCCCTTATTGTAGCGACGATAACCGCTGCATGGGGCTTGAGCCCTGAGAACCTGCACTTCAGGTTCCAGAACTTCTCAAAACCGATATCCGCACCAAACCCGCTCTCGGTGATATGATAGTCGGCAAGTTTCAGCCCCACCTGGTCAGCAATTATTGAGGACTGTCCTATGGCGATGTTGGCAAAAGGCCCTGCGTGGACAAGCACCGGCTGACCCTCGATGGACTGCATCAGGTTCGGGTTCAGTGCCTCAACCATCCAGGCGGTCATGGCACCTGCCACCTCAAGGTCTTCAGTTGTGATGGGGTTACCCTGCTTGTCGTAGGCAACCACTATCCTTCCCATCCTCTCACGGAAGTCCTTCAGGTCTTTAGCAACGGCGAGTATAGCCATGATCTCCGAGGAGACGGCAATATCAAAACGGCTCTCCATCATGAACCCGTCCATCTTACCGCCGATACCGATTATTATCTTTCTGAGAGCCTGGGCACAGAAGTCCATTATCCAGCCCATCTGGACATTCCTCGGGTCTATGTTCAGCCGCTTGAGGTTCCTCTTTGCAAGTTGCTCATCATTGTAATTGAACTCATGCTGCATCCTTGATGTAAGGGCAACCATGGCAAGGTTATGGGAGTTCATAATTGCGTTTATGTCTCCGGTAAGCCCAAGTGAAAATGGCGTGAGAGGGATACACTGTGAAAGCCCTCCACCTGCGGCAGAGCCCTTGATGTTCATTGTGGGGCCACCGGAGGGCTGGCGGATGGCAGCCATCACATTCTTGCCCCTCTTGCCCATTCCCTGGAGAAGCCCTATGGTGGTGGTGGACTTACCCTCACCAAGGGGGGTGGGGGTGATGGCTGTGACATCGATGTACTTACCGTCGGGTTTGTCCTTGAGCCGTTCAAGGATCATCTTGTAGTCGACCTTTGCAACATAGTGGCCATGAGGGAGGAGTTCCTCCTTCTCAAGCCCCATCTCCTCGGCTAACTGATA
>CAYMML010000248.1:0-1907 GCA_964391515.1 uncultured Thermodesulfovibrio sp. | reverse complement strand
TGTCTGTTCTAAACCCTTCCATCTCCTCCTCCAGTTTCCTTGCAATGCCAAAGAGTTCCTGAGAGAGGTTCTGAAGGGCTGATAGTTTGTTAGAATTTCCCTTTACGATCTCGGAGACCACCTCCATGCTCTGGCTCACCTGTTCTGCCGCTGATGACTGCTCCTCTGTTGCGGCGGCTATCCTCTGTATCATCTCCATTGCAGAGCGTGAGGTTTGAACGATCTCGGCAAGGGCCTCACCTGCCCTGATAGCCTTTTCTACAGAGTTCTTCACAGAATCGTTTCCTTTACTGATAAGGGATATGATGGAGTCCGTCTCCGACTGGATGGAACTTATCTTTTCCGAAATCTCCTCTGTAGCCCTGCCGGTCTTTTCGGCAAGTTTTTTCACCTCGTCGGCAACCACAGCAAACCCCCTTCCCTGCTCACCCGCCCTTGCCGCCTCAATGGCTGCATTAAGGGCAAGGAGGTTTGTCTGCTCAGCAATATCCTGTATAACTGTTACAATCTCGCCAATCTCAGATGAACGCTTTCCCAGGTTTTCGATCTCGGTGGTAGATGTCTGGAGTTGTTCGGCAAGAGATCTTATGTCCTGTATAACCTCCTCGACAGCACCACTACCCCTTTCTGCAAGGCCATGAGAGTTCCTTGCCGCCTCAGATGAGGAGGATGCGTTTTCTGCCATCTCGATAATCGTCTGTGACATTTCTTCGGTGGCAGATGCAACCTGCTCTATCTGGTTGTACTGAAGTGTGGCACCTTTGAGCATTTCTGAGGTGGCAGATGAAAGGGTTTCAGACTGTCTGTTCAGGAGGGTTACATTTGATGAGATCGTTCCAAAGAGGGTGTTCAATCTCTCGATCATCCGGTTCAGTGCATCTCCCATTATGCCCATCTCGTCCCTCCCCGTTACAGGGATGCGAACGGTAAGATCCCCGTCTGCAATCTTTTGTGCAGATTCTACAACCATGGTGACAGGTCTTTTGATGGATCTAATAAGAAAAAATGCAAAAATTAAAAACCCGATAACACTCGAAAGGAGGACTGCCGTTAAGGCCGTGTTGATCCTGCTAATGAGTGCCTTCCTGTTGGAGAAAAAGTTTTCCATATTTTGCTTATGGCTCGACACAAGGCGATCAAGGTCGGAAAGCATCCGTCTTTTACTCTCATTCCAATTAGTTATTGACGAACTATCCTGTTCAGAATCACCTGATGAGGCAAACAGGTTATTCAGTTCTTCGTACTCTCTTTTTAGATGAGATAATGTTTTTGTCTCATCTGTGGAGTATTGAGTAAGATTTGAGGACTCATCCAACAAGGCACGGATTTTGAAAAGCCTTTCTTCAACCGCCTTCTCCTGATTGACTCTTTCTTGGATATTCGTTTGACTAAGTAGTATCTGGATTACTCTCAGGTTGTCAAGGTAGGTCATCTCCCTACCATAAAGGGTATCAAGGGTAGAGAGGTTTGTCTTTCCGACATAAATACCTGTAATACCTATACAGATGAGGACAATGAGCCCTGTTACGGTCATAAAGAGCAATTTGCTGCTTATCTTTACATTTCGTATAAACACCTCAAATACCTCCTTGTTTTTGTTTCGTATCTATACAGACCTGGTCATAAATACTTATCGGAAGTATTTTGTTGATACTTTAGGGGAAATGCACACTTTCCTCCTTCTTTTTATCGGAGTTTTAGAGGTTATTCTGCACCGTTCAGGTATAGTCTTATCGTCGGCTATGCACTCGCCCAAAGTTACAGAGATTGGATATGATAGTATTATGGTTACCTTAAGATATGGAGTGCTGATTTGCATTCACTCATAAGATTTCTCCCGAATGTAGTAATACATCGCCCCATTCAGTTCACCTTCTTCGTGACCTCAAGGTGTAACGCCTCGTGTC
>CAYMML010000247.1:0-1949 GCA_964391515.1 uncultured Thermodesulfovibrio sp. | reverse complement strand
TCTCAGGGATAATCCCCAGCCTCAAGCCTTCTATCCTGTTTATGAGACCGACATAAATATTCTTGCCCTTTTCAAGCATGGTACGAGTACGCCATATTCTCAGGTGGCGGGCATTGACAAGCCAGTTCTTCCCTGTTACCTTTGAAAAACTCATGTCCTGTATCCTGCCGTTCCAGAAGGATGGCGAGACAGGTGCTGAGGGATAGGGCAGTTTCAGTGCAAGCGATTTCAAAGCCCTGTAAAAGGTGGAAAGGCCGGGCCGGTCTGTCATCACCCATCCCATCTGCTTCAGTGTCTCTTTGAGAACACGGTCATTATCAGCAAGGAATATGAGATTTAAAGGCTCCTGTCGTTCTCCAAAGATGGTCTCAGTATATTTCAACTGTTCACCCGTGAAGACATCGGCATAATCTGAGACCACTGTGCCTTTTTCCTCCCCTGGCAATCTCTTTTGAGGATGATAATTAAGGGAAAACAACAGATAGAAACCCAGCCCCAGAGTGACAAGGATTACCGAGACAGGCCAGGCGGCCCGGTGGGGCATGACGGAACCCATTCCAGCACTTCGGCTTTTAAGCCATCCTTCAAAGGTAAAACCGGCTATCAGCCAGATCGAACCAACAAGATATCCAGCCCATACATCGCTTACATAGTGAACGCCGAGGTATATCCTGCTAAGGCCTATAACCGCAATCAGGACAACAGTAGCAAAAAAGATATTCACCTTCCTTTTCCAGGTTGCAACAGACTGTATGAGAAGGCAACCGATAAGGCCGTAGAATGCCACCGCAATGGTTGCATGACCGCTTGGAAAGGAGTATGAGTGCTCTATATAGACCGCCACCGCAGGGCGGGGCCGGTGGAAAAGCAATTTACTTACCGAAGTAAAGGCCACACTTCCAGAAACAGACACAAGCAGGGATATCATAGAATACCTTTTTCCCCACAACCACAGAATAATAACTGATATGAAAAAGAATGCAAGTATTACCTCACTCTTTCCAAGCAGGGTAATCCAGGTGAACACCCTAATGATTGCAGGAGTCCGGAAGGCAGAAACGAGATTTGCTATCCTTATATCGGCGGAAACTATCGGATCTGATGTTATCAGATCCTCCACAATACCTGCAAAAAGGGCCATCACATAGAAGAAGGCAAGAGTCAGTATGGTCAGGTTCAGCCCGGTGAATCTTCTTCTGTCAAGCCTCCCTTGCAGAAATGATACGCACCGTGGATGCCTCTGCATCCAGAGGCTCACATGCTCATTGTCTGCCACCGCTTCTTTGAGGGAGATCCATAAGGAGAGGAGAACCGTTGCTATCTTTTTGCCTTTTTTCAGAACCACCCACTTACAGAGATAGAAGAATGCTACAAGCAAAATCAGAAAGGTAAAAAAGATACCGGCCCGTGACAGCCAGAGTTCCGCAAGATTCAATGCCCTTGCAAAGATATATCCTGCAAATACCCATTCCAGCCCCCAGCCTATTGCACCAAGTATATTGAAGAGCATAAACTTAGTCTTGTTCATCTTCAGACTTCCCGCTATGAACGGAACTATCTCTTTAACACTCGGGATGAAACGGCCTAAAAATACCCCCTTTGCTCCGTGTTCGTTCATGAAACTGCTTGCCTTTTCAACATGCTCTGCCTTTAGAAACCAGAAACCATGTTTCAGCCAGCGTGCACCGTATCTTCTTCCAAGATAATAGTTGGCATTATCACCAAGGATTGCACCAATAATGGAGAACCATAGAAGATCACCCGTATCGAGATAGCCCCTTGCCGAAAGCGCACCTAAGATCAGTATAAGGCTCGATCCCGGCAGGAACAACCCCACACCGATAATCGTTTCAAGGAATGCCGCAAAAAACCCGATCCAGTATCCAATAATATGGAACTGCCCTATCGAAGGAAGTAAATGGTTTGTAAGGTAGTCAAGCATTTAGTTT
>CAYMML010000246.1:0-1952 GCA_964391515.1 uncultured Thermodesulfovibrio sp. | reverse complement strand
GGTTTTCCCTTACCTGGCATATCCCCCTCTTGCCCTCACTGATTATACAGTAATGTGCACAGAGGCGGCACTTGACTTTATCATCGCCTTGGCGTTCGTAAAACAGTGCCTCTTTTGGCTGATCCATGATCATAATGAAATGATATCATTTTTTAATAAACTCCGCAACCTGATCAAACCTTCTCATAAAAACCACGAAAGGCCTCATCAAGATCAAGAAGGCTTTTTACTGTTATAGTGGGCTCTATTCCCCAGGGATCAAACACCTGATCCTCTGAACGCCTTACCCAAACCGCCCTCAGACCGGCGGAAACCGCCCCGATAACATCAAAGGGGTTTCCTGATATAAGATAGGTATCTGAACTTGCCGAGCCTGTCTTTCTCAAAAAATGAAGATAAACTGCAGGGTTTGGCTTGAATGTCTTAATCTCATCCACACTCACAACCCCAAGAAAGAAATCTCTGATCCCTGCATTTGCAAGCAGAGACTCCACCGCCTCATGGGTACCATTGGAAAAAGCATACATCCTGTAACCTGAGTCCTTTAATTTCTGCAAAGCATCCTCCGTTTCCTCAAATGGAGGAAGCACACGATATATTTCCATCAACTCCCGCTTATCATCAGCGGTTAATGGCAGTCCATAGTAATCACAGGTGAAATCAAGTGCCTGCCTTGTGCAAACCGGAAAATTCACATAGTTTTGCATGAGAGCCCTACGAAATGAGTACTCCAGTTGTTTTTCCCGCCAGGTAACAGAAAAATCCTTTGCCCTCTCACCAACCAGTTCCTCAAGTTTTTTCGTTACACCGTGTGTATCTATCAGCGTTCCATAAACATCAAAGGCAAGAGTTATCTGCATAAAATCCTCCTTTCCAGTCCCGTCTTTTTAAGCCTTATTTAGTTACCTTCAAGCACAAAATCTGCTACTAAGTTTACCGCCTTTTCCTCTACCCCGAGAAACCCATGTTGAGAAAGTCCCTTGCATGGAGTTGATTCAGGCTCGTCACCTCCACTCAGGATTTTCACAGCCACTCTAAATGCATTAACCAGCCTGGCTGCAATCTTATCAACACCGGAAGGGGGTGTTTTGGGGCAGCCGTCATCCCTGTGTACCAGCAAGAGCACCGGCACCTCTATCTTTTCAACTTCCATATCGGTAACCGCACTTCCCTTTTTGTCTGAAACCGTAATAGGTGAGGCAAGGACTAACCCATCTATCTTCTCCTCAGAGTTTATGGCAATAAAAGCCGCAGACTCCGTGCCCCGGCTTGTTCCTACAAGCCATACAGGAAGGTGAAACCGCCTCTTCAGTTCCTTAATCACCTCCTCCATGTCTTTCAAATGCTTCCGGCTCGTTCTGAACCCACCAAGCATTCCCATTCCTGACTGCCTGTCTGATGGTGCATCCACAAGGGCTACAATAAAACCCTTTGATGCAAACTGGTGTCTCGTCCTTACCAGAAAGTTATCCTTACCCCAGCCATACCTGACCATTCCTGCTATAGGTGTAGGATCAATTGTCCCCTTTCCACCCGGGAAAAGAACAAGTACAGCCTTTGGATTTTCTACCTCAACCAGGACGAGTTTTTGTATTACCCCAGATCTGGTCTTAAGCGTTACCACTTCTTCAGCCATGACGGAGGTTTGCACAAAAAATATAATGTTTACCAAACATAACAAAATAATTGCAGCCTTCATACTGTTTCTCCTTCACCGGATTTATACGACATGTAACTTTCCTTGATTCTCCATTCAGACAAACTGAAGATATAAAAGGCATGACCTTAATTTTGCATAAACAGACACTGTTATGCAACTGTAAAAGGCAAAAAAGTGCACTTCGCAAGTGCACTTTTAAGTATGTTTGCAACACTTTATAGTACACTATAAAAATTTCTGGAACTGATTTTAAACGTTTTCGGTGTTTGTCACGTCTATAGGAGTAGAATGG
>CAYMML010000245.1:0-1956 GCA_964391515.1 uncultured Thermodesulfovibrio sp. | reverse complement strand
CACATTTCGGGATCAAACGGTCTAATTTAAAAAAAACTCCGCCTTTGGTTATAATAACAGTTCAATTTTACAAGATACCACGAGATTTTACCTCAGGATGCCAGGTTTATCAGTGTATCTCCCCTGTGGGATTTAAGTGTTATAGATAACCGGGAAAGGAGGAAGGAGTTATGTCGAAGATAGTTGAGGAATGGGTTGAGGAACAGGCAAGGATTATGAAGCCTGATGAGATATACTGGGTGAAGGGCAGTCGTGAGGAGATGGAACGCCTCATAGAACGGGGGATGACCGAAGAAAAGATCGCAGGAAACCCTACGTTTACGAGGCTAAATCATACCGAGTTCCCTGGCTCTTTTTACCACAGAAGCCATCCAAAGGATGTGGCAAGAACAGAGCATCTCACCTATGTATGCCTTCCCTCAAAGGAGGAGGCAGGGCCGGTAAACAACTGGATGGACCCGGACGAGGCAAAAGGGCTGATGAACGGCCTGTTTGAGGGTTGTATGAAGGGTAGAACCATGTATGTTATCCCCTTTTCCATGGGGCATCCCGAGTCACCCTACGCAAAACACTGTGTGCAGTTGACAGACTCTGTCTATGTGGTTGTTAATATGTGGATCATGGCAAGGGTGGGTGAGAGGACGCTACACAGGATAGAGGAGACCGGAAGTTTTGTAAAAGGTATTCACTCCATCGGTGAACTCGACCCCGAGAGAAGGTATATTATGCACTTTCCACAGGACGATCTTGTAATGAGTTATGGCTCCGGCTACGGCGGAAACGCCCTTCTTGGGAAGAAATGCATAGCATTACGGCTTGCCTCTTACCAGGGATATCAGGAGGGATGGCTTGCTGAGCACATGATAGTGATGGGGGTAGAAGACCCCGAGGGCAAGGTGACATATTTTTTAGGTGCCTTCCCCTCCGCCTGTGGAAAGACCAACCTTGCAATGCTTGACCCTGTACTTCCAGGTTATAAGGTCTGGACGCTTGGAGATGATATCGCATGGATCAATATAGGACCAGATGGCAGGCTCTATGCGATAAACCCCGAGGCAGGATTTTTCGGGGTTGCCCCCGGCACGTCTGAAAAGACAAACCCGAATATGCTCAGGACACTGAAAAACGATAAGTTCTTCCCCACACTCTTTACGAACACAGCCATCGATTCAGACTCTAACACCCCCTGGTGGGAGGATCTAACCGACGACATACCCCCGCACCTCATCGACTGGCAGGGTAACCCCTACGATCCTTCAAGCGGAAAACCCGCCGCCCACCCTAATTCCAGATTTACCGCATCTATTTACAACTGCCCCACCCTCTCTCCAGAGGTTGACAATCCAAAGGGGGTTCCCATCTCAGGGATAATCTTCGGTGGCAGAAGATCCACCACCCTTCCCCTCGTGGTGGAAAGCAGAGACTGGACACACGGCGTGTTCCTTGCTTCTATGATGGGTTCAGAGACCACCACAGCCGCAACCGGTAAGGTGGGGGTTGTTCGTAGAGATCCCATGGCGATGAGACCATTTTGTGGATACAACATGGCAGACTACTTCGGGCACTGGCTCAAAATCGGTGAGAGGGCATCAAACCTGCCCAGAATATTCATGGTAAACTGGTTCAGAAAGGACGACAAAGGGAGGTTTATCTGGCCTGGGTTCAGGGAAAACTCAAGGGTGATAAAATGGATGATAGACAGAATTGAAGAAAAGGCAGATGCCGGAGAGACACCGATAGGACTTGTGCCCAGGTACGAAGAATTCAACCTGGAAGGTCTTGATTTTTCCCGTGGTGAGTTTGAGGATCTGTTTCACCTTAACACCGATGACTGGAAGAAAGAGGCCGAGGAGGTGGAGGCCTTCTACTCAGAATTTGGGGATAGACTGCCAGCAAAACTTAAAGACGAACTTGGCAACCTTAAAAAGGGATTTGGTGGTTAGTCGTCTCAAACCC
>CAYMML010000244.1:0-1965 GCA_964391515.1 uncultured Thermodesulfovibrio sp. | reverse complement strand
TGTGCCATCTTACTTTTCCTCCTCTAACAGTGCCTTTACTATCGCATAATATAGGTCTCTTACATATATGACCCCGACCGGTTTACCTTCTTTGTTCACTACAGGTACCCTCTGGAGGTTCTTCTTTACTATGGTGTCGGCAACCTCCATGAGCGGGGCGTCCTCCTCAACGGTTACCACATCCTGTGTCATGATCTCCGAGACCTTCTTGTCCTCAACCTTCCTGCACATCTCTTCAAGCATCCCGTCCCATGTAAACTCACCAAGGTCGGTCATGGTCATATAATGAGGAATTATCGCACGGAGGATGTCCTTTATAGAGAGCATGCCCACGAGATTGCCTGAATCATCCTGAACTATCATCCCCTTAACACCCATTCCCGTACCCCTCTGGATAACCTTCATCCTGTTTACCGCTTCTTTCAGGGTGTTTTCAGGGCGCAAAACATCCTTTATTGGTTCCATAATATCACGGGCTCTCATAAGAACCTCCTCTCAATATGTTCTATTGAAACAGACTTACCCCTTCTGGGGCAGTGAATATCATAATAATCCAGAGTCCTGACAGTCAATTAGAAAAGGATTTTTTCTTTTAATGCCTGCTTAAGATTATGTTATACTTCAAAATTATGGAAAGAGAGACTGAACATCTATCTTCTGCGCAAATCCTTCTAATGGGTTTTCTGGGCGTGATAATCACCGGAACGGTTCTCTTAATTCTCCCCTACTCTACACATAATGGGATATCTCTGATAGATGCCCTGTTTACCTCCACATCTGCGGTTTGCGTTACAGGGCTCATTGTGAAAAATACTCCACAGGACTTTACACTGTTTGGTCAGATGGTCATACTCCTGCTTATCCAGGTGGGGGGACTTGGTTATATGTCTATGTCAACCTTGATTGCGCTACTTGCAGGGCGTAAAATTGGTCTATTTGAAAGGATGATGATAAAGGAATCATTGAATATTACATCTATGGAAGGGATTGTCAGGTTTATGAAGCGGATGCTTCTGTTTGTATTCACTGTGGAGGCAATTGGAACAGTCATCCTTACGGTCGTCCTGAGCAGTGATTACCCACTAATTGAATCTATCCGCCTGGGTGTCTTTCATTCTATAAGTGCATTTAACAACGCAGGTTTCAGCCTTTTCCCTGATAGCCTTATACGCTATAGATTTAACCTCCCTGTGAACATCACCGTTATGGGACTGATCATACTTGGAGGAATAGGTTTTGTGGTGATAGACGACATTGGAGAATGGTTTAGAAACCGTTCCCACAGATTGATGCAGCATACGAAGATCGTATTAACATCTTCACTTGTTCTTATCCTGGCTGGCGGGCTTGTAATTTATCTCATTGAGAGAGATTTCTTTTTCAGGGGATTTTCACCCTATGAGGCAATCATTTCGTCACTGTTTGCTTCGGTTACGGCTCGTACTGCAGGGTTTAATACTATAGATTACTCTATGCTTCAGCCACAGACACTCTTCTTTACTATTCTACTGATGATTATAGGCGCATCTCCCGGCAGTACCGGTGGAGGATTAAAGACCACAACCTTCGTTGTTGTGGTAATGTATATCTGGTCAACCGTAAAGGGCAGAAAGGATACGGTTATATTCAAAAAACGGGTATCCGAGTTCCTTATTTCAAGGGCACTTGTTATAATGGCAGTTGCTGTGTTTTACATCACTGTTGTCACATTTATTGTAGAAGACATAGAGCATACAGGGTTTCTTAATACTATGTTCGAGGTGGTAAGTGCCTTTGGAACGGTGGGTCTATCCGTTGGAAACGGAGGTACGCTGAGCCTGGTTGCCTCTTTTTCCTCGTTATCAAAGGCATTTTTCATACTTACGATGCTTGTAGGCAGGCTCGGGCCATTAACCCTTTTTATGGCGTTGATGAAACAAAGGGAGGAAAAGGTAAGATATCCTGAAGGGAGGTTGATGATAGGAT
>CAYMML010000243.1:0-1974 GCA_964391515.1 uncultured Thermodesulfovibrio sp. | reverse complement strand
TTGCCTCATGCCAGAACTTACCGGCATCAATCAGTATGGAGCCCTCAATGTAGCCAAGTTCCCACTCAAAATCAAGCCTGCAGTCAACCACCTTGCATTTGCCTGCCTCAAGCATCTCCTTAAGTTCCCCTGGCTCAAGCATCCTGAACCCTGTGGTCTCACCTCCAGATGCCTTCCATGCCTGAACCCCACCAGGGAAATAACCAAGCACCTCGTACCCCCCCTTTTCTGCAATCCTTTCGGCTGAGAGTTTTGATTTTTCATCGTCATCAGATGTAAACACCACCTTTATGCCCTCTGGCACCATTAGTTCCATCCTCTCATCCAGATACTCATCGTGATACTCCACATTCACAGAGCCCTTTATGTGCTCACGGGCAAACTCCTCCATTGGCCTGAGATCAATAAGATAAACATCCCCCCTGGTCAATAAATCCTTTAACTCATCAAAGTCTATCTCCTTCACCTTCACCTCCTGAGAATTTTTGTCAGATAAGTTATAACAAGATTCATGCCAGTCTGATTTATGCTTATATATCAATAAGTTATCGTCACCTCATTAAAATTAATGGCTCAATAACACTGTTTTTAAACATTTTGCAACATATTTATACACATCCACAACACCTTGCAACAATTTTCTACATTTTTATACAATAGGCCTATGAGGATTGAAGGCGTTGATGTCAATCTGGAGCGAATCTTCAACCACCTTGACGAGGGTGTCTTGCTGGTTGATGGCAGTGATGTGATACGCTGGGTGAGCTCTCCTGGGTTTGAGATCCTTGGTGGTGTGGCACAAAGGCTGATCGGCCAGCACATTGACAACCTCTTTATAGAAGGCACGGAGATAAACTTCCTTGACGAGACCCTCACCGAGATAAGGCTTCCTGGTGAAGATGGAAAGCACATGTTCATCACCTTCAAGTTCGTCCCCCTTAAAACCCGGGATGAATCAGGCCAGTGGAAGGCCTTTGTATTCAAGGATATAAGCCTTATGAAGGATCTGGAGGATGAACTAAAGACGAGAAAAAGGCAGTCTCCCATCGTCACCAGAAGCCCCAGGATGCGCCAGATACTTGAACTTGTTGGCATAATAGCAAACAGCAATGCAACCGTTCTTATCCAGGGTGAGACAGGCACTGGAAAGGAACTCATTGCCGAGGCGATCCATTACCAGAGCGATAGAAAGAACCATCCCCTAATAAAGGTAAACTGCTCGGCACTTCCTGAAAACCTCCTTGAGGATGAACTCTTTGGTCATGTAAAGGGTGCATTTACCAGTGCCTATACCGACAAAAAGGGAAGGTTTGAACTTGCCGATGGTGGAAGCATCTTTCTTGATGAGATTGGCGAACTTAGCCCCCATCTTCAGGTAAAACTCCTGAGGGTGCTTCAGCACAGAAGTTTTGAACGCCTTGGCAGTGGAAAGACCATCACCGTGGATGTGAGGGTTATATCGGCAACAAACAAGAACCTTAAAGAGGAGGTTGAAAAGGGTAATTTCAGGGCAGACCTCTATTACCGGCTCAATGTGGTTTCCATTGAATTACCCCCTCTGAGGGAAAAAAAAGAGGACATCCCTGTTTTGGTAAACCACTTTCTGAATGAATTTGCCCAGAGGGGTTACCGCAGGGTAAAGGGGGTCTCCTCCCAGGTGATGGAGGCATTCTTCCGTTACCACTGGCCTGGAAATGTGAGGGAACTGGAAAACGCCATTGAGCATGCACTGGTCTGTTCAAGAGACGAGGTGATAAACCTCTCTGACCTTCCCCTTGATATCCAGCACTCAATAGGTAAGGAACTTCCCGAAGAAACAGGCAATATACCTTTAGAATTCAAAAACTCATCCCGCAAACCCTATAAAAAGGTCTCCACCGAGGAATGTCTTGAGGCACTAAGGCGTGCAGGCGGCAACAAAGCCCTTGCCGCAAGAATGCTTGGCATAAACAGGGCAACCCTTTACAGGAAACT
>CAYMML010000242.1:0-1988 GCA_964391515.1 uncultured Thermodesulfovibrio sp. | reverse complement strand
ACAAATTTATCCTCAGGAGAGGAACTTTACACAGTCATTTGCATGGGGGATGCTGTTAAGGCTGTTTTAGCAGTAAGGGGGGTGGCGTCAGTGGTAAGGCGTATTTCAGTGTAAAAAGGGAATTTTTCGATTTACTCTTTACTAAAATGAATAAAAAAACATTCTTAATGATTAACCACATGCACTTATGAAGTGCACCTTTTTCGGTTTTACATATCGTTCATACACATCAACCCAATCTTATAGATCTTGCTTGAAACCTTATTTGCCCACCGCACAACCGCATCAGCGCAACTTTCCTCAAAAACTGAATTTTTAAATGTAAGCCGGTCTCCAGGGCTGACCTCACGGAATACATAAAGGCAGGCTCCAGATGGACTTACATTAAGCGTTATTCCAACATCCTGAACATTCTGATCATTTTTGCATCCAAGATCAAGAACCGAATACATTACCGTTGTGAAAAAAGAATGCCGGTTGTATTTCCTCCGATCTCTGGACATGCTCTCCCCCTTACTCCTTTTTTGTTACCCCCATTCTTTAAAAAATACTCTTTCAACCTGAACGCCAGATGTAGGTTACATAACCACACTGAATATTTAGTTGTCAAGACCCTCTTTACATGGAAAAATTTTTTCTTGACAAAAATACTTTCTCTGGTGTAATCTTTATGTCTCTGTGGGACCGGAGGTCCCGATAACTCCATGCGAAGGGGGGTTGTGGATTGCATGCTTTAGGTACTCATTTATTGGTTGAGTTAAGGGACTGCAACCGGCGGATCCTTACCGATCTGCAGGCAGTTCAGGATGCCATGGTATCTGCCGCCCGGCAGGCGAAGGCAACCGTCGTAGAAGTATCCTTCCATGAATTTAACCCCTTTGGTATCAGCGGAATGGTCGTTATTGCTGAATCCCATCTCTCCATCCATACCTGGCCTGAGTATGGGTACGCTGCCGTTGATATCTTCACCTGCGGTGATGTCATAAAACCGGAGGTGGCTGCACAGTATCTGATTGAACGGTTCGAATCAAAGAACCCGTCCATAGTGGAGATGAAGCGGGGTATTCTCTCATGTCAGAACGAAAAACTCCCCCACAAGGTCTGTGATGCTGGGCTCCAGATGGTTTCTTGAGTTCACGACGGATAAGGAAGCAAGTCTTCATTACATTGAGGAGATACTGCACGCCTCTGAGACCGCCTACCAGCGCCTGGAGATCATGAAACTCGGCAGTTATGGGAAGGCACTAATACTTGACGGTAAACTCCAGTCTGCCGAGTCTGATGAGTTCATCTATCACGAGACCCTGGTACACCCATCTATGATCACACAGGGGAGCCCTGAAAAGGTGCTCATCGCAGGCGGCGGCGAGGGGGCAACCATCAGGGAGTGTCTCCGTTACCCCTCTATAAAAAAGGTGGTTATGGTGGATCTGGATGGTGAGGTGGTAGAGGCCTGCAAGGTGCACCTCAATGAATGGCACCGTGGGGCATTTGACGACCCGCGAGTAGAGGTCTATTACGAGGATGCCCGCAGGTTTATCAGGGAGTCTGACGAGAAGTACGATGTGATCATCCTCGATCTTCCAGAGCCGATGGAAGAGGGGCCTGCCATCATGCTCTACACCCGTGAGTTCTACAAAGAGGTATCGGATCACCTGCTTCCCGGTGGTGTAATGGTAACCCAGGCAACCACCGTATCAACAAACAACTACCAGGCTTTCAGTATCATTCATAACACTATTGAAACCGTCTTTCCCATTGTAAGGGGGTACTGGACTTCGGTCCCGTCCTTTTTCGTCCCTTGGGGTTTTATATTTGCATCAAATGAAAGAGACCCCCTGTCCCTGGATAATAAGGAGTTAGAAAGACGGGTATCGCAGATATCAGGAGATCTAAGGTTCTACAACCCACAGATCCACCGTTCTGTTTTTTCACTCCCAAACTACCTTAAAACCGCCCTTGAAGAAGAAACACGCATCAACTCCGAC
>CAYMML010000241.1:0-2001 GCA_964391515.1 uncultured Thermodesulfovibrio sp. | reverse complement strand
AATTTCTTTGACCGAAGTCATCTCTATCTATCCTCCCTTATCTTTAATTTTTTATTCCAAATTACGAAAGGTTTAAGTGGAATTGGTTGATGGTAGTCATTCTGAGCGTTAGCGAAGAATCTCCTGTTTGGAGACCCTTCGCTTCGCTCAGGGTGACTGATAGCAAAGGTCTCAAATATATCCTTTCGTAATCCGGGTTTATATATTTTAGCAGATTACTTCCTATTCAGTAACCCGATTTAAGGTGTTCTGGATTGTTTAGCACTGCAACTTTCTTCATGGTGTTAGCAAAGAAAACCAAAACTCCAATCCCCTGTGAGATTCTGCTATCTTTTCTTTTTCTTCTCTGGGTTATAGAACCTGTAGAGGTGGTACGCCCTGTCAGGGCCTATAAGTTTCCACGCCTTTTCGGGTGGAAGATGAAGATTGCCTTTTAGTATCATATCCATGTAGCGGTACTGCCGTCTCATAAGGGCAGCCCTTTCTTCCCTTGTAAGCCGTTCCATAATAAATACTAACAGAGGCGGATATGTGATTTCAAATTATATATAATTCAGATAATTATGGAGGTGTGATGAGTGTTTATGAGATAAGATGCGGGTCGGTTGATTATTTCGGCAGGGGGGCTGTAGATAAACTCTCCCTTATCATTGAAAAGTTTATCTCTCTTGGAATGAAAAGGGTGGGGGTGGTTACAGGCAGGGCATCATACAAAAAAAGTGGTGCCTGGGAAAGGGTGGTTCCCTGCCTCGAGAAAAGTGGGGTTGAGTATGTTCATTATGACGGTATTTCACCAAACCCCACGACCGGTCAGGCAGATACTGCTGTGGAGGAGTTTGCTCCGTTTTCTCCTGATCTGCTGCTCGCAATCGGTGGAGGAAGCGTGATTGACGCAACAAAGGTCATATCAATCCTTTTGCTTCACCCTGAAATGAAGGCAAAAGATCTGTTTATTAAAAGAGATGCCCCTGAAAAGGCCATTCCCGTTATAGCAATTAACCTTACCCACGGCACCGGCTCGGAGGTGGACAGATATGCCGTCCTCACTGTGGAAGAAATAAAGAAAAAGAGCGGGGCTGCCTCGGATGCGATGTATCCAAAATATGCAATAGACGACCCCGAACTGATGTTGAGCCTCCCAAGAAGAGAGGTGCTCTTTACCTCACTGGATGCGTTGAACCACCTGATAGAGGCATCAACCACCACGCTATCATCTCCCTATACCAGGATGATTGCAAAGGAGGGTGTGAAAATAATCTATGAGTGCCTCCCAAAGGCGCTGAACAACCCTCATGATATTGAAGTAAGGGAAAAACTTCTCTATGCCTCTATTCTTGGTGGCATAGCAATTGACTGCTCGGTGGTGCACCTTACTCACCCACTTGAGCATGTTCTTAGTGCACTCAAGCCTGAACTCTCTCACGGCCTTGGGCTTTCACTCCTCCTGCCCTCAGTAGTAAAGACGATTTACCCGGCAGTAGCAGATATCCTTTCTGATATACTTGCACCATTTGTGCCGGATATTAAAGGTAATACTGATGAGGCGGATATGGTGGCACTTGCCCTGCGGGACTGGATGAAGGCACTCGGGATAACCCCGGGGCTTCGTGGCGTGGGGTTTACGGAAGGAGATATCCCCTCAATAATGGAATGTTTTATGGAAACCCAGGGGCTGAAAGGCTCTGTATCGCTTGCCCCGGTTCCTGTGGACGAGCACCTGGTGGAGAGTATCTACAGAGAGTCTTTTATTGAATGAGAAAATGGTGCTATAGTTCTAAACTGAAGAGGCAATACCACAAAACCGATACCAGGCAGGGTATAAGCAAAAAGGTGTGTTAACCCCAATCACCCAATCACCCGATTACCCGATTACCCAATTACTCAATGACTTAATAACTTAATAACTTAATTACTTAATTACTTTTTTATTACTCTATCTTACATCCCTGTAGTATTTTATAAGTTTTTCTGGAGGGGTTTTAAAGATGGTATACGAAAGGG
>CAYMML010000240.1:0-2015 GCA_964391515.1 uncultured Thermodesulfovibrio sp. | reverse complement strand
GTTGAGGAGACCAAGTATCTCTTCATCAATCCGGTCGATTTCTTCCCTGAGTTTTCTGAGTTCTTCCATTTGTTAATACCCCAAGGCCAGGGCAGCCTGAACCTTGTAGTTTTATAATCCCATCAGTAACATCAACTAATGATGCCAAAGGGTATGAGACTTTAGGTAGTTGGGCAATCTACAATAACCGTTTTTCCCCTTAACCACCTCTTCGCATGAAATCCGGGTAAGGAGAACACCTTCCAGCCTATTTATAATTATAAAGCATATTACCTCAAGGTAGACAGATTAGAAATTTAACAGATTAGTATGCTTTTTTGCAATTTTGAGACGGTTCATCTATAAAAAACTCACACTTCGGAAGGGTGAGTTTTTTCTACTACTTCCCGATACAGAACCTGCAGAAGATCTTTTCAAGGATATCCTCTGTGGTCACTTCACCAACAACCTCACCAAGGCTCTCCACCGCCTCTCTCAACTCTATGGCAAGTATCTCAAGAGGGGCACCTTCGTTGAGTTTTTCCTCAAACCCCCTTAACCGCACAACTGCGGAGTCTATCGCCTTTTTGTGCCGCAGATTGGTTATTAAAACCCCTTCTGAGAACCCTCTTTCGCCAACTGCAATGTTTTCGATCCTTTTTTTCAATGACTCCAGCCCCTCACCAGTCTTTGCGGAGATCCTTACAACCTCTCCCAGATGACGGAACTCCTCTTCAGAAAGTTTTTGTTCCAGATCCATCTTATTGAGAACAACCACCGTATTTTTCCCCTTTAACCTTTCAATCACCTGCCGGTCTTCCTCCTGGAGGGGTTCTGAGAGGTCAAACACCCCGAGCACTATATCAGCCCCTTCAAGCGCCCTTATGCTCCTTGAAACCCCCTCCTTCTCTGCAATGTCATCTGCCATCCGTATTCCAGCCGTATCTATCACCCTGAGGGGTATACCATTGAGGCTGAGTGGCTCTTCTATAAGGTCTCTCGTGGTTCCTGGCACCTCCGTCACAATCGCCCTGTCTTCCTTTAAAAGGGCATTCAGTAGTGATGACTTTCCCACATTAGGCCTTCCCACAATGGCAATAGATATCCCTTCACGAAAGAGCCTGCCCTCCTCATA
Organism: uncultured Thermodesulfovibrio sp.; assembly: GCA_964391515.1. Lineage (GTDB taxonomy): Bacteria > Nitrospirota > Thermodesulfovibrionia > Thermodesulfovibrionales > JdFR-85 > WFTX01. The sequence continues at coordinate 901 of CAYMML010000240.1, read as the reverse complement.
AGAGTCTGAAAGACTCTGAAGGGCCTCCCTTTCCTTTGCGATCCTCTGTAAAAGGTCATCCGTAAGGGCACCCTCAAGATCCTCTTCCGGAAAGTCAATATAAGCCTCAATAATGGCAAGCACTTCAAGCACACCGTCTCGCAAGGTGGTCACCCGCTCAGAAAGCCCCCCCCTGAGTTGAATAGCGGCTATTTTACCACTCCTTTCGGTCTTTGCCCTTATAAGGTCCATGACCGCCTCAGCCTGTGCAAGATCGATCCGCCCGTTCATAAAGGCACGAAATGTAAACTCCCCGGGACCGGCTAACCTCACACCACAGCCGAGCAGGAGCGAAAGTATCTTCCTCAGAGGGAGCATACCTCCGTGGCAGTTTATTTCCACCACATCCTCCCTTGTGTAGGTTCTGGGAGCACGCATCACCGTCAACAAGACCTCATCCACAGGGGCACCATCGGAGGGATCAATTATCCAGCCGTAATGGATACTGTGGGAGGGAAACTCACTTATGTCCTTGCCGATTTTTGCCCTGAATAACCTCCCTACCACATTTATTGAGTCACCACCACTTACCCTAACAATACCTATCCCCCCCTCTCCGGGCGGTGTTGAAATTGCCGCAATTGTATCATCAAGATTGTACATCTTATTATTTTATCCCAAATGAACCGCAAATCCCCAAAAAATAAATCAGGATGTATCAGAGTTTATCTATGGGGTAAACAGTAAAAAAACTACTCCAGGGCAAAGGCAATGTTAAAAACGGCAATTCAATCCATAAAAACTGTCCGCCCAATGATCTGGAAGGAGAATTTTTCTCTTTTGTTATGATAAAATAATTTTCCGGATGGTGAGTGTAGCTCAATGGTTAGAGCACTGGACTGTGGCTCCAGGGGTTGTGGGT
>CAYMML010000239.1:0-2047 GCA_964391515.1 uncultured Thermodesulfovibrio sp. | reverse complement strand
ACTTTATCATGAAAATATTATGAACGAGAGGGCTGAAAATATCAAATTATAGGCAACCAACCATGATGCTTTATGCTTGAAGAGGCAAGCAGACTAAAAGAGGATAGGGGGGAGTAACCCCTGCCCTTTCTACCAGTGAGGTGGCAGGATGAAGCTTCAAACAGGACCCTTAAACAGATTTTTAAAAGATTTTTCGGGGCCCGAAAAATCTATACCTGAAATGCCCTGTTGTCTGTGTTACGAAATATACATGCTGTTTCAGGATGAAGAACTCCCCTGTCTTTGAGTTCATCAACGGTTTCTACATTTTGTATGCTGGTGATAAGGGTATAAGCGGCTCAGGCCAGAGGTGCTCTTCCTCAAGAAGTGATTTTTCTATAAACTCTCTTGCCCTTTCATCAGCTATTTGTATAAAGGAATGGACAAAGTCGCTGTAGTCATCAATTATCTTTTTATGAAGTTCAAATATGCTACTCATGAGTCTGTCTCCTGTAAAAACCACTGGTAGGCTGGAACCACCCTGACCCCTTTTGTTGAGAGACCTATAGCCTGCTGCAGTGACAATACTATCATTATGCTCTTTGCCCGTGGGAAAAGACGAGAACCTGCCTCAAGTGCCCTTAACTCACGATTAAGCGTCTGCTCTGATGAAACATCAGCACATACTTGAATCAATGCCTCCTCCTTTTCAGGGAAACGAACAAAAAAATCCACCTCAAATCCCTCTTCCGTCTTTACATAACCTATTTCAGCACCCCGTCGCTGCAACTCTACAAACACTGCCGTTTCAAGAGCTCGCCCTGTATTTGAGCGGCCACTTATGTCAAAGGCATGAATAAGGCCAGGGTCTGCAGGATATATCTTCTTCGGGTTCGTATTTCTCTTTCTTATCGACTCGGTGGCAAGAGAAATAATATTTATGAGAAAGGCATCTACAAGATAATCAAGCATAACATGAACCGTATTTTTTGAGACAGCAAACCCCTGAGACTTTAAATCACGATAAAGTGCATTCGCACTCATAAGGGTTGCAGGATTACGCAGACAGTGACGAACAATCCATCTCAACACACCAACCTGACTTATCTGATACCTTTCCACCACATCCTTTAGCAGGAGAGTATCCACATATCCCTGAAGTAATTGGATACGAAGCCTGAGATCCAGGTCCTGTGCCTCCGGGAAACCTCCAATCTCCAGATACTCAATAAAACGCTTTTCAATCAAAGACCTTTCTGAAGGAGTAAGTCGGCTCGGTGACCTGTCTGGCTCTTCCTTTCTGTAGCGAAGAAACTCACGAAAGCTGAAAGGGCGAACAATGCTCTCAAAGCCCCGACCCCTTAAGGATGTATGAACCTCACGGGAGAGGAGTCTCGCAGAGGAGCCTGAAACCACCACAGTAACCTTCTCTGTGTCCATAACTCTCCTTACAAACCTCTCCCACCCCTGGACAAACTGTATCTCATCAAAGAACCACCACACCATCTCCCTGTTACGATAGTGGGGAAACATGCGGTAATACTCCTCTATAAGGGAGTCCAGTTGACTGAGTGGAAGGTCTGCAAGACGGTCGTCATCAAAACTCAGATAAACCGCCCTTTCAGGTCCCAGAGCCCTCTGCTTTTCTTCCTGCACCTGCCTGAGAAAGGTGGTCTTTCCCACACGACGCATTCCTATAACCGTGTGGACCTTGTTTTTTATAGGGGGCAGTTTAAGATCGCGAGGGGTTATACCCTCATTATGAACGACCCTGACGCCCTCATTGAGTTTTTCCTGTAAAACTGGATGTAACATATAGATATAATATTACTTTACTGTCCCTCTGTCAAGGACTGTTTATATTTTATCTTTCCTTTTTGTAAGGACAGTTAGACATAATATATTTAACAGTCATTCAACCCCTCCCAGGCCTCAAGCACCAGGCGGCGGGTGCGGTATTCGCCGAAGTGGCGGATCTCCTTTTCCTTCAGCACCCTGAAGGTCTCACCTGGAAAGGTGCTTTTTTCTGACCGCTCTTTATACCCCTCGGGCTCAAGGGGGTCTTTTA
>CAYMML010000238.1:0-2051 GCA_964391515.1 uncultured Thermodesulfovibrio sp. | reverse complement strand
CCACCGATGCCCTCATAAGTTCTGTGGTACCCACACTAAATGAGACCGTTAAAGAGATCATCGCACCATTGATAAAAGGGAGGATTTATATCCTCGGTCCAGATACGGATACCGGAGTCAGGCTTGCCACTCAAAACCCCACCACAATCGGGGCAGACAGGATTGCAAATGCGGTTTTCGCCTGGCATGAGACCAGGAGGGCATCTGTTGTGGTAGATCTGGGCTCTGCTACCACTGTTACTGTTGTAAACGGTTTTGGGGAACTCATCGGAGGTGCCATACTCCCCGGTATCACCATGATGGCGGAAGCGCTCAGTGAAAAAACAGGCAAATTGCCACTTGTAAAATTGAGGCAGCCCTCAAGGGCTACAGGTGAGAATACAGAAAATAGTATAATTTCTGGCATAATATTCGGGACGGCAGGGGCTATTGAAAAGATCGTTTCTATCACAAAAGAGGAATTAGGTGAGGAACCTGCACTTTTTCTCACAGGTGGTAATGCAACTTATATAAAGGAATATCTTGAAGATAGTTTCATATACAGAGAGGATCTCACTATGAAAGGGCTTGAGATTATATTGAGGAGGCTAAGGGGTGAATGAGTTAAGACGTGAACCTCTTCTCGGCAGGTGGGTTGCGGTGCTTTCAGAGTCCGAAGGTCCTGCGTCATATATAAGGGAGTATCCTATACCCGAAGCCTCTTCCTGCAACCTCTGCGTAGGAGAGCGGCAGGATATCCCTGTTTTTTTTCAGTCTGGCGATGCCGGTAACGGCAGGCCGCTTTTGAAGGTGGTGCCAGGGCAATCACCCATCTTCAGTCTGGATGGTGATTTAGGGAGGCGGGGCGTGGGCATGTACGACAGGATGAACTCCATTGGCACATATGAGGTGGTGATTGAGGCACCTGACCACGACAAAAGACCCGAGGATATGGGCACTGAACAGATGGTGAGGATACTGGATGCCTATATCACGAGGATGAAGGAACTCGAGAAAGACCCGAGGATAAGATATATACTGATACACAAAAATTCCGGTCTCCCCTCCGGCGACACCTGTGGACACTCACACTCGCTTATAACCGCCACACCTGTGATCCCAAAGCGGATAAAGGAGGAGTTAGACGGGGCAAAACACTACTTTGAATACAAAGAGAGATGCATATTCTGTGATATCATCAGAGAGGAGGAAAGGCTGGGAGAGAGGATAATCGCCAGGACCGATCACTTTATCACCTTTGCACCTTACGCACCAAGGTTCCCTTTTGAGTTCTGGATACTCCCCCTAAGACACCACTGTTCTTTCCCTGAGATTAACGATGAAGAGAAAGCCGATCTTGGCAGCCTTCTTGGAACAATGCTCAGGAAACTGCGAAGACTGCTTAATGAACCACCATATAACTATATAATTCATACTGCGCCAATAAGAATACCAAGGAGAAACCAGTGGCACACCCTTGGTGAAGACTTTCACTGGCATATAGAGGTGATGCCCAGAGTAAGGCGACTGAGCGGTTTTGAACTGGGATCAGGAATGTACACACTAAGCACATCCCCCGAGGATGCTGCTAAATATCTACAGGAGGTGTCTGATGGAGATTAAAAAGGTTTTGTTCCCTACCGATTTTATGGAGGGCACGAAGGATGCGGTTCCCTATGCGGTGGACATTGCAAAGAAGTATAATGCAAAACTGTATCTTATGCATGTAATCTATGAGGTAACAAAGGCCAGTGGTCTGTATGTACCACATATAACGCTGGATGAACTCTACAGGAGCATGGAGGAGGAGGCAAAAAACCAGATAAAGAAGGCATACCTGGAAGAGACCCGTGGGTTTGACAATCTTGAATATGTGGTCAAAAAGGGGATTCCCTATGAGGAGATTATTAATTTCGCCTCTGAGGAGGGTGTTGACCTCATAGTTATCGGGACTCACGGCAGAAAGGGGCTTGACAAACTCTTCTTTGGAAGCACCGCTGAGAAGGTTATAAAACATGCCACCTGCCCTGTTCTGACAGTGCGTGTAAAAGAGTAGTTTTTTTAACATTAAA
>CAYMML010000237.1:0-2067 GCA_964391515.1 uncultured Thermodesulfovibrio sp. | reverse complement strand
ATTTCCTGATTGACTTTATATAAAAGTGAACCCCTCTTTATATAAAAGTGAACCTCTTGTTTTTATATAAAAGTGAACCCCTTTATATAAAAGTGAACCCCCTGAAAAGATGTGTGTGGGAACATCTATATAGAATAAGTTATAAAAACTTCGGTTGGTGTTTTGTCTTCAATTGGGGTTATTTTTATTTTATTGACAATGCCTTTATTCTTTAATTCAGCGTGAGGTTGTTCGAGTTGTTGTTTGATCTTTGATATCTGGTTTTCCCTGTTGAACAATAACCTCTGCTGAAGTGTAGAGTATTTGATCGTTACTTTACCTTCCCTTTCAAGTATTGGGTATATGATTCTGAATATCCCTCTTGCTATGTATGTCTTCAGACTGATATATTTCTCGTAATTAAGATGTGATAGATACTTGTTTCTGAAATTGTTTAAAACCACTTCACTCATCCAAATCAGCGTGCTGTCTGCCTTCTTGTTTTTGTCTAACTCCTCTCCCTTGAACACAACCCGATCCCATAGATGGAACACATCTGTTACCCTCTGCTTTTTCTCTGCATTATAAAAGGTGTGGTCTGAAACAAGTGTTACCGCTACAAGCCTTTTTAATGACTTCTTTATCAAAGATAGGTTTTTGCCTGTATCCGGTATCCCCATCGTTCTTGCAATCTCTTTAATTGATCCTACGGGAAAAGGATTGCGGGCAGGAAGATTGTTTTTCTCTATAAGCATACAGATTGCAAAAAATACGGCCTCGTCAAACGGTCCAGGAAGCCCCCAGTCCGATACGCCATGAACTTCCCACCTTCTCTTTACCTCGTTCGTTTCCTTTTCATAGACTACGGTTTCCGCCTTGTGAATGAGATTTCGGTTGTGAACGAACAAAGGCAGATAAAACAGGTTTTTCTCATAAGTGAGTGTCTTCTTGAGTTCAGGATCTATTATCTGCTTGCATTCCTGGTGCTTTTTCCAGATACTCTCTACGACTGCCCGAACCTCTCTATCTGACATCGGTGGACGGTTGTTCTTATTCCACAGTTCTGCCATACGAAGGCACTCCTCGTATGATAGTCCATCGTATAGCCATGATCCCACCAGTCGGGCAAGTGAATCATTCCTCTGTCCTGCATCCACACCGCCGTAGAGAGGCTTTAGGCCATTGCCATTACCGTTACCATTTCCAGGCTTAGAAATCGTCTCTACGAGGCTCTCAGGCAGCATGGCAAGGTCTTTCTTCCACAGTTCCTTACCCTTTAACCACCTGTATTCGTTTCCGTTCCAATGTAAAGATGGCGGTGCCACAACATAACCGCCGTCTCCCCTGATGTCTATTTCCAATCCGTTCAGTCTTACCGTGTTAGTTATCCGTTTGCCTTCCGGGTATCTGAAGTATGCGTGCGCCCCTTTTCCGGTTCTTACCACCGCTGTATCAAGAAGACCGTTTTTCTCCGCCATTTTCATGGCCTCGTTGGAGTCCAGATCAACAACCACTATGCCTGAGACCTGTCCCGTAACTATCCCTATGTTCATCATAGGCCAATTCTCAAACCACTTCATTGCCTCTTTTTCTGTGGCCTGTTTTTTCTGATACTTAGACCAGGTGAGGAGAGGAGTTTTTGACTCCTTTTCATTCGTAGAGTATGTTTTACCCTTCAAGGGAATGATGCTTAACCCTTGTGAAAGGTAATATTTAATTGCCTTTCTTGTCTTTTCTGGATCTCTTTTTGTTTGCTTTCTGCTCACCTGAAAAAAGTGCCTCCCTGATTTTTGTCAGTCCTGACTTGCAGACAACACAACGCCCATCAGGGCTTAGCGTCCTGACTCCGCACTCGCATATGTATCCTTCTTTGTTCGTCCTCACATGTATGTATTATCTACAGGCGAAAACTTCTCCTACACAGTCGTATTCCAGCTCGCAATACTCTCCCATATGACAGAGGATTTCCCGTTTGCTAACCTCAACAAAAAACGGGCTTTCCCGCAGTATGTCGAGCAGGTCTATCAGGTACACCACCCGTACACCTCCTTTCCCTTTGTGTGAAAAAACAAAAGGCACCCAGAGGAA
>CAYMML010000236.1:0-2097 GCA_964391515.1 uncultured Thermodesulfovibrio sp. | reverse complement strand
CTGGAACGCTATAAAGTCACAAATATGAGGTTGCTCAAAACTCTTTAACAGGAGTTTAAGAGATAAGCAATTACAATTCATAGAAAAGTCTGTATTAACAGGCAGTTAGCGACGAATTGGATGTAAGACCCCACTGTCATCTATAAAGTATCCGAAGGCCGATAGGACTTCGGCCTGGGTCTTCGTGGGGATTTCCAGGCAGCGCCTTGGCTTTCTCCCTCCTTCGGTAAGAATCAGCACTGAATGAAGGTGCCTCATGTCATCCATCACATCTTCTGCCGTGCGACTGATCCCGGCTGCATTGAGGCGCAACTCTATCCTCCTCAGATATGTCATCGCCACCACACATGTAAACAGGTGACACCTGATCTTGCTGTCCGTCCAGTGCCGAATGGGACGCATCGCAACAAGGTCTTTATCGTTACTGAGCCTGAACCGGTTCTCTACCTGCCACCTGTCAAGACTGGCCTCTACTATCTCAGACGTGCTCCAGTCCATATTGTCAGTGATGATTATATTCTTTCCAAATACCGCCTGCCTCTGCTTCACCCTGGAAACATCCTTTCGAAAACTCATGGTAAGTCCATCAGGTGTCTCTGTAAACTCCAGGATATACAGGTCAGCCGGTACATGCAGCCTCTCGCATAGACGGAGATATCTTTCCCTTATCGCCTCCGGATTGCGCCAATGCGGTGCCTTCTCCCTCACCTTTGAACGCATCACAAGCAGTTCCCGACGAATTACCTCCAGTTTGCTATCAAGAGTGTATGCCTGCTTGCGGGCTAAAACCGGATCATACGTCACCACAACTGCCCGCTCCTTGCCCCAGAAATGCCCCTTTGTGCGATACACTAAGAGACGCTCATCCCCCCTGCCTTCCCTGAGTAGTTGCCTGTTCCTCCTTGTCTCAGCCGGCTCAAACAGATCAAGGTCGGTCGCAGCAAGATCACGGGCAAAATATGTCGAGTAGGTTGTTATAAAGTGTATCCGCCTATGCTCGTCTATCCATGTATAGTTGCCCTCAGCATTCATCCCTTTATCTATTACAACCGTAAGTCGTTCCTTTGTCCTGTTTAATCCACAAACAATTCCGAACATCTCATCCATAACCGCCCTAAACACACCGCTGTCATGAAGATTCCCAGGATACACACAGTAGTACAGGGGCAGCCGGCTGCCTCGGTCAACTAAAAGCCCAACCCCAACCTGCCGTAGATGATGCCGCCCCGCCTTGTTCTTGCCCCTGCGGGCAAGATCAGACCTTGTTTGACTGGCCATAAAGGTGTAATAATTGGTCGTATCAAACAATAAACAGTCTGCATCAGGAGATTCTACCTCCCAGAGCTTCTCAAAAAACCTCCTGCCTATCTTCTCAAGAGCATCCTCTGTTACACGATCCCATTTCTCCCAATACCTCTGAGACGTTAACTCGTTAATGTCCACAGGCCGAATCTGCTGGATGGCCGTGCGTTCATACCACCTTTTCATCCTGTTCTTGCTTACTGCCTCGCACATCCTGTTCCATACACAGTAAAGAAAATACTCTCCTACCGACGGCCCCGTCTCACCCGCCCCCCTGGGAATGATCTCATCCACTATGCCTGCTAAATCAATATCACGGTCAATCTGCTCTGCAAGCCACAATGCCCCAAACTCCTCTACTTTGAGCTTGACAGAGCCCTGTGTGCCTCCCTGTACCAATCTGGCTACCCGTTCTGGAGAGCCTATATAGACCTGGGATATGACCTTTGGCTTGCCATCAATGCGGGCAATCTCTCGGACATAGAGGTAGGGTCTTCCTTTTTTCTTCTTGATATGGAAATGAGCCATGTATATATTATACATAGTAGGGTCTTACTTGTCAAGTATAAATATCGATATGTTACCTGATTATATTGAATTTTATGCCCTAATTGGACTTACATGATGGGTCTTACACGCTGAGGCCTGAAAAACGTAATTCTTTCAAAGGGTTAGATGCTTTAAGAAAGTTCTTCTCTTAAACTCCTGTATGAGTGTCTCATTTTTGGGAAGCACTTCAAAGTGGGAGAGGCGACGAATGAAGAAGTGATAAGGAGATATATAAAAAACCAGGGC
>CAYMML010000235.1:0-2102 GCA_964391515.1 uncultured Thermodesulfovibrio sp. | reverse complement strand
CACACCGCCCAGAAGGCGTAACGGCGTGCCTCATTACAGAGGTTTTCTATATCCTTTGCCGTGGCATCCGGCCTGAGAAGGGTATGCTCAATCCTCTGTGCTATATCCTTAATGCCTCTCCCCATCAACCATCTCCCTGTAAGCGGTAATCAACTCCTTTGTGATGTTACCAACCAGGAACTGTTTGTCTCTTAGTGAAGATACCGGCATAACTTCAATTAGTGAGTTAGTTAAAAACACCTCATGGGCACCTTCAATATCCCCTTGAGTGTAACAGCCCTCCACCACATTCAGCCCTTTTCTTCTTGCAAGTTCCATAACCACACCCCTCGTTATACCCATCAGTATACCAAGTTCAGGCGAAGGTGTATAAAGGGTATCATCTACTACAAAAAAGACATTGCTTATTGTTCCCTCCGTAATGTACCCGTTGTGGTCTTTAAGAATTACATCATAAACATCACTTCCCCCTGAGTCCATTCTCCTTAATATGTAAAAGAGAAAACTAACAGGCTTAATATGCTTATCCCTCTCCGTCCGAAATGAAAGTGGATCATCAGAGACAACCACCTTCACCCCCCTCTTGTATAACTCTTCAGAAGGCGGGCACCAGGGAGAAGCCGTAACCACCAAAGTGGGCTCCGGATCTTCTGGTGGCAAGATGCCCCTGCCACCTGCCCCCCTTGTAAGCGTAATCCTTATGACACCGGTTTCAATCCCGTTTTTACTGATAAGTTTATAAACAATCTCTCGTAACCTCTCCCTTTCAATGGGGACGGTTATTCCCAGCCTTTCAGCACCTGAGTATAACCTCTCAATGTGGGAGTTGAGCCGGAAGAGGTACCCATCATAGACACGCATTGTCTCAAAGACCCCGTCACCAAGGAGAAATCCCCTGTCCGATACAGGAATCTTTGCTTCACCTTCCGGAACAATCTTCCCATTTAAACACACATACATGGTGTATCTATCATACGGATGGAAGAGTGAGAGGTCAAGGCAGAGGGTGATGACTCTCCCGGCACCGGAGTAGGATTTCAGAGGAAACTTCAGTTAATATATCAGTGTGGATTACAGGCTGACAGATAAGGCGAAGGCTGCAGGTTGAGCCGGCAAACTGGGTCCGGCGGACCTGGAAGGCATCCTTGAGGGGCTTTCAGCCACCGGAGCGACCTCAGTTCTGGTCCCTCCAGGTGACGATGGGGGAGTATTTTCACTCAACAAGGAGACAACCCTCGTTGAAACGGTTGACATCATAACCCCCCTTGTGGATGATCCCGTCACATTTGGAAAGATTGCCGCCACAAACTCCCTCAGCGATATCTACGCAATGGGGGGCACTCCACATACAGCACTTGCCATACTTGGCTACCCTGCCTGTGATATAGATAAAAATACCGTCAGGATGATCCTCAAGGGTGCCCTTGAAATATTAAAAAACGAGGATGTTCACCTTCTTGGCGGGCATACTTTTGACGATCAGGAACTGAAGTTCGGCCTCTCTGTGACCGGGACGGTACTTGTGGATAATATCATAAGAAAAGAGGGTGCAGTCCCGGGCGATAATATTGTAATCACAAAGCCCATCGGCACAGGCATAATCACAACCGCATTCAAAGGGGGAAAGATCAGAGATGTGGAGTTGCGGGAGGCTGTGTCATGGATGCTCAGATCCAATAAAGAGGCATCCATACTAGCAATTAACTCCGGCGTTCACTCGGGAACAGATATTACAGGGTTTGGACTCCTGGGTCACGCATTTAACATGGTAAGAAACCAGGAGGTTGATTTTGCGATTGATCATAAGGCTGTGCCCATTATGGAAAAGGCGGTTGACCTTGCTGATTTTGGGATCATTCCCGAAGGTGCTTATGAAAACCTGAAGCACCTTAAGACATCTCAAGCAGTTGAGACTAACCTTGATGACGATACACTACTACTGCTTACAGACCCTCAAACCTCTGGAGGGCTTATCCTTACATTTGATGACAGTGGGCTTGAGACCTACGCAAGGTATGCCGAGTTTTTTGCCGTAATCGGGAAGGTTCAAAGGGGAACGGGGAAATTGCAGGTGATTTAACCTGGCATTTCAAAAATAAAAA
>CAYMML010000234.1:0-2113 GCA_964391515.1 uncultured Thermodesulfovibrio sp. | reverse complement strand
TTTTTCTATCCGTTCATCCACAAACTCCATCTGCCTGCCACACTTTTCACAGATTATGTGATCGTGGTGCTCATGTCCGTAACTGTGCTCATACCTGATCACACCGTCACCGAAATCCACCTCCCTGGCAAGCCCTGCCTCTGAGAGGAGTTTCAATGTCCGGTAAACAGTAGCCTGCCCGATTGACCGGTCTTGCTTTTTTGCCCTGTCATAGAGTTCCTCAGAGGTAATATGGGAGGCCGTCCGCAGGAAGACATCGAGGATAAGCCCGCGCTGAGGGGTCATCCTGAGGTTCCGGCTTGCCAGAAAGTCTGCAAATATGCTCTTTTCCTCTCTCATCTCAAAAGATAATGAAAATCAGTATCTTTTATGAATTCTCACACAATAAATGACACCATGTCAACCCACCATGGCATCAGTGTTGTGCAAGTTTCTCAAGGGCTGCCAGTTTCTCCGTCTCTCCGATGGCGATCAATGTATCACCTGCATGTATCTTTGTGTTATGAACCGGGTTGAACTTCATCTCACCAGAGTCACGCTTTATTGCAACTATTATCACACCCAGTTCTCTCCCAACTCCTGCTTCATGGATCGTCTTTTCTGCTATCGGCGATTTCTCAGATACCGGTATTTCCTCAAGTTGAAGTTCCAGGTTCTCGCTCTTGGTGGCAAACTCTATAAAATCCACCACCGCCGGTTTGAGCACCGTATGGGCGATCCTCAACCCCCCGATGTAATAGGGTGAGACCACCCTGTCAGCACCGGCACGGATAAGTTTCTGCTCTGAACCCTCCTCCCCGGCACGGGCAACTATGAGCAGCCCCGGGTTCAACCCCCTTGCACTTAGAACCACATACAGGTTCTGTGCATCGGTAGAAAGAACCGAGATCAGCCCACGGGCACGCTCGATACCGGCCTCCTTCAGTATCTCATCCCGCGTGGCATCTCCGTAAATGAATACACTCTCATCATCGGCATCCACCTCCTGTCTCTCCTTTTCCACCACCACATAAGGCATCTTCCGGGCTTTCAGTTCCTTACAGATTATCTTCCCCATCCTGCCGTAGCCACAAACGATGTAATGCCCCTTGATTGATCTTAATTTCTTCTCCAATTTTCTCCTCCCAAACGCCTTTTGTATCTCACCCTCAAAGACCACCCTTATCCCGTTGTTTACCGCATAGGCGACCACACCTATACCAAAAAAGACCAGGAATATATTAAACAGCCTGCCGGTCTGAGAGAGAGGCCTTATCTCCTCGTACCCGATCGTTGTGAGCGTTATGATGGTCATATAAAGGGAGTCAAAAAACGGCCAGCCTTCAAGAACTGTATAACCAAGGGTACCGGTAAGAACGACGGCAAAGAGCAGTGATGCCGTGAGGATCAACCTCTTCCTAATACTGCTCATACCTCAGGGGGCTCCTGTCTGACCTTTCTCACTCGCTCAAGCATCCTTTCATAATGGCTGCCCTTCCAGTAAATACTACCACAGGACGGACATATCTGGAAAGATTTCCTCTGGTGATACACATGCTCCGGCACCAGGTCTCTCACACTTTCGGGATCTTTTACGGTTGAAAGAGGCCGGTTACATCTCATACACCTCCTCTCCCCTGGCACCACGTTCACTCTCTGAAGAAACTCCCTGCACTGCTCCTCAAGAGATTCAGATCTTATAAAGACCGCCGAGACCCTGAACCTCCTTATGAGCCCGCCATCTCTCGTCAGGATCGTCCTACCACCCTGTCTGGCAATCCTGACGAGTTCAGCATCCTCACCCTCCCGGAAATATTCCACATCATACCCCATAAACCTGAGCCACCTGGCAAGGCTCCCGAGCATTGAATCGGCAATAAAGGATTTCATAAGTTCCCTTCAGTTCAGGCAACCAGCCTCGTGTCATACCCAAGATACCGAAAGTCTTCTGCATAAAAATCCCTGATAATCTCTTCTGACTCTTTGCAGTAGTATGTCCTGTAGTCATCATGCCCTGTGGCATTCAGATGTGGAAGTTGCCTGCCGTTCATAGATAATCTTTGCAGTATATTTTCGGTATCCATTTCTATAGATTCAAACCTCCCCACAAAGTCCAGACTCACTCCCTCCATCC
>CAYMML010000233.1:0-2199 GCA_964391515.1 uncultured Thermodesulfovibrio sp. | reverse complement strand
ATAAGACATTGAAACTGTATTTCATGCCTTTTCAGAACCTTACCCATTAGTAAGATAATATAAGAGACAAAGAAATTTATCTAAACTCTTTACCCTTTGTGTTCTCCGAGTGCTCTGTGGTAGGTTTTATGCAACATTTATATAAAGCCAAAACTAATCTGATATCTCGGCCTCATCGAGAAACTCTCTCAACCTTTCCGGTGAGGGGATGATTACATATTTCCCCTCGTTATCTATCAGCCCCTCTGACTTGAGGTTGTTGAGCGTGGCGGTCACTGTCTCTCTCGTAGAGGCTATGAGATCGGCAAAGTCTTTATGAGTAAGTTTTATCTTTAAAATATACCCTTTCTCATGAGGAACGCCAAAATCATCAAGCAGGTTCAAAAGGGTTTTTACAAGACGGACCTGCACCGAGTTGTATAAAAGATCGAGGAGTTTGTTTTCTATCCTCCACCGTCTGAGACCGATCATCTTTGTTATCCTCAAAGAAAGGCCTGGCACCATCTTTATAAGATTGTCAAAGTCTTTCTTCTTCATTATACATATGAGCCCGTCTTCCATAACAACTGCTGACTCATCCCGCTCATGCGATTCCACTACCGCCATCTCACCGAAAATTGTTCCACCCTTGAAGATGTCGAGAATTATCTCCTTCCCCTGGGGGGCAAGTTTTGTTATCTTCACAGCCCCCTTTTTTAATATATAGATATCGTTGTTTGAAGAGCCCTGAAAATAAAGCACATCACCTTTTTTTATCTCCTTCATCTGCGAGTAGCGGTCAATCATCCTGTGCTCCTCATCACGAAGGTGGCTGAACATGTCAAGGTTCTTGAGATACCAGAGTTTTGTTCTTTCACGTGTCATTTAACTCTCCTTCGATTACACATGCTTCTAATCTAATAATATAAGATTGTTATTATCTCTTATTTTAATACACACTGGCATCAAAAAATGTAATCTAAATCACATTTTCAGACGGGAATAACATATTAAGAAGGAAAAACCCGTTACTTAAAAAAGGTCATCATACTGCTTTATGCACCTGTAAGGTTAAGTTATAGCAGATAATTTCCCCTATGATATAATCTATCATGTATAAAATTCGCCTCTGCATAAGCGCATGCCTACTTGGTGAGATAACCAGATACGACGGTGAGGAAAAACTTGACCCCTATCTGAAATACACCCTTGGGAGTCACTTTGAGTTACTGCCTGTATGCCCCGAGGTGGAATGCGGGATGTCTGTCCCTCGTGAGCCCATGCGTCTTGAAGGAGACCCATCAGAGCCGAGGATTATTACAAGAAACACAGGAGTGGATAAAACCCCTCTCTTAAAGAGATGGTCAAAAAGAAAGCTCCGTGAACTCAGGAAAGCAGCACTTTCAGGTTTTGTCCTCAAAAGCCGTTCTCCCAGTTGTGGACTTAAGGTGGATGTCTATGATAGAGATAGTGGCGTGATAAGGAAAGGCAGAGGAATTTTTGCCGATGCCCTGATGAGGGAGTTTCCATATATGCCTCTGGCAGAAGATGAAGACCTATGGCAGCCTGAGGAAAGAGAGAACTTTATTGAACGTGTGATTTCATACAGAGACTGGCAGGAGTTTTCAAAAAATAGAAAAAGCAGGAAAAACATAATTGAATTCCACTCGGTGCATAAACTCCAGATAATGTCACACAGTAGAAGACACCTTCAGGCTCTGGGAAGGCTTGTGGCAGATGCAAATTCCATAAGCCCCTCTGAACTCTATGAGAGATACGTTGCCCTTTACATGGATGCCCTTAAAGTAGAGACTACCCGTAAAAAACACACCGATGTCCTTCAGCACATCATGGGTTATTTCAAAAGATACCTCAGCCCCGACGAAAAAAGAGAACTTCTGAAAATAATTGAGGACTACCGCCTTGGAAGGATACCTTTGATTGTCCCCGTGATAATTTTATATCACTATGCAATAAAGTTTGATATTGAGTACTTAACGAAGCAGTTTTATCTGAGAAGATTTAACCTTACAATTGCATAAAATCATTTTATCGTAGCAGTGCATAATATCCAAACCCCCTTTCAATTGTGTATTCTTTGGTATCTTTATGCCCTTTTTCTGAAAACCACCACTGCATAGATTATTGGGGTGCCATCAATAGAGAGCCTGTGACGGTATCTTTCAATGTGAAGTATCTGGTGTTCTGGGGAGAAGATGG
>CAYMML010000232.1:0-2219 GCA_964391515.1 uncultured Thermodesulfovibrio sp. | reverse complement strand
CCCTACATTGTAAAGATAGGCTCACTTGAGGTGAGGTGGTACGGGCTTATGTACCTCTTCGGGTTTCTTGCCTCCTATGTTCTCGTGCGGTTTCAGATCAAGAAGCGGGGGCTTAAGATTAAAAAGGAGTTGGTTGACGACCTTTACTTCTATCTTGTCCTGGGGCTCATAATTGGTGCAAGGCTCGGGTATGTGGTATTTTACAACCTCTCAGAGTACCTCCATAACCCGTTAGAGATCATAAAGGTCTGGCATGGGGGGATGTCTTTTCACGGAGGGCTGATCGGTAGCATTTTTGCGGGGGTGGTATTTTCAAGAAAAAAGGGTGTGGACTTCTGGAGATGGGCAGACATGATAATCGTTACCGCCCCCATAGGGCTTGGGCTTGGAAGGCTTGGAAACTTCATTAATGCCGAACTCTACGGCAGGGTATCCACCTTGCCGTGGGCTATGGTCTTTCCGGGCTCAGACGGGCTTCCCAGGCACCCCTCACAACTCTACGAGGCATTCTCTGAGGGGCTGATACTTTTTCTTGTCCTCTGGTTTTTGAAAGACAGGGTAAAAAAGCCCGGTTACATGGTGGTGTCTTTTCTGCTTCTTTACGGGGGGATAAGGTTTTTCCTTGAGTTTTTCCGGGAGCCCGATCCGCAACTTGGGTTCGTCGTCTCCTTTCTCACCATGGGTCAGATACTCTGCCTCTCCATGATCGCAGTTGGCATAGCACTCTATATCTATTTGAAAAACAGAGAGATTCCTGCCGGGAAAGATGAGTAACAATGCGGTCTGCCATCACTGCCTCTCTGAGATAAGGGAGGGCTCAGAGATAAGAGAGGTAATTGACGGCGTTGAGTACAGATTCTGCTGCCACGGCTGTCAGGGGGTGTACCACATCCTTCACGAATCGGGGCTTGAGGATTTTTACAAAAAGAGGACTGACTGGAGGCCTGGCCCCCCTCCCGAGTTGATTACAGAGCCTGATACATTCAGGAAGTTCATAAGGGAGGAAGATGGATTTTTGTCGCTTGAGGTTCACCTTGGGGGTATCAGGTGTGCATCCTGTATATGGTTGATTGAGCGGTATTTGAAAGGATTGGATGGCATAGAGGATGTGCGTGTAAACTTCGCAACCCATCGTGCCGTGGTGAGATGGGACCCTGAAAAGATCGGCCTTGAGCAGGTTA
The DNA here is from genome assembly GCA_964391515.1 of uncultured Thermodesulfovibrio sp. Classification (GTDB taxonomy): domain Bacteria; phylum Nitrospirota; class Thermodesulfovibrionia; order Thermodesulfovibrionales; family JdFR-85; genus WFTX01. The sequence continues at coordinate 1,038 of CAYMML010000232.1, read as the reverse complement.
TAAATGCCTTTCAGTCTATCGGGTACCCCCCGGCGCCCGCCCTCAGGTCTGACCTTCAGAAATCCCTTGGCAGGGAAAAACGGGATCTCCTCATACGGTTTGGCACATCCGCCTTTTTCTCCATGCAACTCATGCTCTATACCGTGGCTCTTTATGCCGGGTACTTCCAGGGCATAGAGGAGACCTACAGGAGGGTCTTTCAGTTTATTGCCTGGGGGCTTGCAACCCCTGTGGTCTTCTACGGTGGTGCACCCTTTCTGAGAAGTACGGTGAGGGGATTAAAAAACCGAAGTATAAACATGGACTTTCTGATCTTTACCGGATCGTTTTCCGCTTATGCCTACAGTGTGGCTATGATCTTCACAGGCGGTGAGGTCTTTTTTGATACATCGGCAATGATAATCACGCTGATATTGCTTGGCCGTTTCCTTGAAAGCAGCGCAAGGGAGAGGGCGGGTGAGGCCTTATCGAGGTTGATCACCCTCCAGCCCGATGAGGCAAGGGTGGTGGAGGGTGGAGAAAGAAGGATGCTCCCTGTAAGTGCAATCAAAGAAGGTACACTTGTGGAGGTGCTTCCCGGGGAGAGGATACCACTGGATGGGGAGGTTGTGGAGGGAGGCTCAGATGTGGACGAGGCGGTGCTTACCGGGGAGTCGGTTCCGGTGGGTAAGTCAATTGGGGATGAGGTCTTTGCCGGAACCATGAATATTGACGGAAGGCTCCTTTTCAGGGTTACAAGAAAAGAGGGTGAGACCGCACTTTCAGGGATAATAAAGACGGTTGAGGAGGCACAGTTCAGAAAGGCGCCCATACAGAGACTGGCAGACCGGGTGGTGGGCTGGTTTGTGCCTGCCGTGTTTTTGATATCGGTATCTGCCTTTATTTACTGGTATTTCAACAATGGGAAACTTAGTGTGGCGGTGATGAATTCGGTGGCGGTGCTCGTGGTAGCCTGCCCCTGCGCACTCGGGCTTGCCACCCCTCTTGCCATACTGATAGGTTCAAGCAATGCCTCAACAAGGGGGATTCTTATAAAGG
>CAYMML010000231.1:0-2225 GCA_964391515.1 uncultured Thermodesulfovibrio sp. | reverse complement strand
GCTGTTATAGGGCTTGGACGGTTCGGCTTTGCAGTAGCCGAAACCCTTTCACAGGCTGGGGCAGAGGTAATTGCAATAGATGAAGATGAGACAAAGGTGAAGTCACTTTCTGATGTGGCAACGATTGCGGTGGAATGTGATGCCACCGATGAAAAGGCACTGCGGGAGGCAGGGGTTCAGAACGTAGATACGGCGATTGTGAGTATTGGAGAAAACATTGAGGCAAGCATACTTGTGGTGATGCTTCTCAAGGAATTGGGAGTGAGTGAGATAATAGCCAAGGCGGTAAACGATCTTCACGGAAAGATCCTGAGGCATATCGGGGTGGGCAGGGTTGTCTACCCCGAAAGGGATATGGCAAAGAGGGTGGCTCAGTCATTGATACGGCCTGAGTTTCTTGAGCAGATTGTACTGTCACCTGAATACAGCATCGTAGAGATGTCTGCACCTGCATTCATCTGGGGCAAATCCATTAAAGAGGCTAACCTTCGTGCCGATTACGGGGTGAGTGTGATCGCCATAAAAAGGCAGTTTTTTATTGATGGCATAAAGAAGGAGACCTGGAATATAAACCCGGCTCCAGATGATACTATACAGAAGGAAGATGTGCTGATAGTGCTTGGTGCAAATAAGGATATTGAGAAGATTAGTTAAAGGGCACCAATATTTTTAAGATAAGCCTTTGCCCCGTTGAGAAAATCTTCGGCTTCCTTCAGAGCAGTCTCGGCGGTTTCTTCATCTATAAAAGAAAACACCTCATAATCACTGCTTTCTCTGTCGTCTTTTAAATTGCTCAGGTATTTCCCATAGTTTCTGTCAAATTTGCCTGTTTTGACAAAAAGGAGTCCAAACAGGGTTATGGCACCTTTGTGGGAATCTGCCTTTTGTCCCTCGCTTAAAAGGAGTGCCTGAGTTGAATGAAAGGCGGAATAATAGGCCCTGGAAACCGAATCTTCATACTCTCTTTCGTTAAAGAGTTTTTTAGCAACGGATAGTTTCTTCTCAGCCTTTTGGATATAGGCAAGTATAAGATCCTGAGTTGATCTATCCAAGCCTTATGCCCTCCTTTAAAACACGCTCCATAAACGGTGTGGGAATCGAACTCAATCTCTTAAACTCCTCATAACTGAAAATCTTTAGAGAAACAAGCCTGCCCGTTTCAAGTAAGATATCCATAACCAGATCGTAGAGTTTATCGATAATATCCCTGTTTTTTTTATACATTACCACCAGTATATCATAATCGGAATCTGGCCTCCAGTCTGAGCGTGCCCTGGAGCCGAAGAGATAGCAGATGGGGATTTCATCTCTAAGGGTGGCAATCATATCAGAGAACCTTACAATAACGGGGTCTGAAAGGGTGGTTGTCCTGTTGCCTTTATTAACCATCTATAAAAGTATATCACATTTTCAACAAAACATAAACCGCCCCGAGCCCTCCGTCACAGGCCCTTGCCGTTACATATGCGGAAACATACCGCCGGAAATCCCTCTCAAGCCACTTACAGACCGCCCGTTTTAGCACAGGCCCCCTTGCAGACCGAAGCCCCCTTCCGTGAATGATCTTCACACACCGGAGTCCCTTTCTTAGAGAGTCTCTCAGGAAAACTTCGACCTCCTCTCTTGCCTCCTCAAGGCGGTAGCCGTGGAGGTCTATGTAATCCTGAACAGAGACGGAACCTCCATGAAGCCTCTCTAATGTATCCTTCGTAAGGCCGGGGTTTAACCATTCCACATACTCGGAGGTATCGCTGAGGTTTATGGGTGCTCTGCCAAACACTATGTCTTCAAGGATTTTGAGTGGGTTTGTATCCCTTGATTTTCGAGAGGGGATGGCTTTTCTGGGTGATCTATAGGGAAGTTCTCTGAACTCGGATATCTCCTTTACATCTGCCATTGCCTCAAGGAAACAAGTCTCCTCATCGGACTCAGGCACTACCTCTTCCGTATTGTGTCTTCGTTTTCCCGGATTTGCAGAGAGGTGCTCTTTCAGAAAGGCAAGTTTTTCAAATGGTCTGTAACCGGTGGAGGGCATAGTTAAATCCTCCTGGCAATGATGTATGAAAGAACCGCTCTACTGGTTTATTTTAACACATAAACCCTTCTCTGTGCGTGTTCAGGTGGTATTAACGACAGACATTCTGGGATAATATGATGTATGAAGCATAAAAGTAGAGGGTTCAGGCTTTTCCCTGAAAGGAGGGAGATAGCGCCTCACCTTGTAA
>CAYMML010000230.1:0-2246 GCA_964391515.1 uncultured Thermodesulfovibrio sp. | reverse complement strand
TTCAACTGATACCAGTTCACAGGTCTATTTTACCTGGAGTGGGGAACAAAATAAATGGTTATTCATCATTGGAGGGGAAAGGTAATTACTGATATGCAAGGAAAACACAGCAAGTTTCGACCTCGTTGCATAAAACAGGCATCAGACCAGGGGGAAGAGTGAGTGAGAAACTCACTCTTCCGAAGTGTAAGGATTACAAACTGCCAGGCAGATTCAAGGGCTGTTTTTTATCCCCGTTTCGTGCTTCTTGAGAAACCTGAAAAGGTCTCCCTCTGTGGTGAGCACCAGCCAGTCCTTTTCAGTAAGTGTGTTTCTGTAAGTCTCCATGGTCTTGAGAAACCTGTAAAAATCCCTTGCCGCCGGGCTCTGGTTGTAGGCAGATGCGTAGATGGCGGTAGCCTCGGCATCTGCCTTACCCATTATCTTCTGTGCATCACGGTATGCCTCAGACCGGATCTTTCTAAGTTCCCTTTCCTTCTTACCTATTATCTCGGCCGCCTCACCCCTTCCTTCGGAGCGGAACCTCTCGGCTATCCTCTGCCTTTCAGCAATCATCCGGTCGAAGATCTTTCGCTGAACCTCTTTAACATAATTTATCCGCTTGAACTTTAGATCCAGCAGTTCTATCCCCAACTCCCTTAACCTGGGAGAAGCAGCCTCTATTATGATCTTGGTAATCCTGTCCCGACCATGTCTGATCTTCGCCAGGGAACTCGTCGTCTTCTGATCCTTAAAGATATCACCAAACTGAAGTTCCCTGTTGGAAGAACGGACTATCTCGACAAGGTTGTGATTGGCTATCACATTTCTTGTCTCACCATCAAGGATATCATCAAGCCTTGTCTTTGCTCCCCGCTCATCCCGCACCCTCTGAAAGAAAAGCAAAGGATCAACAATCCTCCACCTTGCATAGGTATCAACCCAGATGAACCTCTTGTCCTTGGTGGGGATCTGGTTTGCATCACCGTCCCATTCAAGGAACCTCTTCTCAAAATAGTTTGCCTTCTGTATGAAGGGCATCTTAAAGTGAATACCGGGCTCCAGCACCGGTTCTCCTACCGGTTTACCAAACTGTGTGATAATCACCTGTTCCGGCTCATTCACAATATATAGAGCAGATGAGAGGGTTATTACCGCCATTATAATGACAAGCACCACAAAAAGAAAGGCGAGTTTTTTCATCTCTTCACCCCCTTACCGGAAAGGTTAGGTTCACCAAACTGAAAGAGGGGGAGTATCCCGGCGGTCTCCTTATCGGTGATCAGTTTGCGCCCGAGGCGTGGAAGCACCTCGTTCATGGTCTCAAGGAATATCCTCTGCTTTGTCACCTCCGGAGCCTTAAGATACTCTGAAAAGAGGGCATTGAACTTTTCTGCCTCGCCCTTTGCGCGGTTTACACGCTCTACAGCATACCCCTTGGCCTCCTCTATCACCTTCTTTGCCTCACCCCTTGCCCTGGGTATCACCTTGTTGTATTCAGACTGTGCCTCGTTTATCATCCGCTCCTTCTCCTGCTGTGCCTCGTTAACCTCGTTAAAGGCAGGCTTAACAGGCTCAGGCGGGTTTACATCCTGAAGGACGATCTGCATCACCTTTATACCAAGTTCGTACTGATCGGCAAGTTCCTGAAGCATCCTTTTAACCTCTGTCTCTATCTCCACCCTTCCCACCGTAAGGACCTCATTCACGCTCCTGTCACCCACAACCTCACGCATCACCGCCTCATTCATGTCCCTAAATGTATCTATATTGTTTCTTACCTTGAACAGAAACTTATATGGATCTTTTATCCTGAACTGAACTATCCATTCCACATCGGCCGAGTTCAGATCACCAGTGAGCATAAGCGATTCCTCGGAATAATCCCGTTTTGAGTATGATGTGCGTCTTGCCGGCCTGACAGTCCTGAACCCGAACTCTTCCTTCATCTGCCTCTCCACAGGCACCTTATAAACCTTCTCAATACCAAAGGGCATCTTGAAGTTGAGCCCCGGGTCAACAGTCCTGATATACCTGCCAAACCTGAGCACCACCCCCACCTCCTCGGGGGAGACCGTGAAAAAAGAAGTATATGCGCCCACCACAATAAAGAACAGAACTATCAGTGTAAGCACAGATCTGGGATGGAAGTTGAAATCCATCTTCGGTATTCCACCTTTTAAAGGGCCTCTCTTTCTGAAAAACTCCTCCAGATCGGTTGTATCCATACTCATTCCTTATCCTCCCTGTATAGATGCACATCCTGC
>CAYMML010000229.1:0-2287 GCA_964391515.1 uncultured Thermodesulfovibrio sp. | reverse complement strand
GTCATCTTTAACTCGTTGTACGCCTCCTCCAACTCCCGGTTCTTTGCCTCAAGTATCTCCATCATGGTATTGAAGAGTTCACCTATCCTGAAGAGCGGATCAGAAACTGAGTTGCGGAAGACCTCACACTCCTCACACGAGGAGAGTTTTTTCGCAAATCCTCCCTTAACCTCACCCCCGCAAAATGTTCCGGCCACCGCCCAGCACCGCATGGCCTCCTTACCGTAACAGGGGCAGTCTTCATACCTGCAGCCTTTAAGTTCGTAGCATTTTTTGAGAGCGGGATTTTTGAACCTCACACCGAAGGACTTTTCTATAACCACATCATGTATGAGTTCTGCAATCTTTTCTATTGCATCTTCAAGCCTCCTTTTGTTTTCCTCTATAATCTCGTTCTTTTTGAGGAGTTCAAGGTAGAGCCCCTGTATCTTTTCCTTCTCATGAAGAAGCGCATCCTCAAGTGCCTTTCTATCTGTTATGTCACGGATGATGGCGGTGTAGTTTACATCACCTTCTGTATTCCACCTTGCAATGCTCATCTCCACCGGTATCTCTTCACCCGTCTTTGCAAATGCCACCACCTCAAATGTGCTACCTATTGAGAGGCTTCCCTGCTTGGATAGAAACTCACCTATTCCTTGCCAGTCTGTAACCTCTCTGCCAGTTAATATCTCTCCAATCCTTCTGCCCACCGCCTCTTCACTACCATAGCCGAACATATCGGCGGCAGCCCGGTTCCAGTAGGTGATTATACCCCGCTCGTCAAATGTCACTATCCCGTCACGGGCGTTTTCCGAAACAGCCCTGAACCTCTCTCTGCTTTCCTTGAGGGCGTTTTCGTAACTTATTCGCTCTGTGAGATCCTCCACAAAGATAAAGCACTTCTTCTTCTGGTCTATGCTTACCGGGATACCCCTGAAAACCCTGTATGTCTCGAGCCCTCCAAGAGACTCATATCTCACGGGACCGGTCTCAAAGGCCTCTCCTTGAAACACCCTTTTTAACAACTCGTCTAACCCAAGCCTTCTGTACTGCTCATGTTCAAAGAGGTTCAGCGAGAGAAAATCACCCATATCAAGCCCGCTCATCATTAGCATGGTTCTGTTTACATACTCCACCTCACCGGCCTCATTAACGATGAGTATCCCTGTAGGTGCAGACTCAAGCACGTCTCTCAGCATCTGGTTTGTGCTTTTTATCTGTTCCTCTGTCTTTACCCTCTCTGTCACATCCATGGAATATTCTATGACCCTCACGATCTCTCCCCGTTCATTTGCAAGGGGGTAGCCGTGAACCTCACATATCCTCTCCTCGTTGTTTATCAGGTGGCGGTGTTCAACTATAACCGGTGACTTCCTGTTTATTATCTCTTTGAGGGTACAGACCTCACCACTTACATCACAGGGGGCAGACTTTCCGTGTGCCACCTCATAGCAAAATTCGCCTCCACCCTTCATGTATGATGAGTTTGCATGTATTATCCTGTAGTCCTTTGCATCTATTACGGCAAAGGGATGGGGAATTGACTCTATCACATCCTCAAGAAATCTCTTTCGCCTCTCGAGGAGGGCGTTTCTTTCACTGAGTGAACGACCCGCTCTGTCAAGGCTTTCCATGTCTTTCCATATCTTCAGAAAGGCGATTATTATGAAAACAGCCGATATAAAACTGACCCCCCAGGGAAGCACCCTTGATTTATGAAAGAGGGTATTCAAAAAGGATATCTCCCCTGAGATGTCGTAGTAAATCTCAAAGGCGCCGATGAAGTTTCCTTCATACATAACCGGCACATAGGTCTCCACAAGGCCACTTCCCATATCCTCACCCTCGAGCGTGCTCTCACCCTCCCGCTTTATCTCACTATAGGGTTCACCCCTCATCACCCTGTTTCTGAAGTAGGGCTCATCGTTTATGCCCCCCAGATCACCGGGCTCTGTTGAGTATATAACCACCCCTTCGCTGTTGTAAGCCTTTACCTTGATTATGGAAAAACTCCTTATGTAATCAAGAAACATATCGCCAGGGTGGAAGCCAAATTCATTTTTTCCCCTATCGCCGTACATCGATGCAAGGTGCTCAGCAAGCCGCATCGCCTCTTTCTGTTTTGACAAGAGGATGTGATTTTCTATATCAGGTGAGATAACATACTGGTAGATAAGCGGAAGACCGGCAAGCACCCCGAGCACCACGAGCAGTATGAGTATCAATAATACCTTTTTTGTCCTCACTCTTCTTTCTCCCTCACCGGCAGGGTGATGGTAAAGGTGGTTCCTCTGCCCACCTCACT
>CAYMML010000228.1:0-2312 GCA_964391515.1 uncultured Thermodesulfovibrio sp. | reverse complement strand
GTGGACATAGTGGGAATATATCCTTTGCTTTTCCGTCCGATGCATCAGAACCCGGGGAATTCATGCTTGTATTTTGGGGAAGGATGGGGAATGAGGAAGGAGCAGGGTTTATAACGGATACTTTTAATCAGAAAGATCAATATAGTTGACTTCAGTCAGGCAGTATGGTAGAATTTTTCACTGTAAGCGGCCTGCCCGGAGGGGGCAAAGTAATTGATATAACTTTCAGGATATTTAATACATAGACAGGGATGATTTTTATTTAAATGGAGGGGCGTTATGCCAAGTGTATCAGTAGAACTGAAGGTAAGGAGTAAAGCAAGTTCATTAACGTCTTTGATGTTTCTGGTGATGTATCTGTTTTTTTCATGTTTTCCTGCACTGGCAATGGTAGATGATGGGTATATCTCAATCCGTGAGAAGATAGAGAGCCTTGAAAGTGGAGGGACGGTTGGAGTTGCAACGGCTGGGAAGAAACTCCTTTTGATAAACCCTTTCTTAAAAACCATTCCCGCTGAGACAGGATTCAGACATAAGATAACCGCCCTTTCATCTGATGAGTCAACCGGAGCCGCCCTTGTCCTTGCCGGAGGTGATATCTATCTTCTGGATGTCAATACCGGAAACAGTTTTTTGGTTCCCGGAGAAAAGGATAGGACCGAGGGGGTTGAGATATGCCCCGGCACAGATACCGGGGTTTTTCTTCGCCACCACGGTGATGAGATGGATATTTTAAGCCTGAGCAGTCTGAAAGTGATTGGCAGGATAAAGGTGAGGAAGAAGGTGAGTGCCCTTGAGTGTTACTCAGAGGGTGGGATTTTGGTTTTAGCAGTCAGGAGTAAAGGCGAGGAAAAGGTAAAAGATGAAAGGTCAGATAAAGAAGATAAAGAGGAAAAGACGGGGGAGAAGGCTGAAAAGGACGGCGGGCACAGAGGGGAAGATCGGAAATCTGAAGAAGAAGGGCATGGGCATCGAAAATCTGACCTTATTGTGATAGACCTTCAAAGCGGGAAAAGGATAACGGAATTCACCTTTGAAAAAGAGATAAAGAGGGTATCCATTGATGAGTCTGCTGCAAAGGCAGGTATTCTTACCGAAAAAGGCAAGATATACATCCTTGACCTTGCCAGTCTTGGGATAAAACAGATTGCCACTGTGCAGGGGAAAGCAGGAGATGTAGAAGTTCATGGCAGAACAGTCCTTGTAACAGAAGAAAAACGAGGCGTGCTTATACTGATAGATACCCTAACAGGTGAAGTAACAGAGGAATACCCCGTGGGCAAAAAGGCAGGCGAGATAGCCCGGGTTGGTTCATACTTTCTTGTGAGTTTTGAAGAGGGGATAAGGGTGTTTAAGGAAAGGGAGCCCCTTACGTTAACGACAATAGAGCCTGATATGATAATAGCCGGAAGCGGTGATACCGAGGTTACACTGAAGGGCACAGGGTTTAAGCCCGGGGCAGTTACACTCATGGATGGCACTATATTACAGAGCACATTCCTTTCAGGTGGAGAACTTCAGGCAGTAATCCCCGGGGGGTTACTCAGTTCACCATCTGTTCACACTGTGACAATAAAGAATCCCGATGGAGAGGAGTCAAACGGTATTGAGTTTGTGGTAAAAAGCCCTGAGCCCTACATAAGTTCGGTTGTGCCCATAGAGACGGAAGTAAACAGCGGGAGTGTGTTACTTGAGGTCTATGGAAGCGGTTTTCTGACTGAGACGAAGATATTGTTTAACGGGCAGGAAAGACCGGTTACATACATAAGGGATACTAAACTCATGGTAGAACTTGATCCTGCAGATACAACTCTGGCTGGCATTTATACCATAGTGGCAGAGAACACAAACTATGACGACACAGCACTTCAGTCAAACACCTTTGAGTTTACCGTGAACAACCCTGTGCCGGTAATAACGGGGATAAACCCCATTGAGACAGAGGCAGGAAGTGGTGATACTGCAATCACGATAACCGGAAGTGGATTTGTCTCAGGCACTGAGGTCAATTTCGACGGCCAGGCAATTCCAGTGGAGGGCTACACTGCCACCAGCCTTACCGCTACAGTGCCTGCCAGTATGCTTCAGCAGATAGGGGAATACACAGTAACTGTGATAAACCCCTCACCTGGTGGCGGGGAAAGTAATGGTGTTACCTTCAGGGTAACGAACCGGTTGAGGATAGAGATAGACTCACCATCTGAGGGAGATACGGTAAGAGGTGAAGGGATGACAGTGCACGGCAGATTCGAGACGATGATACCTGATGTAGGGATAACGGTAAACGGAGTGGTGGCGGATATAAGTGGCAG
>CAYMML010000227.1:0-2318 GCA_964391515.1 uncultured Thermodesulfovibrio sp. | reverse complement strand
AATCTGTGAAAAGTGTGGCAGGCAGATGGAGTTTGTGGATGAACGGATAGAAAAACTACAGCAAAAACTGGCGGAGAGGTTTGGGTTCATACTCACCGGCCATTCAATGTATCTATACGGTATCTGTGAGAAGTGCCAGAAGGAGGAAGGATAACCGCCGTGAGGTTTAAGCATGAAACGGGTTCTGCCGGAAATGGAAGGTCGCTCCTGATGGACTACAAGGCAGGGAGGTTGAAGAGGACTGAACTGCCAATGAATTTCAGCAATCAGGATTTACAGGGGGTGGATCTCTCCGGTCTTGACCTTTCGGGGTTTGACTTCAGTGGTGCAAACCTTTCAAATGCAAATCTGGAAGGTGCAAGGCTTTTCAAGGCAAAACTCTCGGGTGCCGTGTTTAACAAGGCAAATATCTCAGGTGCTGAACTTAGCGGAGCCGATCTGGAGGGTGCGAACCTTGAGGAGGTGAAAGGCAGAAATGTGGGGCTCGGGATGGCAAAACTCAAGGGGGCACTCCTCTTTCAGGCCGATCTTTCAGGAGCAACGGTGACGATGACCGACCTTACCGGTGCAGACCTCAGGTGTTGCAACTTCAGGGGGGCACGGTTAAGGCAGGCGAAGATCATCGGCGCAGACCTTACAAATGCCGACCTTCGAGATACGGATATGTCTCTTTCTCAGGTGGATGGCTCTAACTTTACCAATGCCGATCTGAGAGGGGCACGCCTCAGGCAGGTGTCGGGCTATGACTCCGCCACATGGATAGGTGTGGATATAAGGGATATCAACTTTTCCGGTGCCTACCTGATGAGGCGGTTCATAATGGATCAGAACTTTCTGAAGGAGTTTCGGGAAAGGAGCAAGGCCACGAGGGTGCTTTATTATATCTGGTGGATAACCAGCGACTGTGGGAGGAGCATGTTGAGGTGGTGCGGCTGGACGTTGTTACTGATAGTGCTCTTTGGGGTGTTGTACATGATTGTCGGTGTGGACTACGGGGCTCACCCCACATGGCTTTCACCATTTTACTACAGCGTTGTAACACTTACCACACTCGGGTACGGTGATGTGATACCGGCAAATACTGCCTCTCAGATTATCGCTATGGTGGAGGTGGTTACCGGCTACATCATGCTTGGTGGTTTACTTTCCATTTTCACAAACAAGATGGCAAGACGGGCGGATTAGGGGAGGTGTTTTATGTTTAAACTGTTCAAGCGGAAGAAGTCAGACCCTGCCGAGGAGTTGAAGGATATACTCGAAGGGTATGAACTCCCGAGTTTTCCTGCTGCTGTTATGAATGTGCTCTCCATGCTCAGAGACCCTGAGTCTTCCATGATTGCTATTGCCGAGATGATCAAGGTCGATCCGGGCATGAATGTGCGTGTGCTCGGCACCGTGAACTCTGCCGCCTTCGGGCTTGCCTCTAAGGTTTCAAACATCCAGCATGCCGTTACACTGCTTGGGAGGTCAAGGCTTGAGGCGATCATACTGTCTCTTGCAGTTAGGGACTCCATCCCACAGGCGAAGGCATCTTGTTTCGATATAGGTGAGTTCTGGAGAACCTCTGCAAGGAGGGCAAGCCTTGCAAGGCTACTTGCACACCAACTTCACCCCGTAACTGAGACGGAGTCGTTTACGGCCGGTCTCCTTCAGGATATGGGGATACCTGTGCTCGTTGACATCAAGAAGGAGGGGTATTGCGAACTGCTCAACAGGTATTATGAGAACAGGTCATCCAATATTGAGGAACTGGAACGGGAGGCCTTCGGGTTTGACCACCAGACCATCGGAGGCCTGATGGCAGAAAAATGGGGGCTCCCGGAGTATATGGTAAACGCCATTGGCAACCACCACGGTGGTGCCGATGAGGGTGGGGTTGATCCGGCAATTTACCTTGTCTCCCTTCTCAGGGAGTATGATCAGCCGGAAGGGAACGAGATGCTCTTCAGGGTGGCAGAAAATGATTTCGGGATCAGGAAGGAAGAGATGCTGGATGCAATTAACTCCGCCTTTCAGGATGCCGAAGAGTTTTCCGAACTCCTTTCCTGAATTTAGCACTTCACATAAATGATGTCCTGGCCTGACCGTCGCAACCTAAATAGAACACAGATAAACACAGAAACGGTGGATCCACCTGAGTGTTGTAAAAAACAACCACAGAGAGCAAAGAGTTTAGAAAAATTTCTTTGCCTTTTATACTTATTACATTAATAACGAGGCAGGCAGAATTCCATCGAAACCGGATTTAATGCGATTTTATTCAATCGTAAAAAATGGAACACAGACAAACGCAGAAACAAAGGATTTACACTGTAAAA
>CAYMML010000226.1:0-2322 GCA_964391515.1 uncultured Thermodesulfovibrio sp. | reverse complement strand
CGTAAGTATGTTTTTTGTTTATTTTTTTGCTTGGCAATTATTACTCTTTTATCCGTTTCGGGATATTTAATATTCTTAAAAAGTATTCCCTCCATTGAGAATCTCAAAAAGATTCCTTATCTTAAAGAGACGGTGATATATTCTTCTGATGGTGTGGTGATAGATAAAGTTGCGCCGTTTAACCCCTCCTATATTCGCTTGAGCCAGGTCTCCCCCCATCTGATCAATGCGGTTGTGGCAACCGAGGATTCCAGGTTTTTCAGGCACAGGGGTATTGATTATATAGGTGTTGCAAGGGCACTGGTGAGGGATATCCTTTCCATGAGTTTCAGGGAGGGAGGAAGCACCATCACACAGCAACTTGCAAAACTGCTCTTCCTGGGGCACGAGAAGACACTAACAAGGAAGATTAAAGAGGCGGTGATCGCCATAGTTCTTGAAAAGAGGTTGACAAAAGAGGAGATACTGGAACTTTATCTGAACCGGGCATATTTCGGAAGCGGTGCTTATGGGGTGGAGATGGCTTCAAAGAAGTATTTTGGCAAGTCGGCTCAGAGACTGTCACCTAAAGAGGCGGCCATGATTGCAGGGCTCTTGAAGGCTCCAAACAGATATTCACCCTTCAGGGATGTGCAGCGTGCAGAGCAGAGGGCGAGGGTTGTTTTGAGAAGGATGGAAGATGAGGGGTATCTTAAACCCTCCGAACGAAAACTTGCGGAGAAAGAGCCGTTGAGACTAAGGCCTACAAGGTTCGGTGATGAGCCTTACGGGTACTTTACATCTATTGTGAGAGATTACCTGGAGGACAGATATGGCCCGGAGGCCGTGAATGCCGGAGGGCTCAGGGTGTATACCACGGTTAGACGCTGGGCTCAGATAAAGGGGGTGGAGACACTTAAAGATGCACTGGAGAAATACGACAAAATAAGGGGATGGCGTGGTCCTTCTGGCCATATAGACAACATATCTGTCCAGAAGGAACTAAAGAGGCTTGCCCCAGGAGATGTCCTTAAGGAGTTTGAGGGCAAGGTGCTGAGGGCAACGGTTCTGAGGGTTACACCAGAGAAGGCCATACTTTCCGTAAATGGTGCCTATGCCGTTTTGAAGAAGCAAAATGCCCGGTGGGCAAAACTACGGTATGACGGAAAGAGAAACGTTACAGTTCGTTCAAAGAGGTTTGATCTTAATAAGATTCTCAGTGTGGGAGATCAGGTTCTGGTCAGGGTTGAAAGGATTTCGGGGGGTGTTGTGTATACATCTCTTGAGCAGTTACCTGAGGTTCAGGGGGCTTTGGTCTCAATCAATCCATCTAATGGAGAGGTGGAAGCCCTTGTTGGTGGATATGATTACAAACTCAGCCCCTTTAACAGGGCTGTTTATGCGAAAAGGCAGGCAGGCTCTGCCTTTAAACCGTTTGTTTATGCCCTTTCACTCCAAAAGGGGTACACGGCGGTGGCAACTCTGAGAGACGAACCTGTGGTGTTCCCGGTAAAAAACGGAAAGACCTGGAGACCCCTTAATTACGACAGGAAATACCGAGGGAAGGTAAGCCTTCGGGATGCCCTCACCTACTCACTAAATGTGCCTACCGTGAACCTTGCAAAGGCCGTGGGATTAGACGAAATTGTTAAATTTGCAGGTAAAGTTGGGCTTAAACCCCCGAAAAAACCCGACCTGAGTATGGTGCTTGGCTCACTCGTGGTATCACCACTTTCCCTTACTGCGGCTTATACGATTTTTGCAAATGGGGGTGAGTACCACCCACCTATCATTATAAGGAGGGTTACAGACAGTAAGGGTAAGGTGCTTGAGGAGCACTACTCTCAACCCCGTAGGGTTGTCAGCCGGGGAGTAAGTTTTATTATAACCGATATCTTGCGTGATGTTATCAGGAGGGGCACCGGAAGGAGGGCCGGCGGGCTTCCAATAGATGTTGCCGGAAAGACAGGTACTACCGATGATTACCGCGATGCATGGTTTGTGGGTTATTCAACGGAACTCCTCACTGGTGTATGGGTCGGCTATGATGACGGAAGGTCACTTGGGGAGGGGATGTCTGGTGGCCGCCTTGCAGCACCCATTTGGAGGGAATTTATGCGCAAGGTCTCGGGTAAGGGGGTGAAGGGGTTTACCGTGCCCTCTGATGTAAAAGAGGTGGTAGTAAGCAGGAAAACCGGCAAAAGGGTTCTGTTTAAATCCGGGAGTTCCTATAGAGAGTATTTTATACGAGGAACAGAGCCGGAGTGGGGTGGCCTGAGGTAAGGAGGATGCAAAAATCTGTGTTTTGTATTCTTTGATTACCGGCTTAAAAATTGATCTGCG
>CAYMML010000225.1:0-2384 GCA_964391515.1 uncultured Thermodesulfovibrio sp. | reverse complement strand
AAACTTATTGAGGAAAAGGACAGGGCTGAGGAGTTAAACACGGAACTCTCCCGTGAGGTGGAGCGGCGGGAGGTGGCTGAAAGGGAACTCCTTGAACACAAGAGGAGACTTGAAGAGACCGTCAGGGAGCGGACGGCCGATCTGGAGGAGGCAAACAGAAAACTCAAAGAGGAACTCCAGTACCGGGAGAAGATGGAGAGTGAACTCCTCCGCATACAGCGGCTTGAATCCCTTGCCGCAATGGCAGGAGGGCTTGCCCACAAATACAACAACCTCCTTACCGCCATCATCGGTAACATAAACCTGATACAGATGCTCTACCCGGACAACAAGGAACTCCTTGAAAGGCTCTCCGTGGTCGAAAAGGCAAGCCTTGAGGCGAAGGCACTCAGCCACAAACTGCTAAACATATCAAAGGGTGGCGTACCTTTCAAACACCCTGTGAATATGCTCGACCTGATCAGGGATACCGTATCACTCACACTTGAGGGCTCACCGGTAAGAATGGATTTCAACACCACCTGTGAAGACCTGATCATGGAGGTTGACGAAAACCAGATAAAACAGACCATACAGGCAATCGTTCAAAACTCAAAGGAGGCGATGCCTGAAGGCGGCACACTGAAGGTGTTTTGCGAGACCCTTACACTTGAAGACCGCTCAGAAATCCCCCTGCCCGGTGGAGAGTATGCAAGGATAACCATCTCTGACCACGGCTTTGGCATCAAGCCTGAGGAGATAGACAGGATTTTTGACCCCTTCTTCAGCGGAAAGGATGTGGGAAAGGGGCTTGGGCTATCTGCCGCCTATTCCATCGTAAGGAGGCACAAAGGCTACATCACCGTCTCCTCTGAGGTAAACAGGGGCACCACATTTCACATATACCTTCCCTACGAGTCACCCTCCGGAGAGACTGCCCCGGCCGTGCATCCTGAAAATGAAAGACCCCTGAGGGTGCTCGTCATGGACGATGAGGACGTGGTGAGAGACTTTGCGGTAAGCGCCCTGAGAGAACTTGGTTGCGAGACGGCTGAGGCAAGGAACAGCCTCGAGGCGGAACGGCTTTACAGGGAGGCTTACGAAAGCGGAAACCCCTTCGACCTTGTCATCCTCGACCTTACGGTTCCGGGTGGCCACGGCGGTCTTGAAGCGATGGGTCTTCTGAAGAAGATAGACCCGGGGGTTAGGGCGGTGGTATCAAGCGGCTACTCAGACGACATGACCATCAAGAACTACAGGGAGTTCGGGTTTTCCGGTGTGCTCCCAAAACCCTACCGGCTGGCTGACCTCAGGAGACTGTTATCAACGGTCGCAAAGTAAGTACCTGACATTTTCCACCCCCGTCATCTTCCACCATGGGAGAGGCATCTCACATACTCTCTGAAGAGCGCCGGGTAGCAGGACGGGTTAAAGAGTATGCTCATCATCAGGTAACACTCGTGGCTGCAATGGCATCTTCCTTCCTTTATCCCTTTAATCACCTCTCTTGCCTGCTCCGTGGCAAGGAGACCCTTTAAATCGCAGTCATGATCACGGAGGTTTCCCATAAAGAGGCCGAAGTTTTCACAGGGGTAAACAGAGCCCTCCTCTCTCACAACCAGGGTGAGGCTCCCTGCAAGGCAGGGGATAACCTGGCGCCTTTCATCAATGGTCTTCAGGATCAACCGCCTCTGAAGTATATCCTGTGCAGCCTTTAGCCGTGCACCCCTGAAGGCATACCTCTGTGCCTGACCCCGGAGTATCTGTCTCTCGAGTTTCTCCACCGTTTTTCGGTATTTTTCAGGATCAACCTCCGAAAGCCCCTCACCACGAACGAGTGAGACCGTATGGGTGCGTACCCCTGCCATCACCTTTAGTTTGTCTATCAGGGCAGGAACCTCGTCCTGGTTTTCCCCGCAGAAGACGGTATTAATACCTAATTCAAAATTAGGGTAATTTTCTAAAAGTGGGGTCAAGAGATGAAGTGTCTCCATCACCCGGCGGTATGCACCGGGAACACCTCTTATCCTATCGTGTGTTTCCTCAAACCCGTCAAGTGAGAGTTTAAGAGTTATGCGGCTTTCGGGTGAGTCTTTCAGTATCCCCTCCATCTCTTTGCGTATCTTGCCGGGTAAAAGCCCGTTTGAGGAAAAGAGGATCATAGACGGCCGGCTGTGGCGGTAGAATATCCTGGTTATCTCCCCTATATCCTCCCTGAGAAATACCTCGCCTCCTGAAAAGGAGAGCCAGAGGAGGCTTCCAAGCCCCCTTGCCATACGCTCTATCTCCTCAAGAGAGAGTTCCCTATCCCCGGGCTCTATGTTTTCATCCTTCAGATAGAAACAGAAGGGACACGAGGCGTTACACCTTGAGGTCACGAAGAAGGTGAACTGAATGGGGCGATG
>CAYMML010000224.1:0-2479 GCA_964391515.1 uncultured Thermodesulfovibrio sp. | reverse complement strand
GGTTAAATGTTCTGAAATTTTTTTATGGCGGCGTATACCTCACCCAGACACTCTTGTATCAGGTGGCCCAGAAATAGATTTTGGAATTTTGACAAATGACACACTGCTATTCGGAGAGGCAAAATGGAAATCCCCAATTGGTACTGCCCAGGGGAAAAACAAAGATAAAAACCAAATTCAATTGCGGGTTGAGTTCTTACAGAAATATGCCCCCAAAATCTACTCAGGAGTTCGTCATTTTATAGTGCTTCGTGTTGGTCTCAAAAATGAAGTGGCCAAACAATACTCCAACAAAGCAATAAAAATTATTGGTACAACATGGAGTGATATTTGTAGTTTAAAATCTCATCCAAACCATGACGAGTTGCTAAGATATCTGTCATGGAAAATAGAAAATTCAGAAGTTGGATAACAATCACATTAAGTCGGATTGCAGTTCTTCTGAGCTTCATTGCAACTGCTTATGCGAAACGTTATGGAGTAGGGCTTCAACAAAAAAAGGGCCTCTAATGTGAGGCCCTTTGAGGTTTCATGAAGGAGGGTCGTCTTTTTCTTTATCAGAAACTTACATCAAAGGTAAAGTAAACATCCTGTGCCTTCTTGAGCGGGGCAAGGAACTCTGCCGAGCCCGCATTCAGGTCTGAAATCTTCTTGGGAGCACCAACCCAGCCGTTACTTCCGGTGTAGTCAAAGTCATAGTACTGGTAGCCAAGCCTCAGATATGCCTTCCCAAGTTTGGCAACGGGTATCTCAGGCAGTTCCTGGATGATGTAAGCCTCATAGACATCTCCCCTTGTGCCGAGTTTGTTCGTCCAGATATCATCTGAGGCAGGTCCGAAGGTGATCCAGTTCTTTGAGCCGTGGTTGTACTCAAGCCCGATCTTGGTGTTGGTCTTCTTGAGGTCATACCTTGCGCCGATGTAGAAGTGGTGTCCCGTCTTGCTCTTCTTGTCGACGGGCTGGCCGGTGTTTGGATCGATGTCGTAGAGAAGACCTGCCATGGGGGCGTTCTGAATCATCACCACAGTGTCGGGAATCATGTCCATGTTGGTATCAACGGGTTGAAGGATGTCCATCCGGAGAACCTCATCTGATGGATGGGTCTTAGAAAGGGCAGCGGCACCAAAGAGGTTCAGATCACCCGGGCCAAGGTCTTCAAACTTGTAGGTTGCCAGTGCACCAAACTGATCAATGTCACCAAGGTTTGCCTTCACTCCAGAATCCGGGAAGGTGTCGAAGATATCAAATGCCCTGTTCCACTGTAATTCCACGTGTAGTGTGTCAGTGTCAACAGGCACGATGTTCAGACCCACGAAGTTTACATCCTCCGGTGTGTTGTCACCGGGGAGATCAGTTTTATAGCCACCGTCAAACCCCTTACCATAGCATATTTTTGCATAAAAGCCAGGCAGGAACTCGATATCCGGTGCAAAACCAACGGTCAAGCCATCAAATGCATAATTTACGAGAAAGGACGGAACACCAGCAGTGCCGGACTTTGCCTCGTTCTGCCTGTAGTTTCCGGGTACACCGTGCGTGGATGGTCTTCTTCCCACTGAGAACCAGGCGGGAAGGTTGAAGATGTTTGACCAGGTGGCGTAGGCATAGTCCACATAAAGGGTGTTGTTGAGCGGGATATGCCCGACCTGCCCGTCAAATGGTGCCCCGTCAGGTGTGATCCTGTCTGCAAAGAATCCGTCGCCAGTGATGGGATCGGAGGTCTGATGCCCCCAGATCTTGTACATGGCAAGCCTTGCCTTGACAGAGATGTTTTCAGTAACCTGTGCCTTCAGATTCAGCCTGAACCGGTTGAGGAGGAGAGACTTGTTTTTCACATCCACATCACTCTGGTATGCGGCAGCCCCCTGGATATTCATAAGGGTTGCCATGTCGATAGGAACGCCCACGGTGTTCATACCGGGAAGTGCCACGGGCATCACATTGCCAAGCATCATCTGGCTCTGGAAGTAATCGTTAAGGCCACTTTCAAACTGGGAGAAGTTGAAGTGCGGATTAACGGTCCCCTTCAGATAATCATACCGGAACCTGTAGTCCCCACCGATTGTAAGCCATGAAAACTTGTCCGCCTTCTCCTTCGCTTCCTGAACATCAGCCTGCTGAACCATCTGCTGGTTCTGGAGATCCTCCATCTGCTTCTTCAATTCGTCAAGTTG
Organism: uncultured Thermodesulfovibrio sp.; assembly: GCA_964391515.1. Lineage (GTDB taxonomy): Bacteria > Nitrospirota > Thermodesulfovibrionia > Thermodesulfovibrionales > JdFR-85 > WFTX01. Next base: position 305 of record CAYMML010000224.1, on the reverse strand, counting down.
CCTCGTCAGGTCCTGGATCTTCTGCATCAACTCCTCCTGCGTCACCGCCCCTGCGGAGGCAGGAAGAATAAAGAGGAGCGCAAGGAAGACTGCAAAGACCCTTCTCATAAACACCTCTCTTTCTCTCCACCCAAAATGGAGAAAGTTGGTTTTTCCGGTAATACCGGAGCCCCCTTATAGTATATATATCTGTATGCTGAAAGTTTATTAAAATATAAATAATATTGTCAAGAATATTCTAAATTAATAAAAATTGCAAATAATATGCCTATTACTATTAGTAACTTTAATAATGTCAGTTAAGG
>CAYMML010000223.1:0-2542 GCA_964391515.1 uncultured Thermodesulfovibrio sp. | reverse complement strand
GTGTATTGGTATATTGGTGTATTGGTATATTGGTGTATTGGTATATTGGTGTATTGGTGTATTTGGTTTATTGGTGTATCTCTTTGTGTTTATCGCACACCATCCCGAGTGAATGTAAATGAAGCTGGTCTAAAATCTCCACCCTCTGTATGCACTGCCTTATCTCTGGTGTTTTTCTTTGCAACGTTTATGGCTAACTATTTGGGATTAAAGGATCATCTTCAGATTTTTCCATCCTTTTGAGGCTCTATCATCTTCCTTACCCGTTCAGTATATCCACCCTTCTTATCGTAAATATACAGAGGAGGCTCAACCCTGAGTTCCACCCCGCCGGATTTGATCCCCTCCACAAGAACCATCTCTGCAGGCCTTCCCTCTACGGAATGTACAAAGCACAGACGCTTGGGCTCAATCCCGGCCTCCTTCATGAAATAAACGAGGTCAGACATCCGTGCAGGATCGTACACCACAAAAAACCTTCCCCCGTTTTTCAGTATCCTCCTTGATGCTGCTATAACACCCTCAAGGTCAATCTTTATCTCGTGTCTGGCAACCGCCCTTTCGTCCCCACGGCTCAACCGGCCTGTATCAGGAGGTCTGTAAGGAGGGTTGGTAACAACGGCATCCATACTGCCAGGTTTTAAAGGAGTTGATCTGCCTGCCCCAAGGGTACGGATATCTGCCTCAATCACACAAACCCTGTCATCAAGGCCGTTTATAGATACATTCTTCTTTGCAAGGTCGGCAAGCCCCTTCTGTATCTCCACGAGATACACCCTTAACCATGGAAACCTCCTTGCAAGTATGAGCCCCACCACTCCAGAGCCTGCACCAAGATCGGCCATGTGCATCACCTTCCTGCTCAGTTCTGGAAAGTGGGCAAGGATGGGAGAGTCAATGGAAAACCTGTACCCCCCTTTATTCTGAAATATCTTCAGATCAGATATGCCATCAAGGGTGATCTCGCTTTCTTTTAAGACTTGTTCCATCACGTTAGATTGTAAAACTGAGGTTTCCTGTCCTGGAATATATTATTCAGGTGGTTAAGGTCTTTATTGCGGGCCCTTTCTGTATCAATCTCCACCACTGATGCAACCTCTTCTTCTCCCCCGGCCTTCAAAAGCACCTCCCCAAGGGGCGAAACCACCTGGCTTGACCCAATAAACCTCAACTCCTCCGCCTTCCTGCGTTCCACCCCCGTGCGGTTTGCCGTGATCCCGAAGACCATATTTTCAAGACACCTCGTGGGCATTCCCCTGGGGCAGTAGGGAAGCACGAGGTTTGAAGGATGCGCCACAACCTCAGCCCCCATAACCGCAAGTGTCCTCATCGCCTCCGGGAAAAACCAGTCAAAGCATATCATAATACCAATCTTTCCTATACCGGTCTGCCAGACCCTGAACCCAGTATCACCAGACTTAAAGAAGAGTTTTTCCTCATAGAAGAGGTGGGTTTTACGGTAATGACCTATAAATCCTTCAGGCCCTACAAAAACCGCCGAGTTGAAGTAGTCATCACCTGCCCTCTCAGCAAGCCCTCCCACAATATACATGTTCTTCTTTCTGCTCACATCTCTGAGCAATTCCGTCGTAACCCCACCGGGTATCTCCTCGGCAATAGCATCAACCTCCTCTCTATCCACAAACTGGTAACCCGACTGAAAGAGTTCCGGTAGAACCACAAGGTCGGCATCAGTCTCCAAAAGTGCCGACTCCACCTTTTCAAGGTTTCTCTCCTTTTCACCAAATAGGGGATTAAATTGATAAAAACCAACTCTTATAAGCATTTCTTATAACTCCTGTTAGATTTTTTATATTTTCACGATGGGTTTACAGGCATCTCTTCCTTGACATATTCTTTCTATTATAGTATATTTTCATGATTTCTTAATTGGGGAGGAAAATCCCCTTTTCAGGATAGAATATAGAGCAGGAACAACTTAAACGCCTTTTTTATTGCATGTTTAGTATTTTTGCGTATCTGGCATAAAAATTGTATTTTATCAGGCAGGCTCTTTGAAAATAGAATATTGTTAGATTGCAGGCGTTTAAGGAAGTGTTACCCGTAATACATGGCTACTGTATTTTCTGAAAGAGGCCATGCTGAGGAGATTAATTGAATGAAAGGAGGTGAATCATTTGAAAAAGGCCATCGTTCTTACAGTCGTTCTGGCAGTGGCTCTTGCCTTCATCGGAACCGCTCTCGCAGTACCCCCTGGTAAGACCGTCGAGTTCAAGGGTGGCGCTATGGGCAAGGTCGTATTCGAAGGTGCAAAACATGCAAAGGCCGGCCTGAAGTGCAACAACTGCCACCCGAAGATATTCCACATGAAGAAGGGTGCCGACAAGATCACCATGAAGGACATCTATGCCGGTAAGTTCTGCGGTACCTGCCACAACGGGGAAAAGGCATTCAAGGCAAAGGCAAACTGCAAGAAGTGTCATAAGAAGTAAAGGGTTAATCCATCATTTCATGAAGGAGGTAATAACATGAAAAAGGCTCTTGTCTTGACCATAGTTCTGGCAGTGGCTCTTGCCTTCAT
>CAYMML010000222.1:0-2548 GCA_964391515.1 uncultured Thermodesulfovibrio sp. | reverse complement strand
CTGATATCTTTCGACAAGAATGGCCTTTGTCCTTTCCATTTTTGATATCTTAAGACCGTTAATCCCGATGATAGAGCCTTCAAATATGTCTGTGGTTCCGGCAATGAGGACCACATCTGCCTTCAGTGATGAAATATCCCTGACAATCTTCTGCCCTTGATTCTTTAGTTTTCCAGAAAGTGCCTTTCTCATGACATCTATTGAATAGACCAGGGGGGATGTCTTTTTAAGGGGTTCTGAAAGCCCCAGCGCACTGTGAAAGGCAAGGGCGTCAGCATCAAGGAGTTTCCCTTCATGATACACAGGTTCTTTACCGACAGGCTTTATATAGGCAAGGCTCAGCCCCCTTTCTCTTATGCATAAACCCAGACCAAGGGTTATCACCTGTTTGCCTGAGTTCTTCCCTATGGAGCCGATGTAAAACCTTTTCATCCTGGCCTCCTTTGATAATTTATGGTCCTTCTTTCAGGATAACACGGGCGTCAATGGCAAGCGCCCCTTTTTCCATAACCATAAGCGGGTTTATGTCGAGTTCCTGTATCCCGGGCAGTTCCATTGCCATCTGGTTCGTCCTTTCCATGACCTCAACTATGGCATCGATATCGGCAGGCCTCTGCCCCCGGGCACCTGATAGCAGGCCAAAGGCCTTAACCTCATGGATCATCTCGATGATCTCCTCCCCTGTCACGGGAACCACCCTGAAGGAGACATCCTTCAACAACTCCACATACACACCACCAAGGCCGAACATGAGGAGATGGCCAAAACTTCTGTCCTCGGTAAGACCAACGATCACCTCTCTGCCGCCTTGAAGCATCTCCGAGAGAAGAAAACCCTTTATCCGTGCCTCCGGCATCGCCCTCTTAACGCTGGCAAGAATCCTGTAATAGGCGTCCTTCAGTTCTGATGGGCTCTTTATATCAAGAACCACACCGCCTACATCACTCTTGTGAATAATGTCGGGGGAGACCACCTTCATGACAAGGGGGTAGCCGATCCTGTCGGCCTCAATGAGTGCCTCTTCCGGTTCACGAACAAAGGCAGATACTGGAACCCTTATGCCGTAACACTGAAACAGTTGTCTGGCCTCGTCCTCCGTAAGTGCCTGTCTGCCTTCGGAGTATGCCTTTTTTATGATCTCTCTGGCAGCCGTCCTGTCTGCCTCATACCGGGAGGGTTTTTTGAAGGTTCTTTTTCGCCACCGGGCATGAGCAACAAGGTGTCTCATGCATGCCATCGCTTCCTCGGGGTAGGAATAGTTAGGGATGCCTTCATCTTTTAACCGTTCAACGGCACCCTTTACCTTATTGCCTCCCATGAAGACCGTGACAATAGGTTTACGGCTCTTACTGTGTGTCTCGATGACCTTATCTGCCACATTATCCACATCGGTCATGGCTTGAGGGGTAAGTATTACAACCATTGAAAAGGGTACCCTTGTAGAGGAAAGTGCCTCAAGTACCCGGCCATACCTTTCAGAATTGGCATCGCCAAGGATATCAATTGGGTTATAGAGGGAGGCATGGCGGGGTAGAAACCTCCTGAGTTTCTTGACGAGGGCGTCAGGGGTTGGTATGAGTTTGAGTCCTGCCCGCTCGGCCTCATCGGCGGCAATGATACCCGGCCCTCCAGCATTTGTTACCACAAGGATGGTATCATTTGACGGAAGCCTTCCGGATAGAAACACCCTTGCAAGTTCAAAGAGTTCCTTGACACCACGGGCCCTGATCACACCACTCTGCTTGAAGGCGGCATTAAAGGCAACCTCTGAGCCGGCAAGGGCACCTGTATGAGAGGAGGCTGCACGGGCACCTGCCCCTGTGCTGCCAGACTTTATGAGTATTATGGGTTTTTTCTTTGTGCACCGCCTGGCCACCTTTATAAACCTCTTTCCATCCACCACATCTTCAATGTAGCCAAGGATCACATCTGTCTGGCTATCGTTCATAAAGTACTCAATAAAGTCAATCTCACTGAGGTCTGCCTTGTTACCAAGGCTGATAAACTTGGAAAACCCAAGACGGTTCTGAAGCGCCCAGTCCAGTATTGCAACGCCAAGGGCACCAGACTGGGAGAAGAAGGAGACCCTTCCCCGTTCTGGCATTCCTGCTGCAAAGGTTGCATTCAGACTGGAAAATGTATTTATCACACCAAGGCAGTTTGGTCCAAGGAGCCTCAGCCCGGATGCCTCCGCAATCCGGGTAATCTCCCTCTCAAGGGCCATACCCTCGCGGCCTGCCTCCTTAAAACCGGCCGAGATAACCACCGCCACCTTGATCCCCCTATTTGCGCAATCCCTGAGCACCGTGGGCACCACCCGTGCAGGAACTGCAACTACCGCAAGGTCGCATGGTCTGTTTATTGAGGTCACAGACGGATATGCCTTTTGGCCGAGTATCTCCGGGGCTTTTGGGTTTACAGGATAGATGCCGCCTTTGAACCCATGGTCAATAAGGTTTTTCAGTATGGAATGACCCACCTTTTCAGGCTCTCTTGATGCCCCCACAACGGCAATCCCCTCTGGCTCAAAGAGGCTCTTAAGCATAAG
>CAYMML010000221.1:0-2583 GCA_964391515.1 uncultured Thermodesulfovibrio sp. | reverse complement strand
GTGACTGATAGCAAAGGTTTCAAATATACCCTTTCGTAATCTTGGATTATATAACTGCCAGGGGTAACAAGTTAATTAAAGATTCAGCCTGATTTTTTTCATTTCAAAAAATTGACCTTATACGACCGGTCTTTCTGTCGAAAATTATCTCGTCCACTACTTTGTCTTTTTCGAGTACTTTTGCACGGATAAACCTTCCTCTTAACCTGACGATCTCTACCTTATACCCCTTTTTGCCATAGTAATCCTCAAGCGCCTTTTCGGCACGGTCTCTGCTCAACATGAACCGGCAGGAACCGTAGTTACTGCACTCCGGACAGAAATCCCCATAGGGTGTGATGGGTCTATCGCCCGCCATTATAGAGGAGGGGATCACCCCACCACTCAGTAAGAATATTATAAGACCTATGAATAGTAGTTTCTTCATTATCAGTTATTTTGCCAGAAAAAGATGAAGAAAATGTGAAAAGTTCAGTTCAGAAATCAATCCTGAATGTGGTTCCCTTTCCCGGTATGCTTTTTACACTGATCCTTCCTCCAAGTATCTCGGTAAGTTCCCTTACGATTGAAAGCCCAAGCCCACGCCCCCTGGAATGCTCTCCCTTGTAAAACCGGTCGAATATCCTTGAAAGTTCCTCCCTGGAGATTCCCCTTCCTGTATCTGTTATCTCTATAAAGAAGCCCTTTGCCCCTTTTCCTTTTCCCCACCTGATCTCAACTCCTCCTGAAGGGGTGTATTTGTATGCATTGGTGAGGATGTTTTTTGTAATTATGTGGAGTTTCTCAGGATCGGTGACCACACTCATATCCTCTCCGTTTAACTTAAGATACAGCCCCTTTTCTTCGAAGATATGCCCTATTCCCTCTGCCACTGATCCGATGAACTCTTTAAGGTTAATAGTCTCTAACTCTTTCTTTTTGAAAAAACTTGCCTCAGCCCTTGTGAGGTCCTCTATGCCCTCCACGAGTGAAATTATCCTTTCTATCTCGGTGGAGATGTTTTGCAGTGCCTTTTCCCTGTCTTTTACAACACCATCCTCTATAGCCTCGATTGTTCCCTTTATAATTGTAAGAGGGGTTCTTAGTTCGTGTGCGATGTTGGAGGTGAGGTGTTTCCTCAGGGCATCTTCTCTCCTTAGTGCCTCTACCATGTAATTAAACGTTTCGGTTAGTTTCTGGATTTCGTCTTGAAGGGATGGAAATATTTTGTTGAACATACCTCCTGTTGAAGGGGGAAGTTCCCAGTCCAGGTTTCCTCCTGCCACCTTTTCTGCCGCCACTGTAAGTCTCCTTAAGGGGGCGGAAAGGAAGATGGTAAACAGGATGGAGAGAAAGAGCGCACCCACCCCTGCTATCATGAAAGAGATTAATAGAAACAACTTGCCCCTTTTTAAAAAGATCAGTTCCTTTTCTGGTATGTATCCCAGCCTCTTCAATGGACGGATGTGGAGTATCCCGATCTCATTTCCACCGGCGTATAGCGGGTACCATGAAAATTTCCCTTCCCCATGGGGAAGGTCAAAGAGGGCACTCATCCTCCTGAGCATTGAGGGAGGTAGTTTGCCAAGCACATCTGATGATCTGATAAGTACTCGGTCGTCCGGGGTTGTGATATAGGTCTCAAACCCGAGCATCATCCCCCAATGAAGTGCCTCGTGTAGAAGTGGAATATCCCAGTGATCTTCCCTGTAACTCCCCTCCACTGTGGCAAGTAACCAGTATTTACGGTCTTCTCTGGTGCTCTCTACATACTCCTTGAAGTCGTTGATTATGAGCCTTTCAAAGATTATGTTTGAAAGCAGGGCAAGTGCAATAATGAAGATAAATGATAAGAAAAGTTTAGTGCGCATCTGGGGTGCCGGTAAACTTGTAACCCACACCATATACCGTCTTTATGTAGGTTGGGCTACGGGGGTTGTCTTCGATCTTCTGGCGGATGTTCTTTATGTGTGCATCTATAGTCCTGTCGTACCCTTCAAAGTCGTAGCCAAGGATGGTGTTTACAAGTTGAAGGCGGGTGAAGACCTGTCCTGGTCTTTCTGCAAGTGTCTGAATTATCCTGAACTCTGTGGGGGTAAAAGGGAGGATCTTGCCACCTTTGGTTATCTCCATGGTGGCTGGGTTTATGAGCAGGTCTTTGCCGTTAAAACTCATTACATCCCGTTTCTTCATCGTCCTCCTGAGGAGTGCCTTCACGCGTGCCACCACCTCACGCGGACTGAAGGGTTTTACCACATAGTCATCTGCACCCATCCCAAGACCGCGGATTCTGTCTTCCTCGTCACTCTTTGCAGTAAGCATCAGGATCGGGACATCTGAGCCCTCTCTAATGGACTGGCAGAGTTCCTCTCCCTGTATGTCCGGAAGCATAAGATCGAGTATTATAAGATCGAACCGCTCCTTGAGGAGTCTGATCGCCTCCTGACCGGTGTCTGCAGTGCTTACGGTAAAACCCTCCTTCTCCAGATAGGCAGAAAGGAGTTGTGATATCTGTTTTTCGTCCTCAATTATCAGTATGTTTGCCCTGTTCATACTGTTAAAATAATACAATATTTTGAAGAAAATGTGAAATAAAGATATTAT
>CAYMML010000220.1:0-2583 GCA_964391515.1 uncultured Thermodesulfovibrio sp. | reverse complement strand
CATCAGTGTTATTGGCATTACTAATGCAGATATTAGTAATATCTTACTATGTTGTCTTTGTTTGCCGGGCATTGCCTATTCAAAGATTGGTTTTTAAGCAATCGTAATGGTTACCCATGAAAAAAACTGCACTTGAAGAAAAACTGAAACACATCCCGGACAGCCCGGGGGTGTACCTCTTTAAAGACGAGAAGGAACGGGTCCTCTATGTGGGGAAGGCAAAGAGTTTGAAAAACAGGGTGAGGAGTTATTTCAGGAGTTCTTCCAGCCTTGAGCCAAGGAAACAAAAGATGGTCAGGAAGGTGCGTGATCTATCTGTGCTTGTGACCGAAAACGAACTTGAGGCACTTGCACTTGAGGCGAACCTGATAAAGGAGTACCGGCCAAAATATAACGTCATCCTCCGGGATGATAAAAACTATCCTTACATCAGGTTAAGCATCAACGAGGAGTGGCCGCGGCTTGAGATAGTAAGGAGGATAGCAAAAGACGGTGCCCTCTACTTTGGCCCATACATCCCTGCCGGTGCTATCAGAGAGACCCTTTCCTATATAAGAAGGAGTTTCGGCATAAGGCCATGCCGGTATAAACTGGACAAACCAATGCGTCCTTGCATCCAGTACCAGATGAAGCGGTGCCCCGCACCCTGCGCAGGGCTGATTGGCAGAGATGAGTATATGAAGGCGGTCAGAGATGTGGAACTCTTCCTGAGGGGGAAAAAGGACGAACTCATCTCTGATCTGGAAAAGACCATGAGGGTGTTGTCCGACAGAATGGAGTATGAAGAGGCGGCAAAGGTGCGCGACAGATTAAAGGCGCTCAGGATCGCCTTCGATTCTCAGCGGGTGATCGCCCCGGAACTGGGAGATATGGATGTCTTTGGTACATACTCCGAAGGGGGAGAGACGGCGGTTCAGGTGCTTTTTGTGAGAAATGGGCTTCTCACCGGTGAGAAGGTCTTTTACCTCAGAGATACTGCAGGGCTGTCTTTAACCGATCTCCTGGGTATGGTGATTAAGTCTTTCTACTCAGGAGATGTGGCGGTTCCGCCTCAGGTGATTCTTGAGGGAGACCCTGAAGACAGGGAGGTTATTACGGAGTGGCTATCGGAGAGGCGTGGAAAAAGGGTCAGGCTCATTGTGCCAAAGAGGGGGAAGAAGAGGGAACTCCTTGATATGGCGGTCAGTAATGCAAGAAACTCCTTTGGTGAGAGGAGGAAGGTGGGTGCAGATGAACTCATTTCAGAATTGATGAGCCTGCTACAACTCAAGGAAATGCCCTCGTCCATAGGTGCCTTTGATATATCCACCACCTTTGGAAGGCACTCGGTGGGTGCCTTTATCTGGTGGGAGGAGGGAGAGTTCAGGAAAGAGAATTACAGGCACGTCCATATCAGGGAGACACCCGGTATAGATGATTATGCGATGATGGAGGAGACGGTGAGAAGGGTTACGAAAAATCTAACAGGTAACCTTCCTGATATCGTCATAATAGATGGTGGTGAGGGTCAACTTAAAAGGGCATACGAGGGTATGAGGTCTGTTATTGCAGAAGGAGATATCCCCGTTGTGGTTGGGCTTGCAAAGAAGCCAGACAGGCTGATCTTTCCTGACGGTAGAGAGGTTTTGCTTCGTGGTGGAGGACGGGCCGCCATGCTGCTTATCAAGATAAGGGATGAGGTGCACAGGTTTGGGATATCATTTCACAGAAAGGTGAGGGGGAAGGGGATGCTTGAGTCCCGGCTTGAGTCGGTAAAGGGGATCGGGAAGAAAAGGAGGCTTGCCCTGCTCAGACACTTCCGATCAGTAAGGGATATCGAGAAGGCAGGTGTTGAGGAGATAGCCAGGGTTGAGGGGATGAACCGTAAACTTGCCGAGGAACTCCTTGAGGCTCTGAAAGAGAGGAGTTGACACGGCAAGCAGGGGATGTATGTCCTCTTCTGCTATTGTTTTATCTTTTCCTCCAACTCTGACAAAAATGAAATTTGCCCGGGGTTTATCTTCCTCTTTGCCTCCTCAATACTGAACCAGCCGCCCCGGTCAATCTCTGGAAACTCCTTAATCATGCCGCTCTTTGGTGGCCACTCCATCCGAAAGGTGTTGGAACGGAGTTTTTCTGCTTCACAGTCGCCCTCTATGGCAAAGGCATAAACGGTCTTTCCGCTTTTTAGTTTAACAGGGGAGAGACCTGTAGGGTTTTCTGGTTTAAGGGAAAAGCCAGTCTCCTCCTCAAACTCCCTTAGTGCTGCCTGAAGGAGATCCTCACCTTCCTCTATAAGTCCCTTTGGAATTGACCATGCCCCCTCGTCCTTGTTCTTCCAGAGAGGCCCTCCTGGATGCACGAGGAAAACCTCAAGCCCCCTGCTGGTTTTCCTGTAAAGCAGCACGCCTGCACTAACCTTTGGCATCACTCACCAATTATCTTTATCAGCACCCTCTTACGCCTTCTTCCGTCAAACTCACCGTAGAAGATCTGCTCCCAGGGGCCAAGGTCAAGGGCGCCGTTTGTGATTGCAACCACAACCTCCCTGCCCATTATCTGGCGTTTCATGTGGGCATCGGCATTGTCCTCACCCACATTGTG
>CAYMML010000219.1:0-2603 GCA_964391515.1 uncultured Thermodesulfovibrio sp. | reverse complement strand
GCCCTCCAGTGATCGGGCGGAACGGGGTGGTGAGGTTGATATGGGAAGGCGGTATTCTCTGGCAATATCGAACTCCTTTTTGCAGTCAGGGCTCAGCCTTTCAGGTGGTGAAAGGAGGTATAACTTAACACTATACCCACGGTTGTGAAGTTCACGGGCAATCACAATGCCGTCCCCACCATTATTGCCGCCACCTGAGAAGACCACGAATCTTTCAGGCCTTTCACCCCACTCAAGTATCCTCTTTACAACAGCGAGCCCCGCCCTTTCCATGAGCACCAGAGAAGGCATGCCCAGGGTCTCAATGGTGACCCTGTCTATCTCTCTCATCTTATCTGCAGTTACAACGGGAAGCATTTTTCATTACCTGCCATTATTATAAGTGATATATGCAATGGGATTCCAATACCGAGATCAGAATAACCACTTTTTGTTAGACAGAAAAAGTTGTCAAAGCCCCGGATGTTTGGGTAATCTAACCTTATGAAAACGGAAGATAGACACACCAAAGCAGAAGATATAGACATACTTCCTTTAGATGAGGTTCTTTTAAGTCTTGCACGGGATTACGAACGGGTTTCTTCTGCCGTAAGAGGTGCGGTGGGGCAGATTGCAAGTCTTGTTGAGGATGCTGTTGATCGTTTCAAAAAGGGTGGTGACATAATCTACATAGGTGCAGGTACAAGTGGAAGGCTCGGCGTTATGGAGGCGGCAGAGATATATCCCACATTTGGTGTTTCAAAGAGGGTGAGGGCTGTAATTGCAGGAGGGAATGAGGCGGTCTTCAGTTCAAAGGAGGGTGCCGAGGATGATGAGAATGCAGGAAGGCTTGCCGTTAAAGGTATGAAAAGCGCTGATATGCTCATAGGGATTTCGGCAAGCGGCAGCACCCCATTTGTCCTCTCGGCCTTAAGAGAGGCAAAGACTCGGGGGATGGGGGCGTGGCTGATTACCTCAAACAGGGTGGAATATAAATTTCTTGATGGGGTGGTGTTTTTAGATACAGGGCCCGAGATGGTTGCCGGCTCTACAAGGATGAAGGCAGGTACAGCCGCAAAGGTCGCACTGAATATGATATCCACATCGCTTATGATCAGACTCGGCAGGGTGTACAGGGGGTACATGGTGGATCTGGTTCCCATGAGTGAGAAACTGAAAAGGCGGGCTACAGGGATCGTCTCATCACTGACCGGTGCATCGGCGGATGAGGCAAGAGAACTCCTTGAGAGGACAAACTGGAAGACGAAGGTTGCATTAGTGGTAAAGAAAAAGGGGATAACCCCTGAGGAGGCAGAGAAACTCCTCAATGAAAAGGGCGGATTTTTGAGGGATATCCTTGGATGAAGATCATAGGCGTAATGTCTGGCACCTCTCACGACGGGGTTGATATTGCCCTTGCAGAGATAACCGACGGAACTGACAAACTGTTCTTCAGAGAAGAACTACCATGTAAAAAGCAGATCTGCAGGGACTACGATGGGATAAAGGTAAAACTCCTTGCTCATCAGCACCGGCGTTACCCCGCCTCTCTCAGAAAAGAGATAGCCCGTGCCTTTTCTGGTGATACGGAGCGGATATGCAGACTCCATTACACACTCGGTGAGTTTTACGCATCCTGCATCATTGATTTTCTTAAAGGGGAGGATATCTCAACTCAAGATGTGGTTGCCCTTGCTGTTCATGGTCAGACGGTATATCATATACCCCGAAAAGGTGGTAGAAGGGGGGCAAGTCTTCAGATTGGGAACCCGGCTGTGATAGCTGAAAAGACCGGTATCCTTACAATCAGTGATTTTCGCTCAAGGGATATAGCGGCGGGGGGTGAGGGTGCACCACTGGTTCCCGTTTCTGATTATATACTTTTCAGAAAGAGGGGTGAAAGAAGGTGTATCCTGAATATAGGGGGGATATCGAACATAACCATTTTAGGAGACGGTCTAAATGATACGGCTGGTTACGACACAGGCCCTGGCAATGCACTCATGGATGAGGCGATGGGCATTCTTACAAGGGGCAGAATTGGGATGGATGCCCATGGAAATTTAGCCCGCCAGGGTGTAGTGATAAAGGAACTCTTTGAAGAACTCTCGTCTGACCCCTTTTTCAGGAGAAGACCACCCAAATCGACAGGGAGAGAGAGGTTTGGGAAAGGTCTTGTGGAGGATATAATAAGAAGGTACAAAGACTTGAAACCCGCAGATCTTTTGAGGACACTTCTTGAAATCACGGTCTGGTCAATCCATAAAGAGATCAAGAGGCATAGACCTGCCCTCGTGATAGGTGCAGGGGGCGGAATGAAAAACGGGTTTCTCGTAGAAATCCTCTCTGAGAAACTTGCAAGGGATGGGATAAAACTCGATCGGTCAGATGCCCACGGGGTGCCTGTAGAGGCAAGGGAGGCAGTCTCATTTGCCGTTCTTGGTTATCTTACCCTTACGGGGCGGGCAGGCAACCTCCCTTCGGTAACAGGTGCCTGTGGCTGCAGGGTGCTTGGAAGTTTGACTTTTCCCTGAGGGGCCTTTTACTGAAAGTAGAGAAAACATGCTCATCAGGTGGTGCACCCTCTTCCTTTGAGGGAGAGGTCGATGAGACCCGTTTCGGGG
>CAYMML010000218.1:0-2606 GCA_964391515.1 uncultured Thermodesulfovibrio sp. | reverse complement strand
TTGATGGATACCCTCTCAAGGGCGGTAAGCGGAGGGGCTGATTATGGAGAGATTTACTTTGAGTCAACATCCTCCTTTTCTGCACAATACGAAGACAGCAGGGTGGAAAAACTCTTCTCAGGCATAGACTCCGGCCTTTCCATAAGGGTCATAAGGGATTACAAAACCTTTTTTGGATATACAAACGACTTATCATTACAGGGGCTGAAGGAACTCGCAGACGCCGTGAAGCGCTCTTCAGAAGTTGATGCTTCTCAAACGATCAAACTCCAGAGGCTTATCCCAGCAGTTGACCTCGAGGTAAAGATACCACCAGAGGGAATCCCTCCAGAAAAGAAGTTAACCCTGCTCAAGGAGGCTGACAGGATATCACGGTCACTTGACGGCAGGGTAAAGCAGGTTAGCACGGTTTACAGAGATGTAAACAAGGATGTCATTATAGCCACAACTGATGGAAGTTTTGTGGAAGACCACAGGGTTTACACTCTTGCGTTAATCCAGGTCATTGCGGTACAGGACGGTGTTATCCAGACCGGATATGAACCGGTGGGGGGTTTTTGCGGATTTGAGATCTTCAACGAAAAACCATTTGAACAGGTGGCGGAGGAAGCAACAAAGAGAGCGCTTATGATGCTTTCAGCAAGGAAGGCACCGGGAGGCAGGATGCCTGTTGTCATCTCCTCTGAGGCAGGTGGAACGATGATTCATGAGGCCATAGGCCATGGGCTTGAGGCTGACCTTGCAGGACAGGGGCTTTCCGTTTACACAGATAAACTTGGAACCCGGGTTGCCTCAGATCTCGTAACCGTTATTGACGATGCCACCTTGCCCGGGAAGAGAGGCTCTTTCAGGTTTGATGACGAGGGGGTACCGGCTCAGAAGACGGTACTCGTTGAAAAGGGTATCCTGAAGAATTATCTATGCGATAGATTAAACGCCATGAAACTCGGCATTACCCCTACCGGAAATGGCAGAAGGGAATCCTACCGGCACCGGCCTATCCCAAGGATGACCAACACCTTTATCGCACCGGGCTCTCACGATCCAAAATCCATTGTAAGGTCTGTAGAAAAAGGGCTGTTTGTAAAAAAAATGGGAGGTGGCCAGGTAAACACGGTAAACGGTGATTTCGTCTTTGAGGTACAGGAAGGCTATCTTATAGAAAAAGGAGAGGTCTCTGAACCGGTGCGAGGTGCAACACTTACAGGCAACGGCCCCCAGGTGCTTATGGCAATAGATATGGTGGGTACCGACCTCGGTTTTGCCATCGGCACCTGTGGTAAGGATGCCCAGGGGGTTCCGGTCTCAGATGCAATGCCCACTGTGAGGATACCCGAAATGGTGGTGGGAGGAAGCATTGAATAGCGTTGTGTAGCATAAACTGAAGAGACCCTGCGGCAAGATCAGGGAAATTTGTTCGCTATGCAGAGCAAACCGCTGTGTTCAATTTAACACATCATTGTTGCCACTGTGCATTTCATAACAGGCAGGAGCCTTGATATTACTTACTTCCTTTCTGGCATATTTATTGCTTGTTATTATCCGCCATGAGGTTTCAAAGAACCATAAAGAGAGAAGTAAGTTTTCAGGGTGTAGGTCTTCATACCGGCCGCCTCTGTAAAGTAACACTTAACCCTTCACCACGTGACAGTGGGATTGTCTTTTTCCGCAAAGATAGAAATACACTCATAAAGGCTCACATTGGTTCTGTTGTGGACACTGCCTTCGCAACCACACTCGGATACAATGGCACACGCATAAGAACGGTTGAGCATCTCCTATCTGTGCTTGCAGGTCTTGGCATAGACAATGTTTTTGTAGAGGTAGAAGGCCCGGAGATCCCAATACTTGACGGGAGTTCTACAGAACTTGTAAGCATCATTCTGAAGGGCGGCATCTCAAAACAGAGGAAAAAGAGACCATACATTAAGATAACAAGACCCATAGTCCTTGATGACGGCCACTCAAAAGTGGTTGCCTTACCATACAATGGAAGGAGGATCACCTATAATATCTCCTTTAAACACCCGCTTTTCGGTTCTCAGACCAAGAGTTTGGAACTCAATGAGGAGACTTTTATTAAAGAGATTGCACCTGCCAGGACATTTGGTTTCTTGAAAAATGTCGAGATGTTGCGGGCAAATGGTCTTGCAAGGGGCGGTTCTCTTGATAACGCCGTCGTGATAGACGAAAAAGGCATTTTAAATGAAGGTGGGCTCCGGTTTCAGGATGAATTTGTAAGGCATAAGATACTCGACCTGATCGGAGATATAGCCCTGCTTGGGCATCCATTGTATGGACATATCATCGCTGAAAAGGCCGGGCACGCCACACATGCAAGGTTTGTGAAAAAAATCCTCTCTTCCGTGGATTCCTGGGATCTTGTCTCTGAAGAGACGGAACTTACCCATTCCTATGCCTATGTATAGGTTATACCTACCCACGATGATGCTTACCAACCGTTATATGCTTGATTAACCTAAATGTTGTAAAAAATCAATTGCAGAGAACGCAGAGAACAAAGAGGTTAGAGGAATTTCTTTGCCTTTTAGAGTATCTTACTATGAGTGAGGTACAGAAAAGGCATGAAAGACAGTTACAAATTC
>CAYMML010000217.1:0-2607 GCA_964391515.1 uncultured Thermodesulfovibrio sp. | reverse complement strand
TCTGTATATCTGCAGTACTGAGTAGTTCCTCGATGTATTTATTAAGCAGTTCAGCCAACCTCCACTTCTGGTATGCCACCTTAACCCTTTCTTTGACAGTTTCAAAAGAAGGGACTTTACCCACACGTTTGTCCTCCAGTCTGACAATCCTGTAAACATCTCCTGTCCGTATGGGCTCAGTTATGTCGCCTATCTTGAGTGTATCTATTACCCTCCTCAACTGTTCCGGCATCTGAGTTTTTGTCTTCCAGCCCACAAGGCCTTCCGATTTTGAATAAGAGTCCTGAGACCTCCGTTTCGCAAGCCATCCAAACTCCGCTCCGGCACGAAGTTCAGCAATTATGCTGTCTGCCTCATCTTTGCTCTCCACTGTTATCTGCTGAATACGGTATATATCTGGCCTCCTGTACTCCTCTTTGTGTTTTTCATAATACTCCTTCAGGCTTTTATCGTCAGGCCTTATCTGAGGGCCAATAACGGTACCAATAAAGACACGCTTAAGCACCTGATCACGATACCTCCGTATCTCATCGCTCAGAGGAGGGCGCTGGGTGTACCCTCTGGAGAGGGCCTCATGGTCAACCAGGCGCATGTCTATCCATTTCTGGAGGTTTTTCTCCGGTGTACCCTTTGGTTCTTTCATCAGTTCATCTACGGTCAACTCATAATCATACACCCTTGCCACCACCTTCTTCCCGTCAATATCAATCTTCCCTTCCCCATCTTTGTCTTTTGAATCCATTAGTTGCTTTATTGTTGGTTCATCTACCATCAAATCCGCCTTTTCCCTGAGTTCATCGAGTAGTTTCTTTGAAATCTCATCCTCTTTTTTACGCCTCAGCGCTTCTGTTATACCTTTCCTCTTTTTCTCATACTCTTCCTCAACCGGAGGCTCTATTTTAAGGAGTTTCACAATATAGTATTTACCGTTGAGTTCAAAGGGACCTTCAATTTCGCCTGGCGAAAGGGTATCCACCTTTTTCAAGAAATCCGGAGACCTCAAGAGACTGATCCTTGTATAACTTACCTCTCCTCCTTTTTTAGCGGATATGTGTATTGAAAATTTTCTTGCAAGATCGCCAAAATCCCCACCCTCATCTATCTCCTTCCTCACCTCATCGGCCGTTTCTCTGTCATTGAGTTCAATCAACTGAAGATGGTAGTTCCTGTATTTATCCTCAAAGTACTCTCTTATCTCCTTTTCATCTATCTTTATTCTGGAGAGTATCTCATCGTTGTAGAGTCTCGTCACCGCCTCCCTGAGTGCATAGGCATCCACCTTTTTTTTGACAAGATCGGTCTCATGGAAACCCATCCTTATTGCCTCATGAACGATGAGTTTGTCTTCAATCAGTTTATTCAAGTAATGCCCAATATCAATGGATGAACCTTTCCCCAGGTTTTCACGTCTGTGCTCAATGCCAAGGGCGTAAATAAGGTCATCTTCGGTTATAAACGCGCCATCCACACTGGCAAGTACCAGATGATCGTCCACCTTTACCACCTGGGAACAACCAGATAAAAATCCAAAAAAGACCAGCAGTATCATCAATACAGGTTTCATTAGACAACATTTATCCTTTACCATATCATCCTCTCCATTTTCTCCTTTTCCACTTTTAAGGTTCTAAACAAGACCCCATCAACGGTTCTTATTCTGCCAAAATCCAACACCTTTACCCATGTATCTCCATCATTCTCTGCAAGGTCCGCCCAGACGATACCGCCATTTTCAGCATCAATGAGTTTTATGAATACACTTACAGCAGGCCTTTGTGATGATACTGAATATTCTTAACGGTCAACGTACCCCGTAATTATAAACCTTGCACTGCTTTTTGCACCAAGTTTACCAATATCTTCCCTGGTAAGTTGACCAGTAGGAAAAATCCTCTCCTTGATGATACCATCCCTAAGCAACCCGTATTCCACCGGTGAGAAACCTTTAGAGTTAAACAGTTCTACAATAAACAGATATGCCACTATATTACCAGCCCCGTACCACTGTGTATGATTGGCAAAGGGCATAACAGTTACAGCAGTTTTACCCTCTTTCTGGCCATCATCCCTCTTTATTTCAAAGTCCCTGAACAGTCCCTCCACAACCCTGCCGGCAAGTTCATCAATCCTCACAATCCGTCCCAAGCCGAGAATGCCAACGAAGTCCAGACCGGTGGAGGATGAAAATCCCGCCCAGACAATCCTACCGGTTTTCAGTTGCACAAGCCGGGCGGTAACACCAAGTGCAGGAACACTGCCGGCATTGTATTCGGTGATACACCCTACCAGTGCGTAATCAGCACCAAGTTGCGACATCAGGGCATCTGCGGTTTGAGGTAAGATATACCCTCTTTCCCTGACACCGTTTCTGGCCATAAACCCTATTATATCACCATCGTCTATTGGGTTTATTCCTCTGGCTTCCAGCTCCTTTCTTACCAGTGGCATTACTGTGCCGAGAACCGGATATTCGGCACTCAGGTTCTGAAACGGGAGAACAGCCACAGACTGACCGTTTTCCCCCGGTGCATTATCCGCCCCGGCTGGAACTACCATCAGCAACAGGAGTGCAAAAAGAACCACAAATGAAAGAAAGGCTTTACCGGT
>CAYMML010000216.1:0-2613 GCA_964391515.1 uncultured Thermodesulfovibrio sp. | reverse complement strand
CGGTGCTTTTGAACTATGAGGGCTGGGTTATTACATTTATATTTTTGAGCATTCTGTTGTTTTTTGCAAGGGATGTCCTGCTGGTTGAAAGCCGGTGGGGACTTACCGGCTACGGTGTGGTGGGAAGGATGCAGGAGGTCTCGGGTATGCCCATGTCCCGCTCGTCCGGGCTTGCACGGTTTGCCGCCATTCCGGGAATCGCCGCCTTTGTTTTTTTCTGGCAGAAGGGGACATTGAAAAGGCCGGTGTGGGGCGTGATATTCCTTGCCTCCTTTATGCTTATCTACCTGATGCAGTCAAGGGGGGCAATGCTCGGGTTTGCCTTTGCGGTGGGGTTCGTGATGCTTTTCCTTGGGCCAAAGACCCGGATAGTCGGTGGTGTAATGATGCTTCTTGCCGCAATTATGCTTTTCACAAATGTTATCCCCCAGGAGACCACCGAGGTGGTAGTCCAGCGGTTCATGCGTGGGCAGAGCGTGGAGGAACTTCGCACCCTCACCGGCAGAACCCGTGCGTGGGAGCATGCCTGGATATACATAAACCGTTCACCCTTTATCGGCTGGGGAGCCCAGGCAGACAGGATATTTATAAAGGAGCATGTCCATAACACCTACCTTTATGCACTGATGACCTCTGGTTATACAGGTGCAACCTTTTTCGTTATTGGTCTCTTACAGGCATGGCTTTTGTTTCTCAAGATATGGAGAAAGGGCATAGACCGCCTCTGTGGGCAGAGGACGATGCTCGTGCAGGTTGGCGGCATTCTTGCATTCTTCACCGTCCGCAGCATCCCCGAGGTAAGCGGCGCCCTCTACGGCGTGGATACCATGCTCATGATCCCCGCCCTTGCCTACCTGACCACCCTCCAAAAAAAGTGCACTTCGTAAGTGCACTTTTTTTAAAGGCCATGGAAGATATACTGGGTTATAGGATAACCACGAAAAGCAGAGAAGTTTGTATAAAGGAAATTGTGGGCTGGCTTGAAGGTGGATTAAAACGAAAGTATTTTGCCTGTGCAAACCCACATGCCCTTGAGGTGGCACGGCATGACAAACTGTTTGAACAGGCGCTCAAGTCTTCCGACCTGATCGTCCCCGACGGTATCGGCATCGTTATCGCCTCAAGGATACTTGGTGGAAGCATCAGGGAAAGAATAACAGGGTATGACATATTCTGGAATCTCAGCGTTGAATTGAACAAAAGGGGTGGATATAGTTACTTCTTCCTTGGCTCTACAGAGGAAAATCTTCGAAGGATTGAGGAAAAGATGAAGAAAGACTTTCCTGCTATAAGAGTTGTGGGTACCTATTCCCCGCCTTTTAAAGCAGAGTTCAGTGAGGAAGAAAACAGAGCGATGGTGGAGTTAATTAACCGTGTACAACCTGATGTGCTATGGGTTGGCATGACAGCCCCCAAGCAGGAAAAGTGGATATACCAGAACAAAGACCGCCTAAATGTAAAGTTTATGGGGCCTATCGGTGCGGTCTTTGATTTTTATACCGGAAGGGTCAAGCGGTCTCATCCGGTGTTCCAGAGGATGGGGCTTGAATGGCTCCCACGGTTCATCCGCCAGCCCCGCCGCCTCTGGCGAAGAAATCTTATTTCAAACCCCTCATTCTTATTCAGGGTCATTACCCACCACCTTGCCAGAAAAAAGTGCACTTCGTAAGTGCACTTTTCAGGAGGAAGACGACTATGAGGAAACAGCCACTTGTAACAGGATCAATTTATCATGTTTTCAACAAGAGCATCTCCGGTTACAGGATATTCAGGACAAAAAAAGACTATAACCGTATGTTGGAGATGATGAAGTTTTATAAGTACGAGAGTCCTCCTGTGAGATTTTCCGCTTATATCAACCGCAAAAACAAGGACAGTTTCTTTGAGAGATACTTTACCGACAGGGAGCATCTGATCGAAGTTATAGCCTACTGTCTTATGCCCACCCATCTGCATCTGGTACTGAAACAATTGAGTGATAAAGGAATCTCTGTCTTTATGAAAAACCTTCTCGACAGTTACACCCGTTACTTCAACACAAAGAACAACAGAAAAGGGCCCCTCTGGCAGGGTAGGTTTAAAAGTGTGCTTATAGAGGATGATGAGCAGTTACTTCACCTGACGAGGTATATTCATCTTAATCCAACTTCGGATGACCTTGTTGAAAAGCCTGAAGATTGGAAGTATTCCTCTTATAATGAGTATTTATGCAAAAGCGAAGAAGGAATATGCAACTACTCAGAGTACATTAAAATGGAGGCTGGCGAATACAAACGTTTTGTTGAATCACGGCAAGACTACCAGAAGTCCTTGAACATCCTGAAACACCTGAAGTCCTAAAAAGTGCACTTACGAAGTGCACTTTTTTTATCTATTGGCAAATACTTCAAATTAAGGAGGATTCAATATGAAAAAGGCACTTGTATGTGGAGCAGGGGGGTTTATCGGGAGCCATCTGGTAAAGAGGCTCAAAGAGGAAGGGGTCTGGGTAAGGGGTGTGGATCTCAAGTACCCGGAATTCAGTGAAACCGCAGCAGATGATTTTATCATCGGCGATTTAAGAGACCCCTGGATATGCAGACAGGCAATTGATCAGCGGTATGATGAGGTTTA
>CAYMML010000215.1:0-2618 GCA_964391515.1 uncultured Thermodesulfovibrio sp. | reverse complement strand
GTTAGGGTATCATCACTTCTTCCTGATCCACCTGCCCTTTTCTGTCATGTACCACCAGCCCTTTGGTGCCTTCTTTATCCAACTCTTTGCAAAAATCCTCTTAATGTCTTTTACCCTGTCGGGACTGATGTTATTTGCCTTTGCAATCTCCAGATAGAGGGCATCTCTGTCGGAGTTTTCAGCCTTTATAAGCCGCTTCAATTTCGCCTTCTCTTTAAGGGCAAGTCCTGAAAGATCCCTGGGGGCGACGAGTCCGTCAGATGTAAGCCCGATCTTTCCACTCTCGAAATAGGGTTTCAACTGATCAAGCCTGTTTGATAACGACTTTTTTATCGCCCTTATGGCAGGGGTGCTGACATTGATGTCAGGCTCCCCGGCATAGGCAACGGAAACAAGGCCGATCTCAAACCCCCTTTCAATACGGCTTTGCGGCTCACCCTCCTTCTTTTTCTCCATCTTCTTCTCTTTGAGTTTCTCTCCCCACACCTCATCCACTATCCTGTCTGCCGCCTTCTCAACCGCAGCGGCGGGAAAATAGATGTTGATGGTTATACAGGAAAGGACGAATACAAATACCGAAACTACTGCCAGATATTTTGATACTCTTTTCATGAGAACCTCCTGAAATTGGTGTATTGGTATATTGGTATATTGGTATATTGGTGTATTGGTAATTGGTCTGTGTCATTTTGTCTCCTTTATCCTCTTAAGCCTCCTGAGGAGTTCCTTGAAGGGTATTTTCTGGGAATAACTCACCACATCCACCTTTGGGGGCAGAAGCCCGCCCTTTACAAGGTACTCACGGCCTCCCTTCCCCTCTATGCCCCTTAATGTAAGTATATCATTTTTGAGAGTCGCCTTTAAACCAATCTTTTCATACCTGTATTCCTTGAAAAGCCGGTATATCCCCCTGTCCAGTATGCCCATCGTACTGCCGGTACCGAGGATCTGGATCTTTTTCAGGGCACGGACGCTTATCTTCTGTTCAATGTTTTCTCTCTTTCTGGTCTCAAGAAATAGGTCAAACCTCTCAGGCTCCCACTTTACCATCCGCAGGTCTTTTATGTAACCATAGAGCAGGCCGGAGATCTTCCCTGTATCAAAGGTCTCTGTAATCTCCCCTAAGTTCAGCCCATCCACCGAAATATCCGCCTGGAAGGAAGGCGCAGGGCCGGTTACCCCTTTCAGGGCGAGGTTTTCTACCGTTATGTCACCACCAAAGGCTGAGACCTCAAGACGGCCATCACTGTAAATATCATCCCCCATAAATACCAGATCAGGAAGGCTGCCAGAGAGTTCCCCCTTTAAGGGATGAATCCCGAGCGATAGCGTAATCTCCGGTATGCTCAGGCTTTTCAACGAAACGGTTGCATGAAAATGCCTCCTTTCGCCTGTATAGTTAAGGATGTATAAATCCTCAAAAATCACCTCACCGCCAAAGGCAGAAACAGTTATCCCTTTTTCGAGCAGTATCTCATCCTCAGTAACCCTTATCGGTATATCAATGCCCTTTATCTTCTGTTCTCCCCATGCCGCCTCCCGTAACGAAAGTCTTCCATATCGGGGCTTACCGGACTCATGGTTCAGTGTAAGAGGAAGTTCAAGATCAAGATCTCTCACCCACATATCCCGCCCTTTTATGTGAATGTTAAGATCATCAAGTTTGAAAACCCCTTTGAGCACTGGTCTTTTGATCTCCCCCTCTACATCAAACGCCCCCGAGATACTCCCTGATACATCCATATCTGAAAGTACCTGATAGCGTTCAGAGAAGGCATCCCTGAAAAACCCAAATGCCCTCCCCCCATCAATGTTAAAGAAAATCTTACCATCGGCGGTTTCTCCCCTTATGCCACCGCTATACTCTACACTTCCAAACCCCTCCCCACTCAGACTGAGTTTGCCTACCTCATACCCCCTCTTACCACCACCTTTCCCTATAATCTCCCCAGATACAGGTATCTCAGAAAAATCCCCGTAAACAAGGCCGGAAAGAAACTCACCCTTACGGATATTCGCCTTCAGGGAAAAGTTCAGACCCTTCCTTCCCGACCAACTGAGTTCATACTTTCCCTCTCCCCCTATCCCTTCCCCTGCAAGGTCGCCATCTTCAGAGGAAAATGAGACCCCCTCAAGCCCTGTGTTCCCACTTATAAAATAGGAAATCCCACCTCCATTGTCTTTATTTAGTTTTAGTGTAGAATTAACTGTCACCTTCCCCCCAAGTGACTCTGCCTCATTGAGTTCAAGGCCGATCTTTCTAACAAGGTCAACACCCAGTGAAACCGTCCCTTTCAGGTCTATCTGTGCAGAGAGCCCTTTATCTGCCATCCTTATAGCCCCCGTCCCTTCAAGATGGACTGCTTCTTCTGCATCAACACTGAACCCCCTGAAGCGGAAACTCCCTTTTTTGATATCAAAGAAAAAGGGGACCCCTGCCTCTATCCTGCTTAGTTGAACCTTATGGCTCTTGATTTTACCCTCAAGTTTCCCTTTTTCAAAAAATAACCTCCCCTGAACCAGAGGGTTTCGGTAGTTGCCATTTATCGAAAACTCCCCATATACCAGACCATCAACTGAAAGCAGGTCTTTAAGTTCTACTCGTGAAAGGGCAAGCA
>CAYMML010000214.1:0-2629 GCA_964391515.1 uncultured Thermodesulfovibrio sp. | reverse complement strand
CTTCGTAAGTGCACGTTTTTTGGATGAAAGGGTTATGAAAAAACTGCTCGGGAAATACTTACGAAAACTTACAAGCCAGGGGCTGGCCGTTACAGACAATGTTGCCTTTGTGGGGATTGATGACCAGGTGTATATAGCAGGCGGCCTCCTGGAAAAGGAAGCAGGGTTAAAGAATGTACTTATGGGTATAA
This sequence comes from uncultured Thermodesulfovibrio sp., assembly GCA_964391515.1. Classification (GTDB taxonomy): domain Bacteria; phylum Nitrospirota; class Thermodesulfovibrionia; order Thermodesulfovibrionales; family JdFR-85; genus WFTX01. The sequence continues at coordinate 2,438 of CAYMML010000214.1, read as the reverse complement.
AGGACAGTATGAACATCAATTCTGTTCTGCTGGTTGTCCCATCGGAGCCCCTGTACAGCATAGTTGGAGAACTTATTGAATGGAGAAAGGAAGGTATAGATAGGCTTGTTCCCCGAGATACCGAGACCAGGACATTTCTCCACGATATACCGGTCGTGCCGGAGTTTGATGTAACCCGAGTGGTTGATGCACTCTCACACAGGAAGTCGGTGGTTGTTAAAGACCTTTGCGGGATAGTTACATACGGAACCGTCTCTCCTGAGCAGGCCTTTGTGTTTGCAAGTTCCACCTGTTTTTCCCTTTTTGTAAAATACTTTCATGACTACCTGAGAGCATTGAAGTCCCCTGAAAAGGGGGTGTCTGAAAAGATGTCAGAGCGGTTCAGATTTATCAGAGGGCTTATTCAACCACCGGACAGAAGGGGGATTGATTACACAGCCATAGAAAGGAAAGACCCTTTTCAGGCGATGGTGGAAACCGGCAGATTAGTGGTTGAACGATCGCTCGTCGATTCATATTTTGGTAACATTTCCACTTTTAAAAATGGGATAATCTATATAAGTGAGACGGCATCAAGCCTTGATGAACTGGAGGATGCCATAGATGAGGTGCCCTTTGACGGTTCATCCTCTGTGGGCATAACGGCCTCCTCTGAACTCCCCACCCACAGGGAGATATATAAAAGGACAAACTATAGATATATCCTGCATGGGCATCCGAGATTTTCCGTTATTATCTCCATGCTCTGTGAGAGGGATTGCGAGCCAGACCGTTGTTATCGTGGCTGCCCTGAAGACAGAGAGTTTATGGGTGTGCCTATTGTTTCCGGTGAGGTTGGAACGGGGGCACATGGAATCGTAAACACCGTTCCCGGCGCCCTTGAAAGGAGTGATGCAGTAATCGTTTATGGTCATGGCGTTTTTACGGCTGGGGTTGAGTCATTCAGAGCCCCACTGCTGAGGATGATGGAGATAGAGCGGCTGGCCATGGAGGAGTATTTCAGAGAGGTAGAGACCGCTGCAATGATCTGAAACTTTAGGGTACAATTTAAGTGTATGCTTTTTTACGAAAGAGAGGCTCTGGAGCGCGTTACACTCAGGTTGAAGGCGCTGTTTCCGGACAGACTAATTGCGGTCTATGCCTTCGGCTCAAGGGTAAGGGGGGATCACGATGCATGGTCTGACCTGGATGTGCTTGTAATTGTAAAGGGTAAGGATACTGAGTTACAGCATAAAATAATTGATTTATTTACAGAAGAGGAGTTAAAAACGGGTGTGCCTTTTTCACCAATTGTAAGAGATGTAAGTGTCTTTGAAAATGAAAGGAAGTTGAACACGCCATTTTATCAGAACATCACCAGGGAGGGGGTAAGGATATGACGCTTTCAAAGGAAGACAAAAAGACTTTGAGCCGGATAAGGATAGAGAAGGCTCGTAAGTTTCTTGAGGATGCAAGGGCAACCTTTAATGAAGGCAGATATGAGACATCCGTAAACAGGAGTTACTATGCTGCACTGAACGCAGGGCGATCTCTCCTGATCCTTGAAGGTGTCGACCCCTCTTCTCACAAAGGGGTGATCACCATGTTGGGTTTGAAGTTTGTAAGAACAAACCTTTTGCCAAAGGAGTTCATAAAACATTTTGAGTTGCTTCTGGCACGCAGGACTGATGTGGATTACGGAGACCTTGAACTGGTGGATAAAGAGGATGCCTTTGACTCACTTGGACTTGCAGAAGGGCTCGTAGAGAAGGTGGATGCCCTGAGGGAAAAGATCATAGGTGGTCTTTAAAGCAGATAAACTGAAAATCCTTTATGACCTCCTCTTTGCTGCCTACGGCCCCCAGCACTGGTGGCCCGGTGACGGGCCTTTTGAGGTGATGGTGGGTGCCATTCTGACACAAAACACCAACTGGTCAAATGTGGAAAGGGCTATCAGTAACCTCAAAGAAGAAGGAGTGCTCGATCCATACTCCCTTTATAAAATCAGCAAAAAGAGACTCGCCGGGCTTATCAGACCGGCTGGTTACTTCAACATCAAGGCAGGACGGCTGAAGTCCTTCATCAGATACTTCGTGGAAAAACACGATGGTGACGCTGAAAAGATGAAGGGGTGTGATATGGATAGTTTACGGGCGGAACTACTTGAAGTAAACGGTATCGGCCCTGAGACGGCAGACAGCATTCTCCTCTATGCCCTTGATAAACCTGTGTTCGTGATAGATGCATACACAAAGAGGGTACTTCACAGGCACGGCCTTATTGATGAAACGGCGGGGTATTCAGAGTGTCAGGCGCTCTTTCATAAGGCACTTCCTGAAGATGTTAAACTCTTCAACGAATACCACGCCCTTTTTGTACGGGTTGGTAAGGAACACTGCCGTCCAAAACCGCGGTGTGAGACATGTCCGTTAAACACTCCCTTACTTGCACTTACGAAG
>CAYMML010000213.1:0-2652 GCA_964391515.1 uncultured Thermodesulfovibrio sp. | reverse complement strand
TTGAAAGCCCGTGCATGCAAATAGTTGCAGTTAGGTTGGTGTATTTGTATATTTGTATATTGGTGTATTGGTGTATTGGTGTATTGGTCATTTGAGGTGTCAGCCCTTCTATTAACACCAAAAGTGCACTATCTTCTTCATAATTTATTCATCTTTTTGTGGTATAAAATATTCATGAGAAGAAGACTTGAAACGATAGCACTGCTCATATTTTTACTGTTTTTAGGACTAACATCCACCTCATTTGCCTGGCATGGAGGGAAGGAGGTTACCCCATATGGTGACTTCTGCCCTATGGCATCACGCTACGGCATGAAGGGTGAGAGGCTGATGAGCCTTGAAGAGGCAAAAAAGGCGCTTTTTCACTATTACCATCCCAGAGGTTACAACTTCTGGATTGTGGAAAAGAAAAACAGATTTCTAAAAATCAACATAATAAAAGGGCATCGTGTGGTTGATACGATAATATTTGACAGGAAAACCGGAAGGGTTAGGTCTATATTTTAGGAGGTAAGTCTATGACAGAGAGAACAAAGATGTTTATCCTTGGAATAACCATTGCAGTAATAGGACTTGTTATATTTTTAAACCTCAAAGGCAAGGAGGATATAAACAAACCCAACGAAACCCCTCCCCTACAGATCCCCCAAAACCTCCTTCAGACAGATATGAAGGAGCGGCAGTTGAAGGCGGCATTAGAGCAGTCTCCTGAAAACAGGGATATCCTTTTCAGACTTGGCTCATTATACTTTGAAAGCAATCGTTATAATGAGGCAATTGAGATATATAAAAGAATACTCAAGATAAAGAGTGATGATGTGGAGACCCTGACCGATCTTGGTCTTGCCCTTCACTATACACATAACTCACAGGAAGGTATCAAGTACCTCAAAAAGGCAACATCTCTCTCTCCTGACCACCAGAGGGCATGGCTAAGCCTCGGGTTTGTAAGCGGTGCATCCGGCGACAAAGAACTTGCAGAAAGGGCGCTCAAGAAGGCAATCAGCATCGGTGCCGACACCCCCATGGGGAAGGAGGCATCAAGGATACTCAACCTTCTAAAAAATCAGTAAACCCTTTCTACCGAGCCGTTCAAGAGTTCGGTATGGTATTTTTGATAGATCAACCTGAAAAGAAAGGGGTATAAAAGGCTTCCCACGATTGCACCGATCACCACCGACGCCTTTACAGTTTCATCTAAAAAACCAATCCTCACACCAAGATCACCGGCAACTACCATCATGGTAAGGGGCGCTGAAGAAAGTAGTAAGACGAGCAGGTTGCTTTTTAACGAACCTTTCTTTCGGAGCGTAAGCAATAACACAGGCAGATGCCCGATAAGTGGAAGTGTAAAGAAAAGTACTGCATTCTTAAGTATATGGGGTGATAAAAACATTGAAGGCCGGAGTTCAGATCCCACCCCTATAAAGAACAGTGGGATAAAGAACCCGAACCCAAGCCCGTTTATCTTCTCGTGAAATACCCCCTTACTCTTATATACATAACTGAATATGCCACCTGTAATAAAAGAGCCCAGTATCGGCTCAATGCCGCTGAGGTAGGCAACCATCGCCCCTGAAAATGCTATTGCCACTATCGCCCTTAACCCCTCTTCCACGGGGTCTTCGCTTTCCATCACACTTTCCACCTTCTCTGAGTAAAGCCATGAGAAGTAGTAAAGCAACTTCAAAAACAGAAAAGACACCACCAGCATACCCGAAAGTTTGAGAACCGCAAGGATTGCCCCTGCCGTTAGCCCACTCTGGTGATAAATATCAAGCATCGTGAGGACTGCAATGGACAAAATCTCTCCTGTAATGGTTATAACAACAGCATCTCTGCCAAACTCTGAGGATAGCAGATCCATCTCTTTGAGAATTGGTATCACTATCCCTGCAGACATAACCGCCCCTGCCACACCTGCAAAAAAGGGAAGACCTGAAATTGATGCAATAATTGGATTTAAAATAAAGGCGCCTCCTGCTATTAAAAGATAAACACAGAGTTTTCTTTTTTCTCTCAGGTGCGTAAACTCAAGTTCCATCCCTGCAATAAACATAAGATAGATAAGCCCAAGTTCCTTGAGAAAACCAAACCATTGGGGAAGTCCGGCAAAGATGAAATTAAAAACTATGAAACCAAGCACGATCTCAAGGGTTGCCGATGGCACCCTGATCCTCCTTGCCAGAAAGGGCATTATCCCTGCACCGACAAATAGAAAAGAGATCAGGCACAGATCGGTCATATTGTCTCAGAGGGCCTCTTCAACACCCGGCAGGATGAGTGTGGAGTTTACGGTATTTACAACAGAAAACCAGAGCAGATCGGGATTCAACAAAAAGGGCAGCCAGCCTCTCCTCTCCCAGCCGGCACTTCCAAGCACTGTAAGGTTATACTCTACGGAACGGGCATTAAGCACTTTTACGGGGTTTCCTTTTTCCTGAGTGATGGTGATACTCTTTTTATGAAGCATACTTAGCGAATTTATTTCCTTTTTTATCTCCTGAATGCCTCTCCTTTCCTCCTCAGAAGCGGTATATCTTGGCGGTTCCGTAAGAAGAGCGGTTATGTTGCTCTCAATAAGGCGTGAGATCTCAATAGACTTCTCAAGGGAAAGCGCATAGTTGAGCCCTGAAAGGGCAGGAACAAGGA
>CAYMML010000212.1:0-2679 GCA_964391515.1 uncultured Thermodesulfovibrio sp. | reverse complement strand
CCTGAGTTCTACCTGCCCTGCTTCGTCAGGGTCGTTGGCATTATAAATGTAGATATTAGTAATAAAGGGGAAGAATATGATCGGGATAATCGGTGGAAGCGGGTTATATAATCTCCCGGGTTTTGAGGAGAAGGAAAGGGTGGTATTGAAAACGCCCTATGGTGAACCTTCGGACGGTTATGTTATCGGGAGTCTTTCAGGTAAAGAGGTGGTGTTTCTTGCCCGTCATGGGGCGGGGCACGACATCCCCCCTCACAGACTTAATTACAGGGCAAACATCTGGGGGTTTTCAGAACTCGGTGTGGAACGAATCATTGCGGTTAACGCCGTTGGTGGTATAAGTGAAGAACTATCTCCTGGTGACCTGGTGATACCTGATCAGGTGCTTGACTTCACAAACGGACGGCCGTCAACCTTTTTTGATGGCCCTGATGTGGTACATGTGGATTTTACTCACCCCTATTGTCCGGAGATGAGGGAAACATTCATGAAAGGAGCAGAGGCCGTAGGAGAGAAATGCCACGATGGAGGTGTGTATGTCTGCACAAATGGGCCAAGGCTTGAGACCGCCTCAGAAATCGCCTTCTTCAAGACGATAGGTGGAACCGTTGTTGGAATGACCGGTATGCCAGAGGCGGTACTTTCAAGGGAGAGGGAGATGTGTTATCTATCTGTTTCCATTGTTACAAACCCTGCCGCCGGCCTTACTGGCAAAAAACTCACCACAACCGAGGTTGTTGAGACGATGAAGGATTCTACGGAAAGGTTAAAGAGGATTCTCGTTGAAGTGATTATAAGGATGTCAACAAAAAGGCAGTGCCCGTGCAAAGATGCACTGAAGGAGGCAAGGCTCTGAGATGCCCAGCATACTGGTGGTGGAAGATAAAAAGTCCATGGCAGAGATGTTGAAGAGTACACTTCACTCTGAAGGGTATGACTCCGATACCGCCTTCAGGGGCGAGGATGCCCTGGAACTGTTAAAAAAACAGTCTTACGACCTTGTGATTACTGATCTCAAACTCCCCGGAATAGACGGAATGGCCTTGCTTGGTGAGATAAAGGCGGTTGATCCATTTATGCCCGTTATTATAATGACCGCCTACGGGACGATAGAGGTGGCTGTGGAGGCGATGAAAAGGGGTGCTGAGGATTTTATAACCAAACCCTTTGATATTGACCATCTGCTCTTGAAGGTGAGAAAGGCGCTTGATAGAAGGAAACTTGAACGGGAAAATATACTGCTTCGTGAGGAACTGGGTCGCTCAAAGGGAGGCCCTGAGATTATAGGAAAGAGTCGTGCTATAAAGGATGTGATTGAAAAGATACAGAAGGTGGCACCAACAAAGAGCACCGTTTTGCTCCTTGGTGAAAGCGGCACCGGTAAGGAACTATTTGCAATGGCAATACATCAACTAAGTCCGAGGAAAGAGGGGCTTTTTGTGCCCATAAACTGTGCTGCAATACCTCGAGAACTCCTTGAATCTGAACTTTTCGGACATGAAAAAGGGGCGTTTACTGGTGCAACAGCACTGAAACTGGGAAAGTTTGAACTGGCAAACGAGGGGACGATTTTCCTGGATGAGGTGTGTGAACTTGAACTTTCGCTTCAGGCAAAACTCCTCCGTGTGCTCCAGGATCAGCAGGTTGAGAGGGTAGGGGGGACAAGACCGGTACAGGTTGACGTGAGGGTGATAGCCGCCTCTAACAAAGACCTTGCCGAGGAGGTGAGGGAAGGGCGGTTCAGGGAAGACCTTTATTACAGGTTGAATGTGTTTCCCGTTGAAATACCACCACTGAGAAAAAGACCGGAGGATATACCGCTTCTGGTAGATTACTTTATTAAGAGATTTTCCTCTGAGATGGGAAAGCAGGTGGCGGGAATTGACGATAATGCACTTAATATGTTGGTTGAATACGAGTGGAAAGGGAACGTAAGAGAACTGGAAAACACTATTGAGCGGGCAATGATTCTTGCCGACGGTGACAGGATTAGAAAAGAACATATTGTGCTTGTACCTGTAAGCACTGAGGCCTCAACTTCAGCAGAAGAGGTTGAGGGAAGCCTTGAGGATGTGGCGAGGGAGGCTCAAAGGACTGCCGAAACAAGGCTCATCAAAAAGGTGCTTGAAGAGACACGGTGGAACAAGACCCGTGCCGCCGAGATCTTAAAGGTAAGTTACAAGACTCTGCTTAACAAAATAAAAGAGTATGGGCTTGAATAGGACTTTGGCGATAATAATACCACCGGCGGCCAATTCTGGTTACTGCTTGTGTTGCAAAAATCAGGATTTATCCTGAGCGCTGCATGCCCTTTTCTCCCGGAGTAGTTGGTTTTGCTGATGTAGATATCAGTTAAAAATCATTCATAAAAAATACCTATTTTCTTTACAAACCTTTTGTGAGGGGTATGAGATACCAAACATTCTTTCCCTGGGGTTCCATCATCTGGACACAATCACAACTCATGGGTGTAGTTTAATGTAAACTGCGGGGTATCGAGAATCTCCTTATCGGTGCCTTCATAAGCCTGTTTTAATTTTTTTGTAACTCTGTTCATTTTGCAAGATTTTTCCGTGTCTCAAAAGACCTGCCTATGATGGATAGTGGAAAAGTAAGGGTGGGTTATGGCGGGGTGGACGGGACTCGAACCCGCGACCTCCGGCGTGACAGGCCGGCGTT
>CAYMML010000211.1:0-2679 GCA_964391515.1 uncultured Thermodesulfovibrio sp. | reverse complement strand
AGGAAGTAAATGGTTTGTAAGGTAGTCAAGCATTTAGTTTAATTATAAGAACTAACTTTTTCTATAAAAGACTAAGCATTCAAAATCTCCGTTAACAGGTAGAGCATATTGATATGTATTGAAATATTCTTTTCAGACAATCTTATACCTTTTAAGGATAAAGGTATAAAACTCCTCAAGGTCTTTGAGATTGTTTTTGAGGATTGATTTTAGTATCTCCAGATCAATGGAGGTATAATCGTGAACGGCAATGTTTCTGAACCCTACCATTGCCTGCATTTTTTTCATAAGGCCATGATCAATTATCCCTGCCTCATGGAGTATCTTGAAGTTTTCCTTTATGGTTGAGGCAAGCCCAAGCCCCTCGGAGGCAATTATATGAGCGGCAATATCAATCGTTGCCTCTATTGCCCGCTGAAGATTAAGTACAAAGATATCCTGTGTATCAATCTCTTCAAGTCTATCAGGGTCTCCTCCTGTTACATCATTAATCCGTCTGAGGCATCTCTGGATATTGCCCACCTTTGCAAGCACTATATCCTTATCAGGCATATAACCTCCCCCTCAGTATTTTTTCCTCCTGCTCCTTTCTGATCCTCTTAAGATCATCATATTCCTTGACCGTCCGCACAAAGAAGTCATTATAAACCCGCTCACTTACCTTTTTGAGCACCCTGCCCTTTTTCAGGACCTGCATCCTGATTATCGGAGATGAATTATTCAGTATTACAATGTCTGTTTTAAGTTTAGTAATCCGAGAAATCCCGTCTGTTATCTCAGAATAAATATCAAAGTCGGGTCTTTCATTAAAAAGTATCGCTATATCTACATCGCTATCTTCCGTAAGCCTTCCTTCAAGGAAGGAACCGAATATGAAGGCAAGCAACACTTCCGGTCTGTCTTCTAAAAATGCCCTGATCTCTGATATAGCCTTTTCTGTATTCATGTCATTATTTTAACACAATGTTTGTTTAACCGTTACTCCTCATCATCTCTATAAAAGGGATTTGTATTAACCCTCTGGCTATTACCCCAATTCTTATATTTTGTCAGAAACAACTATTAACGCAACCAAATTTAGAGGTAAAGTTGAAATAGATGCACCCATGAGGTACGGCAGCAATGCCGCACCCTACGGTATCCATCTGCAAAAAATGTGCAGATATAAAGATACATACAAAAGCAGGATTGCACGGTCAGTAAAATTATTTATCAAAGACCACACACCGACAAACAAAATGCCCATCTGCATGAACAATGATATCTGAAAAGCAGGGGGGATAAAAAAGTTCAGATATTACAGGGAAGAATCAATGAAATGGATTAAATCACCTCTTCAAGGGGTGTCTTTTTTCTGTAAACTGTCCCCTGAAACTGGGCGATCACCTTACCATCCTGGTCTTTTATTGTTATAAGATAGGTACCGAGTTTCGGATTTACCGATACCTCTTCTGCCTCAGCGGTGAGCACTCCTTCCCTGACCGCCCTGAAATAGGAGATACAGGCATTTATCGCCATGGCAAGTGTGCCATGGGAGTTAGAGGCTGCTGAAAAGACCGCATCCGCCAGTGCAAATATAGCCCCTCCGTGTACTGTACCGGCACTGTTTAAGTGATACGGCTCTATCTTCATCTCCCCCTTTGCATAACCGTCTTTTACATCAAACACCGATATCCCGTTATGAGTTGCGAATTTGTCGTTTCCTACAAAACGTGACAAAACATCCATTCTCCATACTCCCCTTTCATTATGTATTAACGATCGTTTTTATACCGGCATACAGGAAATATACCGCAAAGACCACAAGCAGCCCTGCACAGAAACCAATCACACCCCTGTATAGCCTATCGGTCAGAATCCCCTTACCACGGCTTACGGTAAATGAAACAGCAGCATACCAGAGGAAATCTCCAGACACATGCCCTGAAAGAAAGGCACCCACTCCCATTACACCCGTTTTGCTCGACTGGACGAGATAGGCCATCCCGATAGTTGCCCACCATATAAACCAGTAAGGGTTGGCAAGACTCATAAGTATTCCTGAAAAAAGGATCCTCTTGCCACTACTTTTGGAAGGGCTTAAATCCAAAGTCAGTTCAGGCAGAGAACGAAACATCCCATAAGACATCCAGCCAAGAACTCCAGCACCGGTGATTGCAACTATAACAAAGAATGTCTTCATCTGAAAAAGCGGCGCAAGACCCAGAAGGAGAAGTATAACAAGTATTGTCTCAAGTATCCCGTGCCCGATAATGAGCAGAGGGCCTGCCTTGGCACCCCTTATGGTGCTCTCACTGATCGTCACAGTAAGCAACGGCCCAGGCATCATCGCCCCGGAAAGGGCAATGATGAGGGAAGAGAAGAATATGAAAACAATTTCGGTCATAACCGGTTGTAATGGGCGTTATATCACATTTTTATGCCCTGAATTTAATACTGCAATAGTCAGACATCCTTCTTAAAAACCGTTGAAAGGGGAGACAATGGGAAAAGACAAAGCCCCAATATCTCCCCATCCTTCTACACAATCAGAGAGTAAATCCCTTGATGGGATATGCATTTCAGAAGTTGAGGCAGTCCCTCTCAAGGAGCATCTCGGCAAGGAAAGTCCCGGGCTTGACCTGAGCGTTTTCGATAAGTTCAGCATTCTCAAGATCATAGTGTTTCACACAGGAGGCG
>CAYMML010000210.1:0-2701 GCA_964391515.1 uncultured Thermodesulfovibrio sp. | reverse complement strand
ACAGAGATAACCTCTGAAAACTCTGTGTTCTCTGTGGTTTTTGTTTAAAGTTGAGACACAGAAATCAATCCGTGCAGATCGATCTTTTTCCGTGTTTTTCTGTGTGCTATTATTTTTTGATTTGCGTAACTTGGTTTTTTTCTGCGTTTATCTGTGTGCTATTTTGGATTCCAGGCCAGGCCTAAGTGAAGTCAAGGTCAAGCGCCTCCTTCAGCCTCTCCATTGTGAAGGGCTTTTCTATGAAGTCCTGAAACCCCTCCTTCAGGAGATCCTCCCGCCTCAAACTCCCGGCGTGGCCTGAGATGGCTATCACGGGTATATCCTCATCTGTCTTCCTGATCACCTTAAGGAGTTCGTATCCGGTCATCTCCGGCATGATTATATCGGTAAAGACAGCGGCGATCTCATCACCTTCTTCTTCAAACCTTTTAACCGCCTCCCTGCCGTCACCGGCAACAACCGGGATGAAACCCGCCTCAGAGACCATCTCACTCAATATCTCCCTCACAGTCCTGTCGTCTTCGGCAATAAGCACCTTCCTGCCCCTTTTTAAAGAGGGGGATTTTCTTTCCTCTGTAACCCCTTCTGCCGGTGCAGAATGAATGGGTATATAGACACTGAAGGTGGCACCCTCTCCTTTCAGGGAACTCACATCTATAAACCCTCCGTGTGCCTCCACAATGCCCTTTGTTACAGAAAGCCCCATTCCGGTTCCCTTGCCCACATCCTTTGTGGTGAAAAAGGGGTCAAAAATCCTGCTCAGGAGTTCCTTTTCGATCCCCTCACCGGTATCAGAAACTATCAAAACCGCATAATCCTTCCCATCCACCCTCTTCCGTTCCGACTGAACCCTCACCATACCACCATTCGGCATGGCGTCACGGGCGTTCGTAAGGAGGTTTATCACCACCTGAAAGAGTGACGACCTGTCACCCACGATGGGGAGGGGCTCGTCTGAAAGTGCGGTGAGAACTTCTATCTCCGGCGGAAACCCCTTTGTGGCAAGCCCCATCCCGTCTTTGATGACATCGTTCATCTCCAGGGGAGACTTCTCAAACGAGGTTGCCTGCTCATACACCATCATCTTTCTTATCAGGTCTGCCATCTTCTGTGAGGAATCCATGATCTTTCTAAGCCGTCTCTTCTCCTCCTCCTTCAACTCCCCAGCCTTGATAAGGAGTATCTCCGCATTTCCCTGTATCCCCACGAGCATGTTGTTGAACTCATGGGCTATCCCCCCAACGAGTGTGCGAAGTGACTCCGTCTTCTGGAGTTCCTGCAGCCGGCTCCGCATGAGTTCCCTCTCCTCATCACGCCTCAACTCCTCTGTGATGTCACGGAGCACCTCTATCATGGCGGTCACCTCGCCATTGCCACCGGTGACGGCAGATGCCGCAATCTCCACCACCCGCTCACCCTCACTCCCCCTGTGATGGTGAATCATCGTTACCGGGTATTTACCCGCAAGGATGTACTTCATCGGGCACGGGTGGTCTTCTGAATCGCACATTTCAGGGCTATCGTGGGATATCTCGTAGCAGAATCTCCCGATTATCTCCTCCCGGTCTTTGCCGAAGAGTTCAAGGAAGGGTTTGTTTACATCTATCACCCGGTAGTCGGTGGAGATGACCATGGCTGGGAAGACCATGGAGTCAAGGATGGTCTGTTTGTAGTCAAGGAGGGACTTTATAGTCCTTTTTTCCTCAGATAGCCTGCCTATCTCGGTCTCCGCACGCTCAATGTCCGAATAAAGGAGCGCTATTATGGAAAAGGCAACGAATGTGAGGGTGTTTATGCCGCCGCTATAGGGCGAAAGTAAAGCCCACATCTCTTCATGACCGGTATATAGAAATACCCTCTTCAGTATATGCCCCACCGCCCTTCCAGAGGCAAACACAAAGAGGGCGGCGGTCTGAAAGAAGATATACCTCATGAGCAGGTTACCACCCGTCTCTGAAAGGAGCCGGAACACCCTCAAAAGCCCGTAGCCGGTCATGACGATAACCAGCGTGGCGGCTCCCACATCGAGATACCAGTGTATGTTGAGTGGAAGGTTCACCGTTTAGTCCTTTCAAGCATCTCACTGCCCACCGCATTTGCCCCTGCAAGAAACAGGAGTATGGCGGCAACCAGAAACAGGTGTTCCGAGAGGCTCCCTATGTACCAGATGACAGAGGGGGCACCGGTTATGTGGATGGCATCACCCCTGAAGGCATCTGACGGGATCATCTCCCGCACTATGTGGGTGACAAATGTGACGATGTTCCAGAAGACAAACACAACCGCTGATCTGCCGATCCACCGAATTCCCTTTGATCCGGTTCGGGAAGACCGTATTTTAAGGTAAAGGTAGGTCATGGAAAAGATAAAGAAGATGTGCCCCAACTCATGTGCTACAAGCCCCTCAGAACCGCCGTGCTCCTGAGTGGCAAGGGCAACCGCCGGAAAGAACAACACCAGCAACACCTGAATTAGCAGAGCCCTCATGGGCAACCTCCCTTCCGCCTTGCTCCCCTATAGTTTCATTATAGCAGAAAATGAAAAAAAGTCAATAATTACCGGTAACTGAGTTAAAAAACCGATCTGCACGGATCAAATTCTAAATCCTAAAATAATAGCACACAGAAAAACACGGAAAAAGATCGATCTACACAGATCAAATTCTAAATCCTAAACACTAAATCCTAAACAAATTCTAAAT
>CAYMML010000209.1:0-2721 GCA_964391515.1 uncultured Thermodesulfovibrio sp. | reverse complement strand
CACCACCGCCTGTTTTTTACGGAAGCACCCTGATTGTGCTCGGGTATATAGGGACACTCTGGTGCTACCATGAGATGGGGAGTTCCTGGAAGATCGGGATAGACCCTGAGGGTGAAACGGTGCTTGTTACCACAGGACCCTACCGGTATGTAAGACATCCCATCTACCTTTTTCAGATGATGATGCTCTGGGGTGTATTTCTCCTCCTACCGCTTTCAGGAATTGGAATCGGCATACTCATCCAGTTCATCTCCGCCGGCATAAAGGCGAGGGATGAGGAGAGATTTCTGACGAACAAACTTGGTAAACAATACATGATGTATAAACGAAAAACCGGAATGTTTTTCCCGGGGTTATAGAAAGGACAGAACATGTTTTTCAGATTACTCATACTGTTTGCCGCTGTGCCGGTACTTGAGATAGCCCTTCTGATTAAGGTCGGCTCTTTTATAGGTGTGATGAACACGGTGATGATCGTGATCATCACCGCCATTACGGGTGCATATCTTGTGAAGAGGGAGGGGCTTGGGGTTATGCAGAGGATACAGACACAACTTGGAATGGGCATATTCCCGGGGGATGAACTGATTGATGGTGCCATGCTGCTCGTATCCGGAGCACTGCTGCTAACACCTGGATTTTTTACAGACACCCTGGGGTTTCTCCTTTTGATCCCGGCTACAAGAGGGTTCTTCAGGGGACATATAAAGGATTACCTCTTGAAAAGGGTTGACATTATCGACATCACACCAGAAAGAGACAGGCAGGATAACCAATGAACAACAGTATCAAAGACCGTTACTTTTCTCCCGGAGGCGAACTCTCTGTTATCATCAACGGGTATGAGGCAAGATGGGAACAGGCAGAGATGGCAGGGGCGGTCTATGACTCAATCACCACCGGCAGGCATCTCATAGTAGAAGCAGGTACCGGCGTGGGTAAAAGCATGGCCTATCTCGTTCCCCTTATGGAGGCGCTGAAGGATGAGGTTATCGAAAGGGCGGTGGTCTCTACATATACAAAGGCACTTCAGAGACAACTGATAGAAAAGGACATCCCCCTTCTTGCAGATAGTTTATTTCCGGACATCCGGTATGTGATAGCCCTGGGAAGTGAGAACTACCTCTGTTTGAGGAGGCTCGAACTCTCTAAAAGACATGGTCTCTTTGAACCCGCAGATGATTTCGGACTGTCTGAACTGTTCCGCTGGTCTGAAGAGACCGAAACGGGGCTACTCATGGAAATTAACCCGCCACCTGGACTCTGGAGAAAGGTCTCCCGTGAGCCAGACAACTGCCACGGGAAAGACTGCAGGTTTTACAGCATCTGTCATTACCAGGAGGCTAAGAAGGAGGAACGGAGGGCACACCTTATAATCGCAAACCACCACCTCTTTTTTGCAAACATGGCATCGGGCTGGAATGTCCTTGCACCCTTTGAAGCAGCGGTGCTGGACGAGGCTCACGAGGTGGAGAGGGTGGCATCAGATTATCTCGGCTATGAGGTCTCAAACACACGTCTCCACTACTACCTTGACAACATCATCTCAAGCCGTGGAAAAGGGCTCCTTTCAAGGCTCCACTGGCTTTCACCCGAACAGTCCAGGGAAATCTCCGTCATTGTTGACCGTTTAAGGCTCCAGGGGGAGAGGTACTTTAACTCTGTAAGGGAGTTTCTTTCCGGGGAAAACTCAATGAGGCTTTCCAAGCCCGGCATCTTCCTTGACCTCCTCTCGGAGCATCTGGATCAACTCCATGATGAACTCCACACCATTTACGAGGCGTCCGCTGATAGTGAGGAAAAAAAGGACATCCGGACAGCCCTTGAGAGGATAAACTCATACAAAGAGACACTTCAGGCAATAAACGACCAGACACTTACAGACACCGTCTATTGGGCTGAAAGTGAGGGCAGGCGGGTCAGGCTTGTTGCCACACCCCTTGATGTGGGCATGCAACTGAGGGCGGAACTCTTTGACTTTATAAATCCGGTTGTGCTCACCTCTGCAACCCTGTCAGTGGGGGGCTCTCTAAAATACATGCGTGAAAGGATCGGGCTTGATGAGTGCAACGAACTAATACTGAAATCTCCTTTTTCCTATAAAGAGCAGGCTATACTCTACATACCTCAGGATATCCCCACGCCTGAGAATAAGGAGTTTTCCAGTTCTCTCACCTCTGAGATTGAAAGGCTTCTGCGGTTGGTTGATGGCAAGACGCTTGTACTATTTACGAGTTATGCAATGATGAACCAGGTTCTTGAGGGGATATCCGATATGGGACACCCCATATTCGGACAGGGAGATATGGACAACTACTCATTGCTTGAGGCATTCAAGGCATCCGAGAAGGCGGCACTCTTTGGCACCTACACCTTCTGGCAGGGAATTGATCTGCCGGGAGACCTGTTAAATGCGGTGATTATCACAAAACTCCCCTTTTCCGTACCCACTGAACCGGTAACAGAGGCAAGGATGGAGTATCTGAAGACACGGGGGTATGATCCGTTTTATTCATACCAGGTTCCTCAGGCGGCCATAATCCTCAAACAGGGGGTGGGGAGACTGATAAGACGGAAAACAGACCACGGGATTATCGCCATTCTTGACAGCAGGGTGCTCAAAAGACGCTACGGCAGGTCTTTCCTGAACTCCCTTCCTGAAATGGAACTGATAACCAGGTTTGAAAACCTTGAGGAGAAAATGATATTGAAAGGCTCTAT
>CAYMML010000208.1:0-2739 GCA_964391515.1 uncultured Thermodesulfovibrio sp. | reverse complement strand
TCTCAGATTTAGGATTTAAGATTTGTGATTTAGGAATTAAAAACTCTGCGTTCTCTGTGTCCTCTGTGGTTTTAACAGTACTGAAGAGCGGAAGGCTGAAAGAGTGAAAGGTTTGATAAAGGGCTGTGGCATACTGTATGCCACAGCCCTTCTGGTCTTAAATGTCGTAGTACATGAAGAACTCGTATGGATGCGGTCTCAGCCTCAGGGCATCAACCTCGTTTTCCCTCTTGTAGGCAATCCATGTCTCGAGGGCATCCTCTGTAAAGACATTCCCCTTAAGGAGGAACTCATGATCCTTTTCAAGGGCATCAAGTGCCTCATCCAGGCTACCACAAATCTGAGGGATCTGGGCAAGTTCCTCAGGTGGAAGTTCGTAAAGATCCTTGTCCATCGGCTCACCCGGATCGATCTTGTTCTCAATTCCGTCAAGACCGGCCATCAGCATGGCTGCAAAGGCAAGATATGGGTTACATGACGGGTCAGGGAACCTCACCTCTATCCTCTTTGCCTTGGGTGAAGGTGAATACATAGGAATACGTACCGAGGCGGAGCGGTTCCTTGCTGAGTATGCCAGATTCACCGGGGCCTCAAAGCCTGGAACCAACCTCTTGTAGGAGTTGGTTGTTGGGTTCGTAAGTGCGGCAAGTGCCCTTGCATGCTTCAGGATTCCGCCGATATAGTGAAGTGCAATCTCACTCAGTCCGGCATACTCGTTTCCTGCAAAGAGCGGCTCACCACCCTTCCAGATACTCTGATGGGTATGCATTCCTGACCCGTTGTCGCCAAATATGGGCTTTGGCATAAAGGTAACGGTCTTTCCGTGAGCCCTCGCAACATTCTTGATAATGTATTTAAAGAGCATCAGTTTGTCAGCCTGCTCCACAAGCGGTGCATATCTCATATCAATCTCACCCTGCCCGCCGGTGGCAACCTCATGATGCTGAGCCTCAATATGGATACCGCTTTTCTTCATCAACTGGACCATCTCTACCCTCATGTCCTCGAGGCTGTCTGTGGGTGGAACGGGGAAGTAACCCTCTTTGTGGCGCGGTTTATAACCAAGGTTGGGATTCTCTTCCCTTCCTGAGTTCCAGATACCCTCCACGGAGTCAACGAAATAGTAACCGCTGTGTGCATTCTGGTCGTACCGGACATCGTCAAAAATAAAGAACTCTGCCTCCGGGCCAAAATAGGCGGTGTCACCTATTCCGGTTGACTTGAGATACTGTACCGCCTTCTGCGCGATATACCTGGGATCCCTTGTATAGGGCTCCTTCGTAATAGGATCGAAGATGTTGCATACCAGGCTCAGCGTGGGATACTTTCTGAAGGGATCAAGTATGGCGGTTGAGGGATCGGGAATCAGGATCATATCTGAAGCATTGATAGCCTGCCAGCCCCTGATGGAAGATCCGTCAAACCCCACACCCTCCTCAAATGTGGCCTCCGAAAGTTCATCAATGGGCACTGAAAAGTGCTGCCAGATACCCGGGAAGTCGATGAACTTGAAGTCCACCATTACCACATCGTTTTCCTGGGCAAATGTTAGTACATCTTTTGGTGTCATAACCAGACCTCCTTAAAAAATTTATTCGGCAATCTATTGCCGTTAGGCTACCTGAAAGGGTCTATTTTTGTCAAGACAACATTTCTTAACGGGGCACTTTAGAACTGGTCTTTGAAAAACCTCCTGTAAAACTCCCTTGCCCTTTTTGAGTACCACTCGTATATTTCCTCTGTATGCCTTACCATCTCCTTCTGAGTATCCTCTCCACTGAACCACTCCTCCACTATAGAGGGTGTAACCTCTATATGGAACTGTAAGGCATAGGTATTTCCATTGAAGACAAACGCCTGGTTTGGAAATGCCTCTGAGGAAGCAAGTCTTACGCATCCTTTAGGGATATCAAAGGTATCCCCATGCCACTGAAACACCTCTGCCTCTCCCGTACCGTCCACCTCAAGCGCCTTTGTTGCTGGATCAGATAATCCCTCCGGTGTAAGTTTAACCATATACCAGCCTATCTCCTTTGTATTTCCAGGATAAACCCTGGCACCCAGGACATGGGCAACCATCTGTGCTCCAAGGCATACGCCGAGCACCGGTTTTTCATTTTTCAGAAAGCCTTCAATCAGACCCGCCTCATCACGTAAGTATGTATATTTATCCATCTCATATACAGCCATGGGCCCCCCCATAACCACCAGATGGGTAAAGTCTCCTGGGGAATGCAAAACCTCTCCCCTGGAAAAGTCCCTTATCTCGTACTGAATCTTTTCTGCCCTAAGGAACTCCTCAATAGTTCCAGGCCCCTCCATGGGGATGTTCTTTACGATTAGCACTTTCATTATTTCTCCTTGTGTGAAAAATTGCTGTATCTGATGAGGTGTTCACCAGATACAGCCAATTCATCAATCACTATTGTGCTTTACTCTGCCAACCAACTTCACAATTCTAATCATAAATCAAAATTCTTAAATCTTAAATCAAAGAAAGTATCCTTCCTCCCCATGTTCAGTGAGGTCAAGCCCCTTCACCTCTGCTTCATCATCGATCCTGAGCCCAACCGTCCAATCAATAACCTTTAGAATAATAACACTTACAACCAGAGAGTATAAAGCAGCAACACCCGCCCCCATAATCTGAACAGTCAACTGGTGAGCACTGCCGTAAAAAAGCCCGTTTGCACCACCTGAGTTTACCGCAGTCGTAGCAAGAAACCCGATAGAGAGCGT
>CAYMML010000207.1:0-2744 GCA_964391515.1 uncultured Thermodesulfovibrio sp. | reverse complement strand
GGGAGTTTAGTTGTTGGTTTTCAGTTCCGTTATGGTGTGCCGGTAGAGGGACTCCATGAAATCCTTATACTTCTCCACCATTTCTTCAGAAGTTGCCTCAACCCGCATCACAACCACCGGTTCGGTGTTGCTCGTCCTGAGCAAAGCCCATCCCCCCTCGAAGACCACCCTTGCCCCGTCTATGGTCTGTATCTCTCGAAGGGGATACGGTATCCCGCCCCTGGCCGCCATATCTTTGAGATTATTTACAAGCCTTTCAATCACTTTGTGTTTAATATCATCCGGGGTTTTAATCCTTATCTCAGGAGTAAAGGAGAGGCTGGGAATGTCTGATAGGAGGTCTGTGATGGATTTATTACTCGTTACCATAACCTCAAGAATGCGTAAAGTGGTGTAGAGGGCATCATCAAAGCCAAAGTAACGGTCTTTGATAAAGATATGTCCACTAAACTCTCCTGCAAGGGGGGCATCTTCTTCCCTCATCTTTGCCTTTATGAGGGAATGGCCGGTCTTCCACATTATGGGTATCCCGCCTGCTTCCTTGATGGCATCAAACATTGTCTGGGAGCACTTGACATCCCCGATTATTTTGGCTGAAGGGTTTCTTTTAAGTATCTCTCTGCCAAGAATGATCATTATCTGGTCGCCCCAGATGATACTGCCATCTGGCCCAATGATACCGATCCGGTCTGCATCACCGTCGTAACCAACACCGAGATCTGCCCCCTCTTTAAGCACTTTTTCTTTCAGGTCATTCATGTTTTCAACCACTGTGGGGTCGGGGTGATGGTTTGGGAATCTGCCGTCAGGCTCTGCATAAAGAGAGTGGGTCTCAAACCCGAGTGCCTCTAATATGGAAGGAATAACGAGACCGGCCGTGCCGTTTCCACAGTCAACCACCACCTTTAAACGTGGGGCTTCGGGACGAAGGTGAAAAAACTCTTTCAGCATGTGATCCTTGTATGAACTGATTATATCGTAGTCAATGAGTTTACCCCTATTTTTGTGTTGCATAGTGTTGCCCCGGGATTGAATGAGTTGTTTGAGTTTCTGTATCTCTTCGCCATATATAGTTTCTCTTCCGATGCTCAATTTAAATCCGTTATATTCAGGCGGGTTATGGCTGCCGGTAATCATGATGCCGCCCTGCACGGGGAGTTTATACAGGGAAAAGTACTGAAGTGGGGTTGGGCAGATGCCAAGGTTGTAAACTGATATTCCACTTTCAAGGAGCCCTTCTGTGAGGCCTTCAAATATCGCATCGGAACTTATCCGGGCATCACGCCCCACGGAGACGTGTGTTGCCTGGGGATTTTTCTCAAGCAGTAGTTGAGCAAAGGCGGAACCGAGGCTTTTACAAAATGATGGGGTCAACTCGGTTTGCGCCACCCCACGTATGTCGTATTTTCGGAAGATGGACAATTTGAATTTATTGAATTTATAGTTTGGTGTTAAGGCGTTAACTTAAACGCAACCACAGAGGACACAGAGATAAATCAAAGGGTAAAGAACTTCCTCTCCGTTAAAAGATTAAGCACCATTTTAGCGGCAGTACCGATATCTATACGCTCGGTATCAAGCACAAGGTCAGGGTTTTCCGGCTCCTCATAGGGGGAGGAGATGCCGGTGTAGTTTTTGATTATCCCCTCTCTTGCCTTTCGGTAGTTACCCTTGGGGTCTCTCCTCTCACACTCCTCTACCGAACACTTAACGTATATCTCGAGATAGTTGTCCTTTGAAAACCGGTTCCTGATATATTCCCTGTCTGACTTAAACGGAGAGATGAAGGCAGCAAGCACCAGTATACCTGCATCTACGAATAATCTGGAGAGTTCAGCAATACGCCTCAGGTTCTCCTTCCGGTCTTCACGGCTGAATCCGAGGTTTGCATTGAGCCCATGCCTGACATTGTCACCATCAAGGACATATGTTCTGACCCCCATCGTGTGCAGTTCCTTTTCCACCAGGTGTGCAATGGTGGACTTTCCGCTTGCAGAGAGCCCTGTGAACCAGACAAGGCCACTTTTATGCCCGTTAAGCCGGTTACGGTCTTCCCTGGTAATAAACCCATCGTGCCAGACCACATGGTTTTTCTTTACAAGTTCAATATCCTCTATAGAGTCTTTCATCTAATTAACCTCCTTCAGTAGAACTCTTTAATCACAAATTGCGTAAGGTTTTAGGTAGAATTGCTTAACGGTGGTCATTCCGAGCATCAGCAAAGAATCTCTTGTAAGTAAACACTTCACATAGCCTGCCCTGAACGAATGTGAAGAGCTCAGGGTGACTGACAGCAAAGGTTTCAAATATACCCTTTCGCAATCTGGGTTAAGTTTTATAACCATGCTATCTCTTATTACAACGCAAGTTAAGAGAGTTTTTATTTTACCAGAACTCCACCCGTCAAGTCTCAAGGTCGTTTTTGAGTTCCTCTATCTCCCGTTTGAGTCTCTCATACTCTTCAGACTTTCTCTTGAGAAATTTGTAAGTGAGTTCCAACTTCTGGCTGATGCCCCTTGGGGTGAGTATATACATGTAGGCAAGTTTATTGTTTGAATTTTTAAAACGCTTAATCTTCACATACCCCTTGTTTATGAGCGCCTTCAGGAGGTAGTTTACCTTCCCCAGGCTTATGCCAAGCCGCCTGGCAAGTTCCCGCTGGGAGATGCCGGGCTCTTTAGTGAGTTCTCTCAGGAGTTTGAGGTGGTGTTCATCCATGAGCGTCTGTTTCGTCTATCTCGTTG
>CAYMML010000206.1:0-2756 GCA_964391515.1 uncultured Thermodesulfovibrio sp. | reverse complement strand
TTGAGAGTGGTTGCGAACTGGTTGTGCTTGACAGTTTGAGGGGGTATGAACTTTCTATGGGGGAGTTTGGCAACCTGAGGGCTCACATTCAGAACCTTGTAAACCTCGTCCGCAGAAAGGGCAAGACGCTGATAATGGTGAATGAGGTGGAAAAACTTACCGGTGTGCTACAGATTACCGAATTAGGGACGAGTTATCTCTCTGATATCATAATAATGTTAAGGTATGCAGAGGTAAATGGGGAGATCATCAAAGTGGTAAGTTGTATAAAGAAGCGGCACAGCGGTTATCTGCCTGAACTCAGGAGGTTCAACATTGGGGAAGGTGGGGTCAGTGTTGGTGAAAAGATGGAAAACATGAGGGGGGTTCTCACCGGTATTCCCACATTTGTTGACAGCAATTCTTCGCAAAACATATGAAAAACCCTCCTTACAAAATACTCCTCCTTGTAAAAGGTGGTGCAAACAGGGCACTTATCTCCGATTACATCAATGAACTGGGGTTTGAGTGTCTGCTGCCCGGGGAAGGAGAGTCTGTTTCACTCATGGGGCGTGATGCCGATCTCATACTCATTGACTCCTCTCTCCCGGAGAGTATCCACAGGAAGGTGTTGCTTACCAAGAAGACGGTGGAGGATGCCTTTTTGCCCGTTATTGTGATGGTTAAAGATCGGAAAATCCCTCAGAAGTGGATAGAGATGGGTTACGATGACTTTATAGTCATGCCCTTCAGAAAGGCGGAACTGAAACTCCGCATGGAAACCCTTTTGAGGATCAGAAAACAGACGGAACTGCTCCTGAGAAAAACAGAGTCTGTTTACCAGGCACTTATAGAATCCTCCACTGATCACATCTTCGTGTTGGATCGGGCAGGAAGGGTGGTATTAACAAACGAGAATGTAAAGCACCTGGGTTTTCAGTACGGCTGGGAACTGATAGGCCGGGAGATTGATGATCTGTTTTCAGGTGAAACACTGAAACTCTACAGGGATTCCCTTGAGGCTGTTCTTGTAAGAGGCGGAAAGCAGAGTTTCTTTCACACGCTGGATGTGGGTGGAGAGCGGAGGTATCATCACGACACCCTTTATCCGATAAAGATGCCCGATGGACTCACCTGTGTGGGGGTGACATGTGTGGACATAACCGAGAGGATGGAGGCGAAGCAGTGGGCATTTCTCCTTGCCCGTGCGGTGGAGGGGGTGGAGGAGGTGGTGTTTATAACCGACTCAGACGGCATCATCCAGTATGTCAACCCTGCATTTACAAGGGTAACGGGGTATTCCCCGGATGAGGTGATTGGCGAAAGTCCCCGGCTGCTGAAGAGCGGCGTTCACGAAAGGGACTTTTACAGGGGCATCATTGAGACGGTGCGGTCTGGCAGGACATGGGCTGGTGAGATGACAAACAGGAAAAAGGACGGAAGTTTATACGATGTGTATGTTACCGTCTCCCCCATCACGGATGAGTCCGGAAAGATCACCCACTTCATATCCATACAGCGTGATATCACAGAAGAAAAGAAGGCTCAGAGGAGGCTTGAGCAGGCGCAGAGGCTTGAGGCACTTGGAACCCTTGCCGGCGGGATTGCACACGACTTTAACAACATCCTCACACCCATTGTCGGCTATTCAGAGATACTCTCTGAGGCGCTTCAGGATGACCCTGTTGCTCACGATAAGATCACGAAGATAAAGCAGTCTGCCATGAGGGCACAGGATATGGTAAGGCAGATACTCACGTTCAGCAGGAAGCGGGAGAAGGAACTTGTTAGATTTTCACCCCAGTCGGTGCTCAAGGAGTTTCTGAAGGTGATCCGGGAGACCTTTCCGGCTAACATCGAGATCAAGCAGGATATATCCCCATCTGTTCCGGATGTTATGGGTGACCCCACAGAGTTCCATCAGGTGATTCTGAACCTCTCCGTAAATGCCCTTCATGCAATGGAGGGTGCGGATACCGGGGTTTTAAAGGTAACCCTTGAGCCTTACCGGGTATCCGGTGAGGAAAACGCTGTGTCAAGTGAAATACCACCAGGTGATTATGTGCGGCTCAGCGTTGAAGACACCGGTGAGGGGATACCCGGGGATGTGATAGACCGGATATTCGACCCCTTTTTCACCACTAAACAGGAAGGCAAGGGTACGGGGCTCGGGCTTTCTGTTGTGCATGGGATTGTTAGGGGATGGTCAGGGCATATAAAGGTTTACTCCGAGGTTGGCAGGGGGACGAGGTTTGACATTCTTATACCTGTGGCATCCTCTGAGGAAAAGGATATCACCTCTGAGGAAGATGTTACTGAAGAACTCCCGGCAGGTGAAGGAGAGACCGTTCTAATTGCGGAGGACGAGGAGACGGTGAGGGAACTTTGTAGAGAGGTGCTTGAGACACTGAACTACAGGGTGTTAGTTGCCCCTGATGGTGAAAAGGCACTTCAGGTGTTCAAGGAGAGAGGGGACGAGATAGACCTTGTCATCTCCGATACCGAGATGCCGGGAAAGCCCGGTGATCTACTTGCCAGAGAGATACTTGCCTTAAGGCCTGGTATGCCGATAATACTTACATCCGGTTTCAGTGAGAGGTTCAATGAGGAAAAACTCAGAGAAATAGGCGTAAAGGGGTTTGTCCTCAAGCCCTTTAACATCAAAACCCTCGCCACCAAGATAAAAGAGGTGTTGGGAAAACGGCAGGAGTGATTGCGTCTGTCTGGTCTGTCTGGTCGATTTCGTCTGTCTCGTCTGTTTGGTCTATTTCGTCTAT
>CAYMML010000205.1:0-2765 GCA_964391515.1 uncultured Thermodesulfovibrio sp. | reverse complement strand
CTTCAGATGGGAGTTTATCTCGTTGAGTGTTTCCTCAAGTTCTTTGAGTTTGAAAGGCTTTTTTAGCGTGAACACGCCCATTGCACGGAACTGTTTTTCCAATTCCTCGGTAATATAAGCCGAACATACCACAGTTACAGGGGGGTGAGTGAAATCACGCAATTTGTTTACCAGCACTG
The DNA here is from genome assembly GCA_964391515.1 of uncultured Thermodesulfovibrio sp. Classification (GTDB taxonomy): domain Bacteria; phylum Nitrospirota; class Thermodesulfovibrionia; order Thermodesulfovibrionales; family JdFR-85; genus WFTX01. Next base: position 2,586 of record CAYMML010000205.1, on the reverse strand, counting down.
CGCCATTTTCCTCTGGCATCTTCAGGTCTGTGAATACTGCATCAAACTCTTCAGCACCGAGAATCTCAAGGGCGGTATCCACGCTGTGGGTGCATTTTACCGTAAAGCCCTTCTTTAGTAGGGCTCTTTCCATGAACCACCTCACCAGTTGTTCATCATCTACAACGAGTACCTTCATCTCTCTAACAATCTATAAGCAAAAAATGTACCTTTTTTAAAATTATCATCTGTCAGGGACATACCTATCCATATAATGTGAACTTGGCGCTCAGGATGTGTAATTACTTCTCAAAGAGACCGAACTTCTGCATCCTGTACCTTAGGGCATCGCGGGAGAGGTTTAAGAGTTTTGCCGCCCTTGTCTGGTTACCCTTTGTCATGGTGAGGGCGGATTCGATCAGTTTCTTCTCAACCTCTTCAATATCCACACCCCCGGGGGGTATCTTTATCTCGAAGTCGACCATGTTCATCTCGTGGATAACCTCTCTTGAGGTGAGTTCAGCGGGGAGGTGCTCCGGTCGGATGTACTCGGTGTTTTCGAGTATCATCACACGCTCAATAACGTTCTTCAGTTCCCTTACATTTCCAGGCCAGGGGTATTCCTTGAAGAGCCTCTCTGCATCCTTTGAGAGCCCCTTTACATTTTTCCTGAACTCCCTGTTGTATTCGGTTATAAAATAGTTGGCAAGAAGTGTTATGTCCCCCTCCCTCTCCCTCAGTGGTGGTAGATGGATGGGGATCACCTTCAGTCTGAAAAAGAGGTCTTCCCTGAAATTGCCCTTCTTTACCTCCTCCTGGAGGTTTTTGTTGGTGGCGGCTATAATCCTTACATCCACATTTATGTCCTTTACCCCCCCGATCCTCTTGAATGTCTTGCTTTCGAGTACCTTGAGGAGTTTTGCCTGGGTGTTTAGTTTCATATCCCCGATCTCATCAAGAAAAATACTCCCCCCGTCGGCAAGTTCAAAGAGACCCTTTTTCTGAGTCTTTGCATCTGTAAAAGCACCCTTTTCGAAACCGAAGAGTTCACTTTCGATGAGACTTTCCGGCACCGCCGTGCAGTTTATCTCCATAAAGGGCATGGGTGCCCTGCTACTCTGGTAATGTATCACCCGTGCCACCAGATCCTTACCGGTTCCGCTTTCGCCCTGGATAAGAACGGTGGAGGCATCAGACTGGGCAACCTTTCTGATCATTTCAAAGACCTTCATCATCTCAGGAGAACGGCCGATGATACTGTCAAAGCCGTACTGTTCAGAGAGTTTGCCCTTTAATTGGGATATCTCTTTCCTCAGGGAGATGGTCTCCATCGCCTTGTTGATGGTGATATTTAGTTTCTCCATATTGAACGGTTTTTCAATGAAGTCATAGGCGCCGAGTTTTATCGCCTTTACGGCGGTTTCCACATCCCCGTAAGCGGTGACCATGAGGACTATGGCATCCGGATCGACCTCTTTGATGCCTTCAAGGACATTCAAACCTGAGATATCAGGCAGGTGTATATCTAAAAGCACCACATCAGGCCGCTCCGCCTTAAATGCCTCTATTCCCTGCATCCCCTTTTCGGCGGAAACCACCTCGTATCCCTCCTTGAGGAAGTTCTGCTGGAGTGACCAGCGGAGCAGTTTCTCGTCATCCACTATGAGTATTGTTCCCTTTTTCATCTCATTAATTATACCGGAAGGGTGATGGTAAAGGTCGAGCCAAGCCCGATTGTACTTTCCACATCTATCATACCTCCGTGTGCCTCCACAATATTGCGGGAGATCGCAAGCCCGAGGCCGGTTCCTGTATGTCTTGTTGTGAAGAAGGGTTTGAAGACCTTCTTCAGGTTTTCGTTGGGAATGCCCTCGCCGGTGTCGGAAAAGGCTATCCTGGCAGAGGAGTCCGTCTTTGAGATCGTTATGGTGAGTTTTCCACCTCCCGGCATGGCGTGGAATGAGTTCAGTATCAGGTTGAGAAAGACCTGTTGTATAAGTTCACGGTCCACCTCAGCGACGATCTTTTCGGCAGATGTTTCAATCCCGATCTGGATGTTCAGGCTTTCAGCCTGCTGTTGCACCAAGGAGATGGTCTTTTCAAGGAGGTCGTGGAGATAGACCGGTTCTTTCTGTGGAGTGATGGGCTTTGAAAAACTAAGAAGGTTACGCACCGCCTTGTCAAGCCTCTCGATCTCCACAAGTATTTCCTGAACGATCTCCTTTCGAGGGTCGTCATCCCTGAAGTCTTCAGATATTACCTGTATGGCGCCGCTGATGCCTGCAAGGGGGTTTTTGATCTCATGAGCAATGGCGGCAGCCATCTCCCCGAGGGTGGCCATCCTCTCTATCCGTTTTATCTCCTCAAGATGACAGCGCTGGATCTCCTGTCTTGCCCTGTCAAGTTCAGTGAGCATGGAGTTTAGCGTCAGGGAGAGCCTCCCGATCTCATCCCTCCGGTCGGTCTGGAACCGCACCGAGAGATCACCGCCCTCCACCTTACGGAGTTTCCTGATCATGCCTTCCACGGGTCTGCTCACGAGGAGGGTTGTCAGGACTGCAAGGGATACAGAGAGTGCGATAAAAGTGAGTAACGAGAAGATGGTGG
>CAYMML010000204.1:0-2765 GCA_964391515.1 uncultured Thermodesulfovibrio sp. | reverse complement strand
ACCCCCGACCCACTGATTAGAAGTCAGTTGCTCTATCCTGCTGAGCTACGGGCGCACTTATGAATGGTTTAAAACAGACACCGATTTACAACATAAAGGGTCTTAATAATATACTACAGTTCTGAGCATTCAGGCAAGGTATATTGGACATTAAAATGCATCTCAACAAGGCTGTAATCTTGCATTTAGTTTTCACCATCGAGACTATTTTCCCTATTTTTTATCTTTAAGTTATTCCTGTTGTGTGATATAATATAACTTATGAGTGGGACATGGCTTTATATAATCACTGGAGCGGTTGTATTCGGCGTAGTGTTTCTATCTGTTACGCTTTTACAGTTGAAAAAGACCTTGATGAGGGTTGAGAGATTTATTGACGAAACAGAAAGTGAATTAAAGCCCACTTTAAATGAACTACAAACGACACTCAAAAACCTCGGCAGTATAACAGAAGACATCAATACCATCACAAAGGGCTCACGAGAAATCACCAGGTCATTAAAGGAAACGGCTGAGAATATTAGAACTGTTACTACGGCTATATCCGGGGTCAGGAAGGAGACAAATGCCCTTATAGCGGGGCTTAAGGCAGGCTTTAGGACGGGGTTTGAGGTAATGATCAAAAACCTTATCAGGAAAGGAGGTTAGCCATGGCAGAAGAAAGAAATGGCTTCAGTGCCGGTTCCATCTTCTTTGCCTTTTTACTTGGCGGGCTTGTTGGAGCAGGTGCTGCACTTCTGCTTGCACCCCAATCAGGAGAAGAGACAAGGAAAAAACTCAAGGATCTTGCAGAGGATGCAAAGGAAAAGTCCACGGAATATGCTGATGAGATAAAAGAAAAAGTAACCAAAGGAATTGAGAAAGGTAAAGGGGCAATAACTGAAACAGTGGAAAAGGGGAAAGAAAAGATAGAAGAGAAAAAATCTGTTATATCATCAGCCATTCAGGCAGGTAAAGAGGCCTTTGAGAAAGAAAGGAAAAAGACTTCAGAGGCTTAAACTATAAGAAGATAATATCCAGACAAAAAAGACCGGTTCTATACCGGTCTTTTTGTATCTACATCTCTTTTTATGACATAAATCATAGTTATACTTTTCTTCTGGAGGTATAATTAAACCAAGAAGAAACACAAAGGAGGTAAATTATGAAGGTAACAAAAGACACTGTTATTGGTGACATAATCAAAAACAGCCCTGATGGGAAGAAGGTGATTGAAAAGTACTTTGGCAACGGCTGTTTTACATGTCCCGGAATGAAAGTGGAATCTATATCCTTTGGTGCAATGATGCACAACGTGGATCCACAAAAGATAATTGATGAAATCAATGCTCTGGAGGAACAAAATGGCTGATATAAAGTGTTTCGTTTGTGGCTCAGATGAGAAAGAGCGGGTTTATTTGCCCTGCATCCATGAAGGAGAAGAAAAGACGGTCTGTGTAAGATGTCTTCCCATACTTATCCATGGAGCCCATTGACACTCCACCCCTGGAACCGGAAGTATCTCTCCCCCACTTCCGGTTCTTCTCTTTCTACTCTCACCTATAACACCAGTTTTTGCCGATAGGATTTGAAAAGGTTTACATCCTTCCTCATGGGGGCACCAAATCACTGGGGCTATTTCTTAAAAATAAGCCAAAGTAACTCAATGCATAGACTCGCATCGTGACAGGATTGCTCTTGCTTGCCTGGAATGACACTTTCCTATCGGCAAAGTGGTTATAACAATTTCTCTGGAAATTCTTCCGATTCTCTGATATAATGAAGATAGAGAAATTGGTAAATGGGCAAAAGTGTTTATAGCGTTTATTGGGTTGATAACGTTAATTGCGTTAAAGAATAATCTTGGTAATCGGAAATACAGCTAATAATTTAGGCTATCGGTTGAAGGCTATAGGCGGCAGGGTATAGGGTATGGGTTAAGTAGCAAATATAAAAAAGCCACCCTAATCTAAATAACCTAATAACTTTTAATAACTTAGTAACTTTAATGTAGTTATTTGGAATATTAGAATTTGTGATTTGTTTAGAATTTAGAGTTTATAATTCAGGATTTTAAAACAGAAGGAGGTTTTTATGGCAAAGGTATATGTTATTTATCACAGCACTTATGGGCATACAAAACTTCAGGCAGAGGCTGTGGCAAGAGGGGCAGGTTCTGTGGATGGAGTGGAATCAGTGTTGCTTACTGCTTCAGAGGCAATAGAGAGGCTCGATGAACTTGACAGAGCAGATGCGATCATCTTTGGCACTGCTACCTATATGGGAAACATATCTGCCGAACTTAAGAAGTTCATGGAGGCCTCTGTAAAGAAATGGTTCGCCCAGGCATGGAAAGACAAGATTGCAGGAGGATTTACAAACTCAAGTTCATTCTCCGGAGATAAACTTAACACCCTTCAGGGTCTTGTTACCTTTGCGATGCAGCACGGGATGATATGGGTGGGTAACGCCATGTTCCCTGCTGCAAATGATATGGACTCAATGAACTCTCCAGAAGGTCCTGGCCCCGATACTCATAACCGTGTAGGTTCCTTTATAGGCCCAATGGCTGCAAGTTTTCAGGTAAACCCGCCCGATGCCCCACCAAAGGGGGACATTGAGACCGCTGAACTATACGGGAAAAGGGTGGCCGAGATTACATTGAGATTCTTAAAGGGTGCCTGATCAAGGTTGATGCTTCCTCAAGGTCTCCTTCAGAAGTTCCACTGACGGGACGTTTGTGAGCCTGCCCGAGGCATCACGAAACATCCTTCAGGAAAAGCCTG
>CAYMML010000203.1:0-2772 GCA_964391515.1 uncultured Thermodesulfovibrio sp. | reverse complement strand
ATAAAAATACGGATCCCTCTAAAATTGAGACGGTCGAAATCACCGTTACCGACCCCACCACCGGTGATTTCGAGAAACTGGAACTCTATGAGACCGGGCCTGATACCGGTGTGTTTGCAAACGACTCAAGTGGTAACCGTCTCGGGCTTCCGCTTTCAACCACATCAGGTACATCACAAAATGACGGAACCCTCTATGTGACCGGTGGCTACAACATAACGGCATCTTACACCGATCCGGATGATGGATCAGATACGGCAACTGATGAGGTTTACATCCCCACACGCCTTATACTTTCAAACTTCAGCGGTTTTGTAACGGACGGTAAGGTCTATATCCAATGGGAGACCGACTCCGAGATAGACACCGTGGGATTTCAGATACTCAGAGAAAACCCGAAGACCGGAAGATACGAACCTGTAAATGATGGCATTCTGCCTGCCCTCATCACATCTCCTTCCGGCGGGAGTTACAGCCTGATCGACCCGGGAGCAAGACCAGGCGGTGTCTATAACTACAAACTGATTGAGTATGAGGGCTCCGGAAAGAGGTACACATACGGCCCGTTCAGGATAGACCTCACAGGCAGTGCCAGAGACAGTGCCACCGTCTCGCACAACTCATCTTCACCGGTTGAAACTGTGAGGTTTGGTGGTGAAAATGGTGTTTTCACAACCACCACCGCCACAGATACGATCGTAATCGGTAACACCCACTCCAGTAGAACCGATGCCGTTACCACATTCACCGATAGTGATGGCTCAAGGGTTATAGAGATAAAGGGAGGAAATACTGAAGTTAAATCCTTTGAGTCTCTCTCCTATAAACGGACGCCTCATAGACACAAACTCAGAAGGGCAAGAAGGCACAGATTCCATGTTTTGTCCGAAGGTTCGGAAAGTGCCGGGCTCAAGATACCGGTTAAAGAAGAGGGGATATACAAACTCTCCGCTCAGGCGGTTGGAGAACTCACCGGCCTCTCAACCGAAAGGGTGAAACGCCTCATAAAGGCAAGAAAACTCCGGCTCACAAACATGGGACGGGCTGTCGGTTATCTGCCTGCAACAAACTTCGATGGTATCCTGTTCTTCGGCGATGGGATTGATAGCATCTTTACTGATTCAAATATCTATAACCTCTCAAAGGGCAAGCCGGTAAGGATCAGAAAGGGCAGAATTAGAAACAGAAATAGAAACAATCCGATCGCCACTTTCAGAAGCACCGTTCATGCAGAGAAGAACCTGATACCCGCCACGGGGCTCTACCATGACCCTGAGTCTGACTTCTTCCTCTGGGACTACCTGTTTGCAGGACAGGCCGGACTTGATGAAAAATCCTTCACCATACAAACCCCTGCACCTGCAGAAAACGGCAGTTCTTTGATCACTATCCGGTTTATGGGTGCAACCGAGGCCGCAGATGGTGATGACCACCTCGCCCGGGTGAGCATAAACGGACAGGAAATCGGCAGTATCTCCTGGAAGGGCAAGGAGGAGGCTCTGTTCAGCAAAGAGATAGACAACTCCCTCCTGAACGATGGGGAAAACACCGTCACCATCAAGGCGGTAAAAAATGCCGGGGTTCCTTACAGCATCTTTTTCCTTGATGAGATCAACATTGAGTACGACAGGCTTTTTGTGGCTGATTCAGGAAAACTCATCTTCGGTGCAGATAATGACGGCGTTGTGAACATCTCCAACTTTAATTCGGCTGATGTAATCGGCTGGGATATCACCAACTCTCGCAGGCCAATTGCACTACCGGTTAATGTAGATAAGACTGCTGACGGCACCTGGGCTGCAAGGCTCTATGTCAAGAAGGGGCACAGATACATCGTTTCATCCATCTCAGATGGCGTCTTAACCCCTGATGGGATACTGTTAGATAGTATTTCAAACCTGAAATCTGCAAAGGGTGCAGAGTATATCGTAATCACCACATCCTGGTTGAAGGACTCCCTTACTCCGCTTGCTGATCTGAGAAAATCACAGGGTCTCTCCGTGATGGTGGTTGATGTTGAAGACATCTATGATGAGTTTAACCACGGTATCAGATCGCCACATGCAATTAAAGAATTTCTGAATTGGGCATCAGCAGAGTGGAAGATTAAGCCTCGTTATCTCGTTCTTGCCGGAGAGGGCAGTTACGACTACAGAAACGACCTGGGCAACGATGACTCCTTAATTCCACCGCTCCTGATTGACACCCCCTATGGGCTTATCCCGAGTGATACACTTCTTGGTGACACAGACAGCGACGGAATCCCGGAGATTATCGTGGGAAGGCTTCCGGTTCAGACACCTGATGAGGTCTCAACCATCATTGAAAAGATAAAGGCATACGAGACATCCGGCCGTGCAGGAGTGCTTGCACTTTCCGATAACCCCGACGACGGAGGCAACTTCCCCGAGACGAGCATTCAGGCAAACGAGCCCCTTACATCCATTTTCAATATAACCTTCATATCCCTTGCGAACATGCCCGTTGGTGAGGCAAGGAGTTTAATGTTTGATGCATTCAGTAGCGGCCTTAGCCATGTAAACTTCACAGGCCATGCCGGTGTAACAAACCTGACAGATGAAGGTCTCCTCAGGGTGACAGATATTTCGTCACTGCCGGGTGCATCACACCCACTGTTTGTTGGGCTCACATGTCTTGTATCCAACTTCGCCCTGCCGGGGTTTGACGGATTTGGAGAGACCTACCTCATTGACCCTCATGGCGGTGCCGGCCTGTGGTCTGCCTCCGGCATGAGCCTCAATGAGGAGGCGT
>CAYMML010000202.1:0-2795 GCA_964391515.1 uncultured Thermodesulfovibrio sp. | reverse complement strand
AACTCGTTAGCCCGGTAGCCAATACACCAATATGCCAATATACCAGATTGCAAACCATGTTTAGACTTTTTATTATTCTGTTTATACTGTCTCCCTTCGGGTGGGTGCCTCCTTTATTTGCAGGGGTGCAGGTTCAGGATCAGGTAGCCACCACCGGGAAGGGGATAATGCTTTCAGCCCGGACTGGAAGCACCTTTTTTGCTAAGGGAGGGGAGATTGTTGAGTTCTTTTTAGATGGCAAGAGCCTTGGGAAGCGGCTTAGCGGGGGCGACGGCTATGCCTATATGGAATATAAACCAGACAGAAAGGGGCTTTTTACAATCAAGGTAGAGCATGGCAATGAGAAGGCAGAGGGGCTGTTGCTTGTGGTTGGGAAGGCGGAGGAGGTTTTGCTTGTTGGCATTGAGGGCGGGGTGCTTGAGAGCATCTTCCCGGAAAGGTTGAGAGATGGGGTGGATAATGCACTTAAGAAACTTGCAGATAGATACAGGATTATCTATATAACCGGGATGCCCTTAGGGCCTTTGGTCAGAGAAAGGATCAGAGAGTGGGGGCTTCCCGAGTCTGTGGTGCTCCGGTGGGATCGATCGGTTTATGAAGGGCTCAGTGACCTTGGAGTAAAGATTAAAGCAGTGGTGGGCTCTCCCGGATTGATTGCAGAGGTTGATGATGACTCTGTAAAGAGGTATACCTTTGAAGAGTCAGAGGAGGGGAAGGTGGTTGACTCATGGCATGATCTGTTGAGTGATCCGGTGGTGGCAGCCAAACATAATTAAAGACGGGCAGCCCCTACCATGTAAGAGGCTACCCGTCTTTAAGGCTCAGTCTTCCTTTTCTTCCCGGAACCGGTCTTCCAGTTTCTTCATCAGTTTTGGCATGGTTGTGTATTCAAGGTCGTCAAGTCCAAGCCGGTGTGGCTCAAAGGGACCGTGTTTTCGGAGGTAGTCTGCCAGGGTGTTTGCAAAACTCCTCGATCTGTCGAAGGACGGATCGTCAAAGAGGTCTCTTGGGCCTATCAGATGGCCGTTGGCAATCTGAAACCCTGCCGCTATTACCCTTGGCGGGCCGTCGAACCTTGCAGGGTTTGCCTCATAAAAGGGTACCGGCATGAGAGGCCCGTGATGGGAGCCTCGCATCCAGCCCTCCACGATATGAGGAAATGCAAATGGTTCAAGTGCCTCTCCTACTGCCGGAAGCCCTGACTGGCACCTCACGATCAGAACAGGATCGTCCTTTCCAACATACCGTCCTGCAATCAAACTCAGTTTCTGTGTGGATGCACTTGCGGCGATTTCACCGTCCTTGCGGAAGACCCTCCTGATCATGAACCGCCTCATTGCACCTATGAACATGAGGAGATCATACATCTCTTCAGGGCAGGAAAGGGTTATGCTTTTATGTTCATAAACATCCACCACATCAAACCTGAACCCCTCGTGCATGGTTGGATCTATTACAAGCCCGGCTGTATTAAAGGGGTCTGCAAACATCTTGAAGAGGGGCAGGTTCCATGCCCCTGGAGAGGTCTTATCAGCCATGAATATTATTACCGGTTCTGATTTTCTCTCAATAAACTCCATTTCTGCCACACCCGGTCCCATCCCCTTGATGTTCCCTGAGAAGGCATCGCTCAACAGATCCTGCCCTGCACCGTAGAGTTTGAGCCTCTTTGCCTCTTCAGTGGCAATTAGAAAGGTATCCCAGGCAAGTTGGTGTATCTCTTCACTATCAGTCCCCTGCTGGTGTGTCATAATCAGTTCCAGGTCGTCTCCCACGCGTGTGACATGGAAATCAATGAGTGTCCCCTTTTCCTTTGCCTTGTCAAGTTTCTCCCTGGCGGCATCCATCAGGTCTTGATGGATGCTCGAGTGCCCCACATAGCCTCCCACATCTGCCTTGATCACACTTAGGGTTACCTTGTCAGACATACCTTCACCTCCTATTTTTTAAGGACTTTGCCGATTTTTTCCTCCACAGACCTGACCTTTCCTTCAAGGCGGCCCTTCATCCCCTTTCTGTCATCAACGGAGATATGAAGCAAAACACGGTCGGTCTTTTCAAGGAGTAGTTCACGGCACTTCTTTATGAGGGGGAATATCTCGTCCCATTCACCTTCGAGACAGGTTCCCATAGGAGTGATTTTGTAGGGGATACCACTTTCGTCAATCACCTTGAGGACTTCGGCAATATATTTACTCAAACTTGCACCAACCCCCAAAGGGACTATGCTGAACTCTACCAGCATGATACCCTCCCTGTTAACTCTACTGGTAAGGGGGAGCGGCCACCGGAAGGGCCATTCCCCCTTTAAAATAAAACTATTTTACGAGTTCCTTGAAGTCTTTGCCAGGTGTGAACTTCGGGATCTTTGAAGGTGGAATGCTGATCTCTTCGCCTGTGCGTGGGTTTCTGCCCTTGCGTGCCTTACGCTTGCTTATTGAAAATGTCCCAAACCCTACGAGTGTAACTTTCTGCCCCTTTTTCAGGGATTTTTTGATGTTATCAATGGCGGAATCAAGTGCCCTTCCGGCATCTGCCTTGCTCAGTCCGGTATCGGATGCGATCCTGTCAACCAGATCTGCCTTGGTCATAAACTCATCCCTCCTTTCTTAGATAAATTTATTTTCAATCCGGAAGACCGAATTCTGAGACGGTGAAATGAAAGCCAAAAACTGCCTTATGGAACTTCACGCAAGGGTTATCGAAATATTTAACATGTGATGGCCTTACCATTAGAGATTAGCAGGAAATTTCTTTTTTGTCAAGTGCTGAACCCTTTTGGGGTTGGCTGTTTT
>CAYMML010000201.1:0-2821 GCA_964391515.1 uncultured Thermodesulfovibrio sp. | reverse complement strand
ATCATGCCTGAAGGGTAAGCCGCCCCTCCCTCTGGCTTTTGAAAAACCCCTCCTTCATGGTCTGCAATTTGTGCAACCTCCCGAGTATCCCGTTCATCTCCCCCCTGACCCTCTCCTTGATCTCCCTGTCCATCTCAAGGATCTCGGTTATCAGTTCATTCAATGCCACCTCTGAAGATTGGGATTCTTCATGCCGGTAAATGCCTTCGTTGTCAATCCAACTTCCGCCATCTTCTGTGTCAATTTTTTGAATATTCTCGATAATCTCGGTCCTTTTATCCTGAAGTTCAAAGAGTCTGTCTATCATACCCCGCTCAACCGCCTCGATCTGTGCAGCGGCAATAGCCTTAAGTTCAAAAAGTAGTTCCTCAAGAGCCTGCCTCATACCTTCACCTCCATTCCTTCTGCCTGTGCCCCCTGATAAGAGACGGACTGCCTTTCCTCCATCTCTCTCCAGCCTGACCTGATGGTGTCAAGCACCTTCACCGCCATGTCCAGTGCCTCTTTGTCGTTCCTCATGTTTGCATGAAAGATCCTGTCTATAACGAAGTCGTAGAGTCTTTTCAGGTTTTTCGAGATATCCCCACCAGCCTCCATATTCAGGGCACTGGATAATTCTCCAACTATGGATGTGGCCTTACCAAGACAGAGCCCCTTTGTGCCTATATCCCCGGATTCCATTGCCTCCCTGCCCATCCGGAGAAAGTTTATGGCACCATCAAAGAGGAGTGAGATTATCCTCACCCGGTCAGCGGTGCCTACCTGAACCCGTTTGTATTCGTCCATCCCTGTCATCATACTACCTCCATCATCCGTTATTGTTCCACTGTGATGTCAGCCCTGAAAGGAAACTCGACTGTGCGGAAAACCCTGTAAGCATAGCCTCAAGGGCTGCAAACTGACGTCTCAGATCTGCCTCTATCCTGTCCAGTCTCTCCTCAAGATCGGTTATCTCATCTGATATATCCGCCACCGTTGACTGGAGCCCATCCACCCTTATCTGTATTGAGCCATCCACCGTATCCGTCACATCGTCTGTGTAATCGTATATCCTTACCGCAATCCCGTTCGTGCTGTCTGTAAAGATGTCTGCAACGCCTTCAAGATCGGTGGATAGTTTCTCACTGAGGGTGGAGGTGTTCAGAGTGAGTGTCCCATCCCTGTTGGTTGATACCCCAATCTGTGAAAGTGCCCGGAGGTCTTCCGGCAGGCCTGTCACCCTGCTCGTTATGATACTCCTTAAATGGCTAATGATATTCTTCGGGGTGGACTCCGCATATAACGGACCCCCCTCATGGGTTTCTGTATCGTAAGTAGAGTTAGTGGAGATATAATTGACTATATCGTTATAGGCATCCACAAATGCCTGGATATTCTCTGTTATTGATCCGGTATCGTCTTCAACCGTAATAGTTGCCGAAGCAGACTCCTGCTTCAGTGTAAAGGTTACCCCGTCAAGCACATCACTTACAGTATTGCTACTTCGTGTGATCGAGAGGTTATCCACAGTAAATATCGCATCCTGAGCCGCCTTGAGTTCCACAGGGTTTTTCTTCATATCAAGTATTGAATCGTCCTTTGTAACGGTTATGCCGTAAGCGGCACCTGTGGTGTTACTTGAGAGTATCATCTTGTAAGACGGCGAGGATGTAGTGCCGGTGTTTACTATAGTTGCCTCAACCTCCACATCCCCTGTGTATGTAAGATCATTAATTGCAGAGGCGAGGTCCTCAAGTGTCATGTCTGAAGTAGCCGTAATACTCTGTGACTCTCCATTGATGGTAAACTCGAACTTTTTGCCTGCCCTCAGAACGGTGGTGGTATCCCTGTCTGCCACACCGGTTGTATGGGTTATCTTGTGTGCCTGGGCAAGTTGTGTGATGTTTATGTCGTAGTTTCCGGTATCTGCGGAGTTTGTAACGGAGACATCGAGGACGGCCTCATCGCTCACCGTACCGGTCTTGACGAAGAAGTTTGAGGCCGTCCTCAGGTTGTCAACTGCATCCTTCAGGGCGGACACCTTGGAAGAGAGTGTACCGTAGGCGCTGATGGTGGTATTGTAATCCTGCTGTTTCTCTTCAAGCCTCGTAATCGGCTGCCGCTCCAGTTCGAGCAATCCGTTAATCAGGCTCTCGTAATCGATCCCGGAAGTTAACCCAACGCTGCTAATTACAGACATACCTTACACCTCTTTGTCCATAAACACACCACCAACATCCTGGAGTCTCTTCATTATCTCAAGATACTCCTCCGGTGGTATCTGTCTGATCACCTCACCACTCTGCTTATCCACCACCTTGACGACCACCTGGTTCAGTTCCCTGTCAATCTCAAACTTGAGTGATTTACCAAAGAGTTTCTCCATCACACTCTCACGCTGTGGCCTCTCTTCCACAGTCTCCCTGAGCCTCTGCAATGCTCCTGGGTCCTCCTTTTGACCACTCTGCCTGGTGCTGTTTGCCCTCTCGCCTTCGGGCTGTCTCCTGAAGGCAGCGTCGGTGAGGGCCTTATTTACCACCATATTTTTTGCATTAACCATCATCGCACCGTTTCCTCTGGTAAGGGGACGGTATCAACGGATACCGGCCCCGTACCCTTCAATTTATTACTGTAGCAGTGACAAAGCGGTCTGCGGGAGGACGTTTGCCTGTGCCAGTATCGCCGTTGATGCCTGAACGAGTATCTGGTTTCTGGTAAACACAGCGGTCTCATAAGCAAAGTCGGCATCCCTGATCCTTGAATCTGCAGCAGAGAGGTTCTCACCTGCAATCCTGAGGTTGGAGATGGTGTTTTCAAGCCTGTTCTGAACCGCACCAAGGGT
>CAYMML010000200.1:0-2842 GCA_964391515.1 uncultured Thermodesulfovibrio sp. | reverse complement strand
TTAAATCCGGTTTCGATGGAGTTCTGCCTGCCTCAACTGACATTATCAAAGTTACAAATATAACAGGTTCTTATGAATAGGAAATCGCATCAAAAATGGTTTCAATCTGGTACTGCCTGCACTTACTTGAATGATTATTGTTAAAGAGAATCACTCCTTATAGAACACAAACTCCACCCTTCTGTTTTTTGCCCGACCCTCTGGGGTTGAGTTATCCGCTATGGGATGGGTATCGGCAAAGCCAGCAATGTTTATCCTCTGAAGGTCGATATCGCCAAGGTTCTTAAAATACCTGAGGGCAGAAATCGCCCTTGCAACGGAGAGTTCCCAGTTAGAGGAGTATCTGCCACCACTTATAGGGACATTGTCGGTGTGCCCTTCTATGGAGACATTGCTTGGAAACTTACGCATAATGTCCGCAATCTTGTCAAGCACAGGATAGGACGCCTCCTTGAGTTCGGCATCTCCAGGATTGAACAACACCTTTCCCCTCATTCTCAGTATCACTCCCCGTTTGGACTTCTCCACATCCACATCCTTTTCAAGTCCGTACTTTTTGATTACCTCCTTCAGTTCCTCTGATATCGCCTCGCTCATCTCGTTTACCACCTCACTGGTTAACTCACCTCTCGTAAGCGATGAGGTTGCAAAGGGCTTTTCGTAAATGGTGGGGTTGTTTGTGTGCTGAAACATTCCTGTTCCGGCCGGCATAAAACCCAGAGCCTGTTGTATAGAGCCCATGGCATCCTTGAACTTCACTATGTCCATGGTAGCAAAGGACAGCAGAAGGACAAAGAATGTAAGGAGCAGACTCATCATGTCTGCAAATGTGGCCATCCATGCCGGGGCGCCACCGCCCTCTCCACCGCCGCCTGATCCCTCTTCAATCTCATCCATATCTACTTACCCTTCCTCATCTTTGGAGCCATGAAGGCTATGAGTTTGTCTTCCAGTATCGACTGGTTTATCCCCTTTGTAATACCGTCTATACCGTTAATGATTATCTCGAGGTTTACACGCTCCTCTTTAGTCCGGTTCTCCAGTTTCTCCGCTATGGGGTTACATATCACAAAGGCAAGCACGGCACCGTAAAATGTGGTAAGCAGTGCCACCGCCATTGCCGGACCGATGGTGGAGGGATCACTCATGGAAAGAAGCATCTGAACAAGACCGATCAGAGTTCCGATCATCCCCATTGCAGGTGCCGTTGCACCCATAAACCGGAAGACCTTCTGCCCCGTCTCGTGCCTTTTCAGAAGTGAGGCAAGTTCTATTTTTAGTGTCTGTATAATCTCCTGTGGCTCTATACCATCAACCGCCATTCTGACCCCCCTTGCAAGGTAGGGGTTTTTTATCTTCTCGTTCTCAAGGGCAAGAAGCCCTCCCTTCCTTGCCTTACCGGCAAGCGTGATAATCTGTTTTATCAACTTATCAGGAGGTTCGGTCTTGTCAAAAAAGGCATTCATCGCCACACCGACAGCACCGAGAACTACCGGGAGTTTCTGCATTATCAAGGTTGCCATTATTGTCCCACCTACAACGATCATGATACTCGGTACATTGATAAACGCAGTCAGGGGGCTTCCCATCATTATGGAGACAAGTATCAGACCAAGTGCACCGACAATGCCTATGATAGTCGCAATGTCCAAAACGGGATCAACCTCCTTTCGCTATTTTTATACCATGACACTCCGGTCTTACTTTACTAAACTTATCGACCGGTCGATCAGAAACTTTAATCTCATCTTCAGGTATTTTAAAGAGTCTATTTTTCCAAAAATAATAACCACTTGTGATAAAATAGAATATGAGAAAATACATAGTACTACTCTTTGTTGTCCTGTTTATCCCCGCCATAACAGTAGCAATACCGCCAGCGCCCTGGGAGATAGAGGAACTGCCTGGCAAAGATGCCCCATCGTTCAGGCTGAACGACTTAAACGGTAATGAGGTTACTCTGTCGGCATTCCAGGGTAAGGTGGTGCTTATAAACTTCTGGGCAACATGGTGCGGTCCATGTAAGAGGGAGATGCCTGGTCTTGAAGAGGTTTTCAAAAGATATAAAAATCAGGGGTTTACTGTTATTGCGGTCTCCATTGACTCTGAAAAGTCCGCCATCCTTAATTTCCTGAAATCCATTCCCCTTAGTTTCCCCATACTGCACGACCCCAAAATAGAGGTTTCAAAGAGATACAAGGTGTATGCCTACCCCACATCTTTTCTCATAGACCGGAAGGGTATAATCAGGGAAAAGTTCATCGGGGAGGAAGACTGGCTCGATGAGTCACGAACAAAACTGATAGAGAGGTTTTTAAATGAAAAGCAATCAGAGAGGTAACGCAGGCAGAATACTGGTATTTTTTGGCGTACTTGTTTTAGGTTTTCTATTTTTCTCGTTTTTCATTGGTAGAAAACCCCCCGTAAAGCCTGGTGAGTTAGGTGTTGTAAAGACGCTTTCAGGGGACTATAAGGTGCTGAAAGAGGGGGAGAGACCATTTATAATCCCTCTGCTTCAATCTTACGGCACGCTTTCATCAGGCACTGAGGTGCTCTCTTTTGTGGGAGAAGAGGGGTTCTTATTGCCCGGTGATGGAAAGGAGAGACTCGAATCCCAGATTACCTACTCTGTGGAAGACCCCCAAAAGGTGGCTCAAAAGTATGGTCTTAAGGATACCGCAGGAAAGATAAGGAACGAAATAAAGATGAAACTGAATGACATACTCGCAAAAAATCTCAAAGAAAAACCGGATCTCTCAAAGCCGTCTGTCAGGATACCCCTGATCGCAGAGGTTCATCTCAGCATAAACGAGGCAATGAAGGAAAGCGGGATAAACATACT
>CAYMML010000199.1:0-2910 GCA_964391515.1 uncultured Thermodesulfovibrio sp. | reverse complement strand
GGATGGCAATATCGGTGAGCATGGCACTGGTTGCCCTTACATCTCCCTTTATGGGTGGCATATCAGACCTGGGTGGGAGGAGGAGGTTTCTTTTTGTTCTATATACACTCCTTGCTGTTTTAAGCACATCGGTTATCTTCATGCCTCACAGGGGTCAGATCCTGACCGCCTTTTTCCTTATTGTAATTGCTAATTTTTCTACTGAAGGTGCGGTGGTGTTCTACAACGCCTACCTCAAGGACATGGTGCCCGAAGATATGAGGGGCAGGGTATCTGCATGGGGGTTTGGGCTTGGTTATATTGGATCGGTGGTTTCTTTGCTGGTTGCACTTTATCTGGTAGGCAGGGGAGAGTACCGCCTTATTGGTGTTTTTGTTTCACTGTTCTTTCTGATATTTTCACTCCCTGCTTTTTTCCTCCTTCCACGAAAGGATGCACTGTCTGGCCTTGCGGTGGCTGGCAGGAAGGGAATAGAGATAATAATGAAGACACTGAGGGACGCCCTTGGAGAAAAGAAAATCAGGAGGTTTTTGATCTCTTACTTCCTGTACAGAGATGCACTTAATACCGTGATAGTTTTTGCAAGCCTCTATGCCTCCACAACGCTTGCATTTAGCCAAAAAGAGTTGATATGGTTGTTTCTTTTGCTTCAGATAACGGCATCGGCAGGTACATTCATTTTTGCCCTGCCAACAGACCGGTGGGGAGCCTGGGAGGTTGTTTTTCTCTCTATCACAGTCTGGGTGGTTTTGAGCATCGGGGCATACTTCGTAAATACAAGGACAACCTTCTGGATAATAGCCCTCATTGGGGGAGTATTTTTAGGTATCATCCAGTCTGCATCGAGGGCTCTTTTTTGCCGGTTTATACCAGAAGGGAAAGAGGGAGAATACTTTGGGATATATGCACTTGCCGGGAAGAGTTCCTCTGTAATTGGGCCTGCTCTTTTCGGGGCTATCTCTTCCTATACCGGCGATCAACGAAACGGGATACTCATGATACTTGCAATGTTTATTCTTGGTGGTGTCTTTCTTTTAGGTGTGAAGAGACACGGCATATAACCAGAAAACTGCTCACTATTTTTAACATTAATAATGTCAGTTAAGACAGGCAGACCTGCATCGAAACCGGATTTAATGCGATTTCATTCGATCGTAAAAATAATATTAAATGCACTTTTTATACTCATTCCACAGTTGTTCCCTGGAGATACCTGTATCGATAAAATCCCAGGGGAGGATCTCGGAAAACTCCCTTTTTCTGAAGATGTAGAAATCTTCACTTAAACCTGACTTTTTAAGAGTTTTCCTCCAGTTGCCAGCGTCTTTCAAATCCACAAGGAACCTGGATAGCCTTCTGTCTCCCCTTGCCAGGATCCCCTGAAGATAGGCGTATTTGGGGACATCATGAAATACCCTGATACCCTTTTGGTTCAGTTCTTTTCTCAACATCTTTATCCGCTTTTTCACAGTTTCTTCAGTTGCCATGGGATGCCACTGAAAGGGTGTGAAGGGCTTGGGAACAAATGTGCTAACACTAAGAGTGATTAGGCCTTTCGTAGAGAGAGACCTTATCTTTTTTGTCAGTTCTATTAAGCCTTCTATATCTGAGTCTTCCTCAAAGGGTAGCCCGATCATGAAGTATAAACGAAGTCTGTTTATGCCGGTTTTAAAAATCTCTCCTGCCGTTTCGATTATATCTTCTTCGGTAATCTTCTTGTTGATTATCCTGCGTAGCCTTTCTGTGCCTGCCTCCGGTGCGATGGAGATGCTCTGTTTTTTCTGTATTAACGAGAGAATGCCGGCTGAGCGTCTGGATGCCCTGAGTGATGTAATAGAGAACTCCACCCCCTCCATAGACAGGGCATCTTCAATATATCTGTAATCTGTCAGTGAGGGGCCTATAAGTCCAACTCTTTCTGTTATTGCCTGGGCGTTTTTAATCTCCTGTATCAGTGTTTCCCGGTTTTTTTGCCTTGGTGGGTTATAGATATGCCCTGCGAGGCAGAACCGGCAACTCCAGGGGCAGCCCCTCATAGCCTCAAGGAGGTACATGTCTGAAAACTCGGCCTCGGGAGTGATTATTGCAGGTTTTATCCTAAAATCTAACACCTCCTCCGTGACACGTTCCACCACTTCGGGAGCCCCATTCGAGGGTATCCGTTCCATTATTGTTCCATCAGGTGAGTATCTTATTTCATAAAAGGCAGGTACATAAAACCCCTTGAGAGAAACTATATCATATAAAAAGTCATTCCTTTCTTTACAGTTTTTGAACCTTTCGATGAATGAGTGTATGGAAGTCTCAGCCTCACCCACAAAGATGATATCGAAAAATTCAGATAGGGGTTCGGGGTTAAACCCTGCACATACCCCTCCCAGAAGTGTTAGTGGATGGTTGTGATTTCTTTCAGCCGACATAGGTGGTATCCCGCCCATATGCAATATCTTGGGGATGGCGGGGTAGTCGTTTTCGTAAGAAACGGAGAATGCCACTATATCAAACCGGTTCAGCGGGCGTTTGGATTCAAGTGAGAAAAGAGGAGTGCCTGTCCTCAGGTGCTCTTCCATATCTTCCTCGTCTGGCAGGAATGCCCTCTCGCAAACGGTATCATTCCTTGAGTTCAGGATGGAGTATATCCCCTGAAACCCCAGACTTGACATACCCACCCTGTAGGTGTTTGGATATACGAGACAGACATTTACCTTACCCCCTGGGTCTTTAAAAACCGTTCCCTTTTCCTTCTCAAGAAGTTGGTCTGCCTTTTTTATGAGTTTTCTGCTTGTCATGATCAGGTTTTGTTAGTGAACCGGTATCGGCGGTAAAACTCTGTTCTGCACTGTTTCGGTCAATGATTAACCTGAATTACGAAAGGGTTAAATAGAATTGCTTGATGGTAGTTATTCTGAG
>CAYMML010000198.1:0-2931 GCA_964391515.1 uncultured Thermodesulfovibrio sp. | reverse complement strand
GCTGGTTCAACTGCTCGAACACGCTCAGAAGATCCGGTCTGTCCTTTACCACCCACCAGGTAAGCAACTGTGCCCATCCTTCATGGACATGCCGGTCGGTCTGTTTGTAGAGATCAAGAGGATATTCGGGCAGTCTGTTTTTCGGGAGAAGATGCATTATCCAGTGGGCTACCTCATGGATGAGCACAACCGCCCTCAGATGTTCTTCCTTGATTTCATAGCCCTGTTCTTCACAGAGATTAAGATACCAGTTCATGCCATGCTCGTAAAGTATGATCTTTGGCTCTGGTAAGTAGCAGCCAAGGAGTTCCTCAATATCGAGCACTTCCGGTCTTATCACCCTTCTTTCTTCGGGCTCCATTTCTATCTGAACTGGTTCTTCAAACTCTTCTTCGTCGCCGTCACCAAAGAGGAGATTATAAAGGATGTCCAGGTCTTCCTCATGATAGACTTCTTCTTCCAGTTCAGGATAGACATGAAACAACGGAGGCGGCTCCATGGATATGTATATGTTTGGCAGCCGTGAGGCATGGTAGCCATGACTCAGGAACTTCTCAAGGAGTTCTGCAATCAGTCTTCTTTCATCTTCAGTCGGCTCATATAGAACCAGCCTGTTTGCCGGTTCACGCCTGAATATGGAGGCGAGGACGGCATCGTTTCGTTCTGTAATCAGTTCATCAATCTCTTCCTCCCAGTAAAAGTCTTCTGCCTTCTTCACGATTTGCTGCAGTCTCTTGATTTCTGCAGAGGGAATGTATCCAAAAACAGGTATGGTGCAACCAAAACCCCTGGGGCTTCTGTTCTGAATAAACCTGAAACTGTCGGTAATGCTTTCA
Source organism: uncultured Thermodesulfovibrio sp. (assembly GCA_964391515.1). Taxonomy (GTDB): domain Bacteria; phylum Nitrospirota; class Thermodesulfovibrionia; order Thermodesulfovibrionales; family JdFR-85; genus WFTX01. The sequence continues at coordinate 2,095 of CAYMML010000198.1, read as the reverse complement.
ATTGGCTCACCTGGATGCTCATTGAATACGGTGTGAACTATCCGTTCCTTCATCTCATCGTCGAGTTTTTTCCAGATGCGGGCATTGAGATTGTCAAGATCACTCAGATACTTCCGTGCAGCCGTTTTTTGCTCTGCCACCTTGGAATTGAACCATCGTATTGCCAGATCGGCACCTGCCACCTCAATGAACGCCTCGCAGAGTGAGTCGTAATCTTCCCTGGGGACAACATTCTCTAATTTCTGCCAGTTCCTCCTGTTCTTTACAATCTTCCTCCATTCGGGTAACTCTGAGTCAAAAAAGTCCATCCAGTCTTTTTTCCAAGAAAAGTCATCTTCCTCAAAAACTGAAGGGTTTTCCTCGATGAGTTCGACCAGTTTCCTGATGCCAGGGGCTTTTATTTTCTTTTTCAGATAGAATGTTGTTGGTGCAGAAGGGATTATCATAAAACGGTGGGATGTGTCTTCTCTGATTTCAGACTCTAATGTCTTTGCCGGGTTCTTCCCGGGATTTTCACACTTTTTATGATAGCCCTTCTTTACTGCGACATTCCATATATCTTCAGCCGAAAGAGGGCGTTTTTCCGCCTTCAGGACTTTTTCGGCAATTTCTGTGAGTGAAACGGTTTTATTAGACATCTCTTTTCCTCCTTTTTTAAATTTCCCGGCATGCCATTTGCCACCTTGTCTCGATCTTGTCAAGTGCATGGAAGCCCTGGGGATTGGCAAGGTACTTGTAAAGAATCTCCAGGTAGAAGAGTGCTGTTATCATCTTGCCTGCCTCTAAGTACTTTGCGGCATTTTCGCTATCGGTGATAGGTAGAATCCAGGTAAAGAGGGTCACCCAGTCCATGTTTCTTACTGCGCCGTAAACTATGTGAGCCATGCTCAATAGTGGTGTTTGCCAGTTATTTTCTTTGTTGAGGTAGGAGTCTCTGATCAGGTTGAACTCTCTCAGAAAAACCTCTCTATCCATTTTGAGGCGTTCAAGCACCTTCTCTTCCCGCTCTTTCCATTGGGCAAGGGCTTCTATGGTAAGGGGTTTCAGTTTTTCAGGCAGGGGAGCGAGGCGGAACCCCTCCCTGAGAAATGTGAGTTCATCCTCTTCCCACCTGTTTCGCATTTCTCTGTCTTTGGGAAGCAAACGGGTAATACAGCAATCCCATACTTCTTCTATCAGACTGTCTATTGGTGATCGTCTCATATTCCCTCCTTTCCTTTACTGGTGCTTTTTAAGTGAGGTTTGGAGTTCCCTTACAAGAAGGTCACGGAGTTTCTTTGGTTTTTTCACCTCCACAAAGGGAAGCCAACTGTAAACCCAGTGCTTTATCTCTCTTATCCCGTTTACACGAAAGGTGACCTTCAGACGGCCGTCTCTCATTAACTTTTCCTTCTGGCTTGAGTGCCACTTCTTTCGGGTTATCTGGTGACTCACCTCTCTGTCAAAGATGAGTTCCACATTGACAGGCTTTGCATCCACGAATGCCTGAAATGTACTTTTTATCTCCTCACTAAGGTTGAAGTATTGTGGAATAAATACCTCATCAAGAACCTCAAGTTCCTCAATCCTGTCAATGGCAAATGTCCTCATTCCCTTGCGCAGATGGCAGTATGCCCTTAAATACCAGAACCTCTCCTGAGGATCGAAGAAGATCAGATAGGGGTCAACCGTTCGTTCACTTAAATCATCCTCTCTCTTTTTGTATTTTATCCAGACCTGCTTTCTCCCATTAATCGCTCGGTCGAGTTCGAGAAAATACCGCTGAACCTTCTGAGTCATACCAAGGTCTTTGAGTATTATATGCCGGGGCAGTTTTGAGGGTTTTTTAAGGAGCCTCTGTTCTACTCCGGTTATTATCTGTGCAACATCCGCTCCCATCCCTTTGAGAACACTCTTTGCGAGGGCAAGGGCAAGGTTTTCTTCCGGGGAGAGGTCTCCTTTCTTAAGGCTATAACCTTGAGGGAACCGGTAGGAGTGGGACTTTTTGTCGTAATCAATGGGAAACCCGGCATCCCTGAGTGTCTTGATATACCTGTAAACCGTCCTTACATCGACCCCAAAATCTGAAGCAAGCGAATCCGGGGTGCACTGAGAA
>CAYMML010000197.1:0-2952 GCA_964391515.1 uncultured Thermodesulfovibrio sp. | reverse complement strand
ATCCGCCCCCTTAAAGGGCATCTTCTTCCTCCACAAGTCAGACCGTTCTTTTGTGAAAGAGATCGGCAAAAAGGAGGCACTCAGGCAACTCCTTCCGGTTTCTTCCATCCCCTGGTACGACCCTGAAACGGCAGACAGGGTGCTTGAAACCACCGAAATGCTCATTAACGAAATCCCTGCCTTTGAACTCCACTTCAGACCGGATGAGACCGTAATACCTGTGATCGAAGATGCCATAAAGAACCTCTCATGAAAAAGAAAGAACTCATCATAAACCATGATGACTTTCTCTCCCTCTCAACGGAGATAACCCAAAAGGGGATGTCTTTTACATTCGTTGCACGGGGCGGCAGCATGTCTCCTTTTATAAAAGACGGGGATATGGTGCTTATTGAACCCTGTAAGGGCAGACCAAAGACTGGTGAGATACTGCTTGTCAGGACACCGGAGGGAAGAGCACTTCTTCACAGGGTGATCCGGGTGGAGAAAGACGGGGTGACAATGAAGGGTGATGCCGCTTCTCAGGCAGATGGCACCTTCGGGCTGGGGTCAATCGTTGGAAGGGCTGTCAGGGTAGAAGGACTGGGTTACAACTTTCATCTAAAAAGACCATTCAGTTACATGATAGCAAAGAGGATTTTTTATACTCCCCTTCTTTCAAAGGTGCCAGGGGCAAGAACCGTTCTCAAATCAATTGCCCGTCTTCTTGGTTAGCCGAGGTGTGTGTTATTCCCCTTTTTCCTCATCGTCGTCATCAAGCATCCGGTATTTCGGCCCCTCGGCATCGTCGTACTGCCCGCTTTTTGTTGCCCATATAAAGATGAGCCACGCCCCAACTCCCAGCGCAAAGGCAATGATTATGAGAAAAAAGATGCTCCACATAATTCAGTCTCTCTACCCAATATTTTATTTATATGATCAGAGTAGTCCATTCAACAGTTTGTTTCGATCGAAGGCACCAATCAAAGAGTCATTTCACATACTTTCACCTGTTTCAATCATTGGATAATTATACATGAAGATACAAAGAACGCACATTAACCCATTAAATGAACCTAAATGTTGCATAAATGAGATTGTTGAGGAGACCCTTTGCGGAGACCCACTTAGGGCTTCATCGGTTACATCTACCGTGACAATCTCTGAGTAGTACACCGCAGGTTAAGTCCTCCAATTGGCATTCTATCGACCTGAGTGCCTTCATTTATGCAACTTTTAACTATTTCAATGCCGTTTTATGCAACGTTTGAATGAACTATCTTACAGGATAAAAAATTCACTAACTCAAAGAACAGTGACTTTCAAAAAAATCAGGTTCTTTTCATGTATAATTAAAAATGAATGTACAGTATTACTGAAAACGACATCCACCATCACTTAAGGATGAGAATGCTTCAGAGAGGCATTTCTCTTGAGGAGATAAACACAACACTCCAAAAGGGCTGGCAGGCTCCGGATGCAAAGAAGGGAACTGCAGGAAAAGTCTATGTTTTCCCTTTTAACAAGGAGTGGTTTGGTAAGAGTTACAATGAAAAAGAGGTTTCGGTGTATTATAAATACAGTAAAGGCAAACTTATCATTTTGACAGTAAAGGCACGCTATGGGAACAATTTTAAACAAGGAGGATAGAAATGAAGATTGAGTACGATCCCGAAAGGGATCTGCTTTACATTTACTTTAAAAAAACAGATATAGCAGTGGCAAGAACTGAAACAATAATGCCTGGAGTTCATGCCGACTTCGACAGTGAAGGAAAGTTATTAGGGCTGGAGGTAATCGATGCATCAGAAATACTTGACCGAACAATAGAGATTGACCTACCTGAGAAAATTTCTACTCTTACATGAATCACCTATTCATTTTGATGAAATAGAAGAATTTGCTCCTGAGTATTTATCCTCTGTGCTCTCTGTGTTCTCTGTGGTTGTTTTTTGTAAAGTCCAGATAACCTCACCTCCTCAGCCTCAGGGAGTTTCCCACCACCACGAGGGAACTTACAGCCATGGAAAGGGCTGAAACAATGGGATGTAAAAGCCCGGTAACGGCAAGCGGTATGGCAACAATGTTATACGAAAACGCCCAGAAGAGGTTTTCCTTTATCACCCTGAATGTCCTTCTTGAAAGCGCTAAGAGTTCAGGTATCAGAGAGAGTTTGTCTCTGATCACCACCACATCTGCACTCTCCATGGCAATATCCGTTGCCGAACCCATTGTGATCCCCACATCCGCCTCAATGAGGGCGGGGGCATCGTTGATACCGTCACCGATCATGATAACACCTCTTGCCCCGCTTTTCCTGTAGTCTCTTACAATGCCCGCCTTCTCAACAGGCGAAACCTCCGAATAGTAATCATCAACCTGTAGCACAGATGCCATCTCCCTTGCCACCCTCTCATTGTCGCCGGTAACAATCACCGGCCTTAGCCCTGCCCTTTTTATCTCACTTACAGTACTCCAGGCGTCCTCTTTTAAACTGTCTGACAGGATGATCATACCAATAACCTCTCCCTCCACCGCCACGAAGAAGACGGTCTTTCCCCTTTCGGTCACCTCACGATACCTTTCCATGATTTCTGTGGAAGGCGTAAGGGAAGACTCCTTCATGAACCTGAGGTTTCCAGCCATGATCACCCTTTCCTCAACCCTCCCCTTTACACCCCTTCCAGGGACTGCTGAAAACTCAGTAACCTCAAACAACTCTCCCCTATATGCCTCCGTAACGGCACTACCGATGGGGTGTTCTGAGTTTCTCTCAAGTGAGGCAGCATACCGGAGTATCTCCTCTTTACTCACTTCCGGATACACACCCTCCACCACCGGCATACCTTTTGTAAGGGTGCCGGTCTTATCAAACAGTATAAGATCTGCCCTTACAAGGGTTTCCAGAACATCGCCACCCTTTATAAGAATCCCCCTTGTTGAGGCATTGCTTGAACCTATCAGTATGGCAAG
>CAYMML010000196.1:0-3019 GCA_964391515.1 uncultured Thermodesulfovibrio sp. | reverse complement strand
AATATCTCAAAAAAATCGAGTTTCTTAGGCAGGATACCCATTTCATACCCCCTGAGAAAGTTTTTCTATCTCTACATACTCCATTTGTATGCGACGGATTAATAACAACAAACAAGAAGCCCTGAAAATCCAGGTCAACCACGACTCCCCTAAAGGATACGGTAACACAACCCATCCTGTCAATTTGACAGATTATTTGCAGAAGTTTTATACTTTTAGTCTCTAAAATTCTGAAAAGGAGATTCTATGGGAGGCACTTACACCACATACAAACCACACAAGATCAAGCGGAAAAGAACCCACGGCTTCCTCGTCCGCAAAAGAACGAAGGGTGGGCTGAGGGTCATAAAAAACAGGAGAAAAAAGGGCCGGAAGAGATTGACCGTCTAAGGAAACGTCACCAGTTTCAGAGGGTCTTCAGCGAGGGGAAGAAGGTTGTCACCCCGTCGTTGTTACTTTTTATAAGCCCGGCAGAAACCGACTCCCTCCGGTTGGGGTTAAGCGTCAGTAAGAAGGTTGGCAAGGCGGTCGTCCGTAACAGGGTAAAAAGGATAATACGAGAGGCGTTCCGGATGGCCGAGAAGGAACTCAAAAAGGAGGGAATCACACTTGATGGGCTTGATGTGGTGGTGGTTCCGAGACGAGGTGCCGTAGAAGCCAAGAGCACACAACTTCTTATGGAGATTATTGATAAATTCAGGGAACTGAGATGCGACAACTCCTGATACTCATCGTCAGGCTGTACCAGAAGGCAATATCGCCCCTCTTCCCCCCACACTGCAGGTTTAGCCCCACCTGTTCTGAATACACAGTTCAGGCCCTTTCAAAGTATGGGGTATTAAAGGGCGGGTTTCTTTCATTGAAAAGGATACTCAAGTGTCACCCCTTTCATCCGGGGGGATACGATCCGGTCAAATGATCAGGTGTTTTGCAAAAAAATTTAAAAGCGGAGTGTAGAGATGGAAGACGATAGCAGAATGCAGACCAGGGCACTGATTGCCATTGTGCTTGCCTTTATAGTGATTATGGGATACCAGTTCCTGTTTGCACCTCCGCCGAAAAAGAGGGTTCAACCGGTAGAGAGAAAAACCACCAAAACGGAAGCACCTGCACCTCTTAAAGAAAGCACCCCTGTGATACCAGAAGCAATCCCTGAAACAGGAGGCAAGGCAGAACCTGGTGAAATAATAAATGTGGAAACCCCACTTTACAGTGTAAAAATTTCGACACTTGGTGCAGTTATAAAGAGGTGGGAGTTAAAGAAGTTCACCGATGACGGGGGGATGCCTATAGTGCTTGCCACAGAAACAGACCGGACACCTCCGCTTTCCATAGGGTTTGGAACCGATGTGTCCTTCAAGCCCCTCAAATTTACGCCTGCCGGTGGGGTGAGGGATATCAGGATCGAGACACCCGATACCTCTCAGAAACTTACTCTTGTCTATAAGGACGAAAGGGGTATCCTCATTGAGAGGACATTTCATTTCACCGGTAACGACTACAGGGTGGACATTACCGAAAGGGTGACCGGCCCGAACAACTACTGGGTAACACTCGGTAGCAAATTTGGCATAACCGGCACCAAGGGTTACAGGAGTCATACCGGCCCGGTTATCCTGAAGGATGCGGATAGAAAGGAGTTTAAACCCAGAAAGGTCAAGAAACCAGCCATATTCTCAGAAGGGCTCAGATGGGTGGCACAGGAAGACAAGTATTTCTTTGCCGGCCTTGTTCCCCTTGAGGTGAAGGCAACAGCGAAGGTATGGCGGGCGCCCTATGGTGAGGTCTTAACGGCAATCAACCTCCCTTCTGGAGAGAACAAACTCCTCCTCTATGCAGGGCCAAAAGAACATGACAGACTTAAAAAGTATGGCGTAGGACTTGAGCACATTATAGACTTCGGGTTCTTCTCGATACTTGCAAGGCCGCTCTTCTGGATACTCAAGTGGCTGTACGGTTTCATAGGAAATTATGGTTGGGCAATAATCATACTTACCATCATTGTAAGGATCCCCTTTATCCCTCTGATGAACAAGGGGCAGAAGTCCATGAAGAAACTCCAGGCACTCCAGCCCAAGATGAACGAGATCAGGCAGAAATACAAGAAAGACCCCCAGAAGATGCAGAAGGAGATGATGGAACTGTACAAAAAGTACAAGGTAAACCCAATGGGTGGCTGTCTCCCAATGCTGATACAAATACCGGTCTTTTTTGCACTTTACAAGGTACTGCTGATCGCCATTGAACTAAGAGGAGCACCCTTTATGCTATGGATACAGGACCTCTCAGAGAAAGACCCTTACTACATACTGCCCATAGTGATGGGTATCACCATGTTTATTCAGCAGAAGATGACCCCCACCTCTGCGGGCAACCCTCAGCAGCAGAAGGTAATGCAGTTTATGCCCCTTATCTTCACCTTTCTGTTTCTTAGTTTCCCCTCCGGCCTGGTGCTGTACTGGCTTGTCAGCAACCTCCTTAGCATCATTCAACAGTATTATGTGAACAAGAAACTGAAGAAAGAGGTTGCCGAACAGGCATAACCCTTAGGAGATCGGTCAGGGTTGAGGCTGAAAAGACAGCGGATAGCATGTAGGGATGAATAAATTTGTTTTATCTGTGTTGATCGGTTTGTTTCAGTGTTTATCTGCGTGCAATTATAGTTTTGAATTCAGGTAATTTGAAATTGTTTAGGATTTATGAAGGCAGCGTGTAGCGGATAGAATAAAATGTTTTCTGTTTAATCCGCGTGTATCTTTCAGTACCTGCGTTTATCTGTGTGCTGAATGAAACGAGGGGCACTTCAATACTACTGTTAACTCCCGTTGTGTTATGTATCAGAAGGTGGTGGCGGTGGAGGGATTTGAACCCCCGACACTGCGGATATGAGCCGCATGCTCTGACCACCTGAGCTACACCGCCATCCATAATGTCTTGAAAAGGAAATTCCGGAACGGCTCAAATGAATTAGTATTATACCACAAAAACAATACAGAATTGAAAGGTCTTAAAAACAGCC
>CAYMML010000195.1:0-3031 GCA_964391515.1 uncultured Thermodesulfovibrio sp. | reverse complement strand
TCAGAGATTATATATGTTTGAGCCATTCAGAATATACTCTCATACCACCTGCCCCAACCAACTCTATAAACGCAACTAACTCTACAAACGCAATTAACGCAATTAACGCTATTAACTCAATTAACACGATGAACACTACCAACGCAATCAACGCTATTAACGCAATAAACGAAATAGACGAAATAGACCAAACAGACGAGACAGACGAGACAGACGAAATCGACCAGATAGACCAACCAGACGAGACCACCTGATATAGGTTATAATACCCACTGATGGATACATTTTATCGGCTTTTTATCAGCAAACTCACGGTAAAGACCCTTTCGCAGGCAAGGAGGCTCATTAAGATAGTAATCGGGTTTACCCTCCTGGTAGTGGGGCTTGCCATGATAGTGCTACCTGGGCCTGCCACGGTGGTTATACCTGCTGCCCTTGCCATTCTTGCAGGTGAGTTTGTCTGGGCAAAGAGGTTGCTTGAAAAGTTCAACTCAGGGCTACATGCCCTGTGGAGAAAGAGGAAAAAGTGACAAAGAAACTGCCTTTAATTATCATTTTACTACTTATTGGACTTGCCAACTGCGGGTACGAGCCCATCCGCCACACCCAACTCCCCTACAAAAGTATCTCCATCAAATCGGTGGAAAACCGCACGCTTGAACCGGGGCTTCAGGACAGGTTCTGGAAGGTCTTTACAGAGGAGTCGGTTTTGAGAGGGGTAAGCGTTGTAAGGCACGGAGGTGATGCTCAACTCTCCATCACCTTCAGGGACTACAAACTGAACACCATAAGCATAAAGAACGATCTCTCTGCAGAATACAGGATATCACTGAAGGCAGATGTCAGGATCACCGCACAGGGTGAGACGGTGGTTGAACAAAGGGGGATGGAGTCGGAGTTTCTCGAGACATTCTCCGCCTCAGGCGGTATACAGGAGATACAGGCAAGGAGAGATGAGGCGACCGATAAGGCAATCAGGTCTCTTTCGGAGAGGATACTCGGTCTTTTGCTATACACACCCAGGCCAAAGGCCACCAACTGAAAGGATGCGGTAAGTGGGCATCAGGACGCTCATAAAAGAAGAAAAGGCAGGATTTCCTGAACCGGTATATTTTATACACTCTAAAGACCGGTATCTCCTCAGGGATGCAGAACTGAGGGTGCGAAAAACTATAAGCACAAGCCCTGATTCCCTCTCAATCGAGATATTTGATGCCGATCTCCCGGGCTCACAGCAAATAGACCCCGCATCTATAGCCAACTCTCTCATGACACCCGGGTTTTTCGGTGAGAAGAAGGCCGTCCTGATAAGAAACGCCCACAAGATTAACGCTAAGACCATGAAAAAAATCCTTCCTAAACTAATTCCCCCCCCACCAGATGTGCTAATAGTTATTCTCTCTGAAAAGGCGCCTCCACAGGATATTAAGAAGGAAAGCCGGATAAAGGTTCTGCACCTTGAGTTAAAGGGGAATGCCCTTATTGAATGGACGATAAAGCGTGCCGAGCAAAAAGGGATAAGGATCAACAGAGAGGTAGCAGAGATATTAGCAGGTATGACATCAGAAAATATAGGCCAGATAGAGAGGGAACTTGAGAAACTCACCCTTCTTGGGAAAGAAGAAATCACGCCCCACGATCTGAGCGGGGTGATATCAGGGGGGATAGAGACAAGCATCTTTGCTCTCACCACAAGGCTTACGAGTAAAGACCAGGAAGGTGTTTTCAGACTCTTTCACTCGATGCGGGACACACTTGAGCCTATACCCGCACTGGGGGCTATAAACTGGAAATACGGACAATTAGCCTCTAAAGGGGGTAAGCCGGAATACTACAGAAAGGTCTTTAAGGAGATCCATGAGGCGGATCTCCTCCTGAAATCATCCGGGGGTGAATATCCACTGGAAGACCTGCTGGTCAGGCTGCTTCAGATCTGAAGGCGGCGTTGAACCGCTTTGTAAGACGGGATATCTTTCTTGATGCGGTATTTGAGTGGATTACACCCTTCGATGCAGCCTTGTCAATCACACGGATGGTCTCTTTGAGCACCGCCTCTGCGGCTTCCCTGTCGCCAGATGCTATGGAGGCATCCACCTTCTTGACCATCGTCTTGATCCTGCTCTTCCACTCCCTGTTACGAAGGGCACGCTTCCTTGACTGTCTCACACGCTTTAACGCCGATAAGTTCTTCCGAGCCATTTAACCTCCTGCTCCATAAGATAGATTGTTAATATAATAAAAACCCTCAAGAGAAATCAAGTGTGCACATTAGATTGTGGTTACAATTTAAAAATGAAACGCTTACTAAATTTTGCCACGGCAACCAAATACGTCAGGCTAAGAGATAAAAAATCCCTTCTCCCCTTGCGGGAGGGGGATAACTTATTGAAATCAATTTATTATTCACTCTCACCCCCGCCCCGAAACTGATATCATCACCCTCTTCCTCAAAGGGAGAGGGTGCACCACCTGACGAGCATGCTCACTCTTTCCTTTTGCCGGGTGTATAAATATGTAAGATAGAGAGAAAAAGGAAATGCCTCTGGAGTATTGAAAAATGGAGAAAAGATGCATTATGGAGGTAGAACTAAAGATAGCCAGGGTTTTAAAGGCAATAAAACCTAAAAACTCACATTTCGAAAGTGTGAGTTTTTAGGTTTTTATGACACAGGTGAAGATAGTAATAGTTTGGTTCGTAGTCTTCAGGGATTCCTGCCGATTTTTGGAAGCACCCACATAATCTGATAATATAGCCTTTAAAGGGGGTATTACTTCCCCCTTTTAAAGGCTAACTCATGCCAGTCTATGGACAGGAACATGGCACTTCATCAGGCCCTACAGTTATGCTGCCGGTTAGTGTGGTAATATCTGCGTTTCTAAACTCTGCAGTCCAGTTATAAGGACCATAGGAAAAGATATCGTTGTTTACGCACATGCATGTCTGAGAGGTCTCTGTAACAACAGAATTGGTTGAACCGTTATCAAGCGATACGAAAACTGTGGTACCGGCAGGAATGCTTCCGTCAAAGCA
>CAYMML010000194.1:0-3047 GCA_964391515.1 uncultured Thermodesulfovibrio sp. | reverse complement strand
GGCAAAACTCCATCGAAACCGGATTTAATGCGATTTTTATTCGATCATAAAAACATTTTTATTGGCAGTAATAATAACAACGGTGGTTGTTTAAATGAACTTAAAATCTGGCTATGCTGACTTCGTTTATTTCTTCGTCTTCAGATGAAATTGTAAATATCAACGTTGAAAGGGAGAGCGATGACGAGTAAAGAGGTTCGACAGACATTTCTTGCATACTTTCGGGAAAAAGGGCACGAGGTGGTAAAGAGTTCCAACCTCCTGCCATACAATGACCCTACCCTCCTTTTTACAAATGCAGGGATGGTGCAGTTCAAGGATGTTTTTCTTGGTAATGAAATTAGGAGTTATACACGTGCAACCTCGTGTCAGAAGTGTATGCGTGCAGGTGGTAAACACAGTGACCTTGAAAATGTCGGGCATACGGCAAGACACCACACATTTTTCGAGATGCTTGGGAACTTCTCTTTTGGAGACTATTTCAAAGAGCAGGCCATAGAGTTTGCATGGGAACTCCTCACTGAACATTACAAACTTCCCAAAGACAAACTCTGGGCTACCGTTTACGAAGAGGACGATGAGGCTGAAAAACTCTGGGAGAAACTCACCGACATCCCCTCGTCACGAATCGTGAGGATGGGGGCAAAGGATAACTTCTGGCAGATGGGTGATACAGGACCCTGCGGCCCCTGTTCTGAAATAATTATAGATCAGGGTGAGGAGGCAGGTTGTAAAGAGGAAAACTGCTCCATACACTGTGACTGTGACAGATATCTTGAACTCTGGAACCTCGTCTTCATGCAGTTTAACAGAGATGTAGATGGCAACCTTACACCCCTTCCAAAGCCAAGTATAGACACCGGTATGGGGCTTGAAAGGATAACCGCAGTGCTTCAGGGTAAACTCAATAATTTTGATACCGATCTGTTCAGACCTATCATTGATGCTACCTCCTCTCTCTCCGGTGTATCCTATGGCGATTCCAGCAAAACAGATGCGTCCCTCAGGGTGATTGCTGACCACATCAGGGCATCCACATTTCTGCTTTCTGAAGGTCTTGTCCCCTCAAACGAGGGGCGTGGTTATGTATTACGAAGAATCATCCGTAGGGCATCCAGACATGCCCGGCTCCTCGGGATTGATAAACCCCTGCTGCATCAGTTGATTGATCCGGTAATTGAGGTGATGGGTGATGTGTACCCTGAGATTACAGATGAGAGAGACAGGACAAAGCGACTACTTGAAATAGAGGAGGAGAGGTTTATCAGAACCATAGAAATGGGGATGAACCTCTTTGACGAGATACTCGAAAAGGTAAAAAATAGTGGGGGTAAGTTAATACCGGGTGAAGAGGTGTTCAGACTGTATGATACGTTCGGTTTTCCGCTTGACCTTGCAAGGGATATAGCAAACGACGAGGGGATGACCATTGATGAAGCAGGGTTTCAGAAGGCACTTGATGCCCAGCGCAAGAAGGCACGCGCTTTGAGTAAAGAGGTCTTCTCCGGTGCAGAAAAGACCTCTTATCCTGCCGGAGCAAAAACCCTCTTTAAGGGGTACGAAACCCTCAGGCTTGAAAGCACCGTAGAGCATCTTCTGAAAGACTCAAAAGAGGTAGACACCCTGAATGAGGGTGAGGAAGGTGAATTGATAACCACTGAGACCCCCTTTTACGGAGAGTCTGGGGGACAGGTTGGTGACAGGGGAACCATTGAGGGAGATGATTTCCATGCCGAGGTTCTGGATACACTGAAGCCCAGACAGGACCTGATCGTACACAGGGTGAGAGTGAAGAGGGGCTTAATTAAAACAGGAGTTAGGGTAAGCCTTATCGTTGATGATGCAAGGAGAAGGGCTACCATGAGAAACCATACCGCCACCCACCTTCTCCACAAGGCACTGCGCGAGGTGCTTGGCGAGCATGTGAAGCAGTCAGGCTCACTGGTTAGCCCCGAAAGGTTGAGGTTTGATTTCACACACTTTACCTCCATGAATGACGATGAGGTCAGGCAGGTTGAACGGCTGGTAAATGAGAAGGTTCTTGAAAACCTCCCGGTTGAAACAAAGGTTATGCCCGTTGAGGAGGCGATAAAAAGCGGTGCCATGGCACTCTTTGATGAAAAATATGGTGATGAGGTGCGTGTAGTCTCTGCCGGTGAGTTCAGCCGGGAACTATGCGGAGGCACTCACTGTAGTGCCACCGGTGAGATTGGATTATTCAGGATAATTTCAGAAGGTAGCGTTGCCTCCGGTATAAGGAGAATTGAGGCGGTAACAGGTATGGTTGCATATAACCAGGTGGTTGACACAGAGGCCGAACTGAGAGAGATAAAAGGCATCCTCCGGTCAGAGAGGCCGGTTGAACGGATTCAGAAACTGATGGAAGAGGTAAAGGCACTTGAAAAAGAGGTGGAGCGTCTCAAGACTGGTGGAAGTGGAAACGTTGTCGACGAAGCAGTCAGGAATGCCATGGATTACAACGGCACAAAGGTGGTGGTTGTAAAACAGGATGGCCTTAACCAGAAGGAGTTAAGGCTTGTCTCTGATCGGGTAAGAGACAGAATAGGAAGTGGCATAATAATATCAGTCTCAAACAGCGGTGAACAGGCATCAATGGTTTGTATGGTCACTAAAGACCTTACTGATAGGTTCCACGCAGGAAATATCATAAAATCCCTTGCAGAAAAGTCTGGCGGAAGAGGCGGCGGAAGGCCCGATATGGCACAGGGAGGCACTAAGAACCCCGAAAAATTAGAGGATGCCTTGAGTGATATAGAGGCTCTACTTAAGGAGTAAAATCATAGATTCTCAGAAATAATTAAGAGGTGCAGGCCTGAAATGAACAGTTTATGAAAATGGTCAACCAATACACCAATACGCTAATACACCAATATACCAATATACTTTAAACCATCTGGAGGTGGTCATGAAAAAAGGAATTATCATAGCAGGGGGAGTTTTCCTTATTATCATACTTATCTTTGCGGGTTTATTAATCTTCGCAAAGAGTTATCTTACCGACGAGCGAATAAAAACCCTTGTAATAC
>CAYMML010000193.1:0-3049 GCA_964391515.1 uncultured Thermodesulfovibrio sp. | reverse complement strand
AAAGATATCCCGCGATGTCAATTTAAGACCGGTTCCAAGCACCACCAGTCTGCTTTCACTTATCTCACCACCATACCTTTCTGCCGATACTCCGCCATTAGAGAGGTCTATTCTGTAATTACCCCTGTCTGTAATGAATAACCCCTTTGCACGAACAACCCTTCCATACCTTGACCTGCTCATATCTTCAAATAAGGAATATAAGTTATTATAATCAAGCGGTTCTATTCCCATATTTAAAGCAATAGTTTCACAATCTATGTGGGGTATACCGCTTGAGTTTTCAATCAGCCCCTTATCTGAACCATGGGGAACCTCAAGATCGACCTTACCGTAGGTGCTCTCAGTTATTACGGCATGGTGGTTCCATTCTGAGATTATATCACGGCACCTCTTTATTCGTTCAGAGTCCGATAGATCCACCTTGTTAAGGAGCACAAGGTCTGCATATCTTACCTGATCCTCAAAAAACCTCCCGTACATATCAGAGTCGTAAACATCTAAAAACTCGTTTACATCAACAAGGAGCACTACTGTTACCTCCCTTTCGCCTGCCAACTGAAGTGCCTCTATAACAGCCGACGGTGAGGCAACACCACTTGGCTCTATAATAAGATGCTCCGGCGACTGCTCCTCCACCACAGCCTTTATAGTGGTAACAAAGTCGAACTTCAGCGTGCAGCAGACACAACCACTTGGAAGTTCTATACTCTCATACCCGCCCTGAGAGATTATGTCACCATCAATGCCCAGTTTACCAAAGTCATTTACAAGAACTACCACCCGCTCATCTCTGTTTTTCAGGTAGTTAAGAATAAAGGAGGTCTTTCCGGCACCAAGCATGCCTGCAACAACAGTTGTCTTCATGTTTAATTATAACATAAACAATTCATATCCCATCTGGGGAATAATTCCACACGCAATTGTGGAACTATTCCCCAACAATCCTCTCCACTTTAACTCTATACACACTATTTAATTTAATTTGCGCCGAAAAACACCCCTTTTTATTGTGGAAAGATACTGGCACGATGATTGCTTATTATAAAGTTCCATGAAGATACTTATCTGTTCTGAAAATCCAATCTTTATGAAGCAGATCATCGGACTATCCATTGAAGGTGGCTGGAAGACGAGCATTTCAGAGCATCCTGCCGATGCCATAAGAAAGGTTATAAAAGAAGATTTTGACGTCGTTATATCCGACACCGGCTCAGCCGGTCTTTCTGGCACCGATGCCCTGAACATAATAAGGCACCTTTGCCCTGGAACCGAGGTTTTACTCACCGGCGAAAAGACACCTTCGGGTTACAGCGAACTCCCTTTTCTTTATTACAACGATTATAGAGGTATCAAGAGTTATATAGAGGATGTGCAGAGAAGAAAAAATAAAAAAGGAGGAACAGATGACACCAAAAGAAGTTATGCTTACGGCATTTGAAGGGGGCAAACCAGAGAGGGTACCCGTAACCCTTTTTGGTGGTGGGATGTGGAGCATTCATAATTATGGAACCACCTTTGAGGAACTCTCCACAAACCCTGACAAAATGACTGACATGCTTATAACAATGAGTGAGAAACTGCAGTGTGACATCGTTTATGCCGGATCAGGATACAACAACTTCCACGCCTCTGCCCTTGGCGGAAGTATCAAGTTCAGGGAGATTGGTGCTCCCGATCTTGAAGAGCCTCTCGTCCACTCCGAAGAAGACCTTGCAAAACTGAACATCGAAGACATCGACAAAGACGATACCATAAATGTGGTTAAAGAGGCTCTTAGAAGCACAAAGGCAAAGATAGGTGATCATTATGTTGTCACGATGACAGCGTGGGGCCCTTTTACCCTTGCAGCAAGGTTTGTTGGTGAAGAGGATATGATGAAGGCAACATTCAAGCAGCCCAAATTCGTTGAGAAAGTGATCGAGTTTTCAACAGACCTGCTCATTCACCTTTACAAACCCCTTGTAGAAGACGGCACCCTTGAGGTTATCAGCCTTGCCGACCCCACCGCATCGGGTGACCTTATCTCAAAAAGACAGTTCGCAAAGTTTGCAGTGCCTGCATTAAAAAAGTTCACCGACTGGGCAAAGTCTCAAAATGCCCATACCCTTCTGCATATATGCGGAAACACCACAGACAGGCTTGAACTGTTTCCTGACACAGGTGCAAGTTGTATAAGCCTCGACCACAAAACCGATATTGCAAAGGCAAAAGAGACCCTTTACGGAAAGATGTGCTTTGCCGGAAATGTTGACCCTGTGGCGGTCATGCTTCAGGGGAGTGTGGATGATGTGGAAAAGACATGCAGGAATATAATTGAGGTTGCCGGTACGGATGGGGCTTTCGTTTTGATGCCAGGCTGTGATATTCCTCCAAACGTTCCATATGAAAACATCCAGAAGTTCATAGAGATAGCAAGGGAGTGGAAACTCTCTTAATAGCCCTTCCCTTTTCAATGGAAGTGGCTTACTTCAGAAGCAAGGAGGTGAAAAGAGAAGTTTCAAAAATTACCCGAAAGGGGAGGTTCGTATGGGGATTTTGGACAGTCTAAAAAAGTTTCTGGCTATGAAGCCAGAGAATCCAGAAAGGGAGGTTAGTATGTCAGAAGAAAAAAAGATGACCCCGGAAGAGGCCAACAAGTACATGGAAGAGAAGATGCTCTTCACGCCAAGGATGTTCAAGATAATCAACCAGTTAAACCCCGAGGCAGGTAAGACCTTTGCAGACTTCTATAACTCATTCTGGCAGGATGGTGCACTTTCAAGAAAGGTTAAAGAACTGATATTCATGGCAGGCGGAGTTGCTTACATGTCACCCCGTTGCATAATCCATGTCTATCCGGCAGTGAAGGCTGGCGCCACCGTCGAGGAGGTCTTCGAGGCAGCAGGTATCGGATGTCTTCTTGCAGGCTTTGTTCCTAACGGTCCTGGTATTCCCTACGCATTTGAGTATGCCGTGAAGTGTGTGGAACTTGCTCAGAAGATAATAGCAGGAGAGGACTGGGAGTACCTCCCACCTCCGAAGTTCGATCATGGTGTTTACTAAAAAC
>CAYMML010000192.1:0-3096 GCA_964391515.1 uncultured Thermodesulfovibrio sp. | reverse complement strand
TTGCAACTTTCAGGATTACTCAGTTTGAAATGATACGCCCCTTCCAGCCTTTCGCCCTCTCAAGCACCTCCTCCTCAGAGATCCGGTGATGATGCCTACCGTTTAAAACCACCTCACCGTTTACGATAACCGTATCCACATCCTTTCCGGTCGCCGCATAGACTATCTGTGAGTATATGTTATAAAGAGGTGAGAGGTGTGGCTTTCTCAGGTCAATAAGCACCATATCGGCAAGTTTCCCCTTCTCCAAACTCCCAAGGGAGTCGCCAAACCCGAGTGCCTCCGCACCCCATCTGGTCGCCATGTAAAGAACCGTTTTTGCATCAAGCACGGTGGGATCTCCAGTTGATGCCTTGTGTACCTTTGCGGCGGTTGACATCTCCTCGATTATGTCAAGATTGTTGTTGCTTGCCGCACCATCGGTGCCGAAGGTTACACGCACCCCTCCTTTGAGCATCCCGGGAACCGGCGCTATGCCGGAGGCAAGTTTAAGGTTGCTCTCGATACAGTGAGAAACAGACACACCCCTTTTTGCAAGTATTTCGATCTCTTTATCGGTTGGCCATACAACATGGGCAGCAAGGGTGTTCTCAGCAAGAAGGCCATGCGAGTCAAGGTGCTCTATGGGGGTCTTGCCGTACCGGTTCTTTATCTCCTCCACCTCCCACCGGGTCTCACTCAGGTGTGTATGAACCGTAAGGCCATACCTCCCGGCAAGCGCAACCGCCTTCTTATAGGTCTCGGGCGAGCAGGTATAGGGGGCATGTGGCGCCACACATGGGGTGACCAGATCATCACCCTTCCACCTGTTTATAAACTCCTCCGCCTTCCTCAGGTAATCATCAGCATCGGTTCCGAAGGCGGTGGGAAAATCGAGGATACCCGCTCCAAGCACCGCCCTGATCCCTGCCTTCTTCACCGCCTCGGCTGAGGCATCCTCAAAGAAGTACATATCGTTGTAGAGGGTCACACCGGATCGGAGCATCTCAAGGCAGGCGAGTTCGGTTGCATCCCTTACGAACTCCTCGGAAAGGAACTTTGCCTCTGCTGGCCAGATGTGCTCCTCAAGCCAGGTCTGAAGCGGAAGATCGTCTGCAATCCCCCTGAAATAGACCATTGCCGCATGGGTATGGGTGTTTACAAACCCCGGAAGGACGGCCATGTCTGAGCCTCCAACCCTCTTTTTTGCATGGTACCTGTTGTGCATATCCTCAATGGTGCCGATATCGGTTATCCTGTCCCCTGTAACGACAACTGCCCCGCCCCTTATCAGTTCTTCACCCTCGCTCATGGTAAGAAGGTAGTCACCTTCCACTATGAGGTCAACCTCTATCTTCTCTCTTTTATCCATCCCGCAGCCTCCTTTTTTGTATTTCATTAAGCAGAATTTCGATGGTGTTCGCCCGATCTGTCCCTTTATTATAACCTCTTTGAAGCCATCGCTGATAAATATACACAAAATTTTATATCATAAACCTATGAGCAAGCAGTTAGGGGATGAGGGAGAGCGGGTAGCCGAGCGGTTCCTGAAAAAGAAGGGGTATAAGATAATAGAACGCAACTACCGGACACCCATCGGCGAGATAGACCTGATTGCAAAACACAGGGGGCAGATCGTGTTCATCGAGGTAAAGACCCGACAGAGCCTCATGTACGGAACCCCCATTGATGCAGTTGATCAGAGAAAGAGAAGGAGGCTCGGAAACCTTGCACTTCTCTATCTTAAACAGAACCGTCTTTACGATACCTCTGTGAGATTCGATGTGGTGGGGCTTACCATGAAAGACGGAAGTTACGAGGTGGAACTCATCACAGATGCCTTTGAGGTGTAATGAAACCCCGTAACGAAGAGAAGCAGGTGCGTTGTAAGCGTTCATTGCGTTAATAGAGTTAATTGCGTTAGTTACGTTAATTGCGTTGATAGCGTTTATAGCGTTAATTGCTTTTATTGCGTTTATTGCGTTGGTTGAGACAGGTGGTATGAGAGTATATTCTGAATGGTTCAAACAGAGATAAACTCTGAAAACTCTGTGTTCTCTGTGGTTTTTATTTATAAAACATTTACACAAAAACATGTATAAATTAAAATCAATATATGCTATAATCAAAAAAGGATCAGACGAAATGAGGTCTATACATCAATGTAACAGGTTCTGCACATCCTTTTCCATCTGGATTTATGGCATCACTACTAATACCAAGGGGTAATTACCATGGCGGAAATAGAGTATATTACAGACAGTAAGGGACAATTAAAAGGTGTTCTTGTCCCTGTAGAGATATGGAAAGAAATATTTCCTGAATCTCCTGAATCTTTGGAAGAACTTTTAGAGCGGTTTGAGGACTACTGTCTGAATAAGGCAATGGACGAGGCAAAGGAGTCTCCTCTGCTAACTAAAGATGAGGCCATATCATTTCTAAATGAGAGTTAAATATAGAAAACTGTTTCTGAAAGATTTAAAAAAGTTGAAACATCTTGATATTTACGACAAAGTGTATGAATTGGTTTTCCATATTTTGCCAGATGCAGAGAGTTTACGGGAGATCAAAAACACAAAACCATTAAAAAACTATCCTAATCGGTACAGGATTCGGGTGGGGGATTATAGAATCGGTATTGAAATCATGGATGATGAGGTCGAAGTTATGCGGATACTACACAGAAAGGATTTTTACAAATACTTTCCATAGGTACATAATATTTTTGCAGGAAATTTATACAGCCATTCCATAGCCCATATAAACAATGGCAAGAGTAGGAAGTTAAAATATGGCAATCCTCTTGAAGCGTTTTCCGGCACTTTTAATCTTAACTGTCACATATTTAAAAAAGGACTCAAAAACTTCTAAACGATAATACATCATGGCGGGTTTTTATTTGTTTCTTCTACATCACTTCGAGTGTTATATCCAAAGAGTGGGAGAAAATGTTCCATGGTATTTATCCTCTGAAAACTCTGTGTTCTCTGTGGTTTTTATTTTGTAATCAGTGTAGATCGGCTTTCCTCTGTCTTTTTCTGCGTGCCATTAATGTTTTGAATTTAGAAAGATAGCGTGTAGCGGATAGCGTATAGCGTGTAGAATAAATGGTTTTCT
>CAYMML010000191.1:0-3100 GCA_964391515.1 uncultured Thermodesulfovibrio sp. | reverse complement strand
TTTTCATTATCATCTTTTTGTAGATGTCTCTTTCTTCCCAGAGTTTCAGAAACTCCGGCTCTCTCTGGGTGAGGTTTGCCTTCATTGGAAAGGCGGTCTTTGGCAGATTGAGCGTATCCTTATAGTCTCTTGACATAATGCTCCTTTTATAGAAATTGAAAAATAATCAATTATTATAGCAAAAACAAAGGGTTTAGTTGGAAGCGTTTTGATGCAGGGTCACTTGCTTGCACTTCGTAAGTGCAAGTAAGGAAGTGTTATAAGGCAAGAGCCCGCTGTCTTCTGACCTCATAGAGCAGTATGCCCGCAGCTACAGATACATTGAGAGATGAGACCATGCCAAGTTGTGGAATCCTTACGATGAGGTCACACTTACGCCTTACGGTCTCCCTTATTCCCCTGCCTTCTGATCCAACAACGAGTGCCACCCCTCCGGTGAGGTCAACCTCCCAGGGCAGGTGTGTGCCGTCTGCCTCTGCCCCGATTACCGTTACCCCCTGCCGTTTCATCTTTTCAATTGCATGTTTAATGTTTGGAACCCGCACCGTTACGATATGCTCTGATGCACCGGCAGAGGTCTTAGTTACAATGGAGCCCCCAGCCACACGGTGCTTTTCCATGACCACCCCCTTTATGCCAAGGAACTCGGCAGAGCGGAGTATGGCACCCAGGTTGTGAGGGTCGGTAACACCGTCTATTAGAAGATAAAAGGGAGGCTCCTTATCAGGTAGTGAAAGCAGATCATCAATACTTAGAGACCTTCCGGCTTTTTCCGTTTTGAAAAGCCCTGCCACCCCCTGATGCCCCTTCGGAAAGGCGGCAAAGAATGAACGGGGCACCTGCGTGGGTACAATTTCATACCTTTTCAGGAGTTTATGAAGTTCTTCAGGAAGTGTTTTGCCTTTTAGGAGATATACCTCTTCAGGCCTCCTGCCTGCCCGAAGTGCCTCCCTGAGGGGGTTTACACCATAGAGCCAGTTGTTCATCCCCTGGCGAGCCTTCCCACCTCCACGCGCCATTTCGTGCCCTGCGGGGTGTCTTCAAGGACTATCCCCATTCCTTTCAATTCGTCCCTGATGGCATCTGCCTGCTGCCAGTCTTTCTCAGTTCTTGCCTTCTGCCGTGTCTTTATCCTTTCGTTTATCTCTTCCTCCGTAAGGGGGATGTTTTTTGTCTTAAGGAGAGAGCGGTGCCACTCAAGGGGCTCACGCTGGAATATGTTGAGTATTGCTCCCGCCCTCCTGAGAAGCCCCATACCCTCACTGAGTAACTCCTCTGCCGTCTTGCCGGATGGTTTTGCATCAAGGTAACGGTTTATCTCCTTAAGGAGTTCAAACATATGCCCAAGGGCGAGGGCGGTGTTGAAGTCGTCGTCCATCGCCTCCTCAAACCTCTGCATAAAGGTGGAGAGTTTTGATCTGATGTGATCATCTTCGGGTATCTTTCTGTCCTTTTTGGACATCCTCTGCAGGTAGGCATCAATTCTCAGCAGGGTAGAGTAAAACCTGTCTATGGATGCCTCTGTCTCAAGGAGTTGCTCCCGGGAGAACTCTATGGGGCTACGGTAATGAGTGCCAAGGAGGAATGTCCTGACAACCTCGGGATCAAACTCGGCAAGGATGTCTCTTATGGTGAAAAAGTTACCAAGTGACTTGGACATCTTCTCTTTTGATATGGTGATAAAACCGTTATGCAGCCAGTATTTGACGAAGGGTTTGCCGGTGTATGCCTCAGACTGGGCTATCTCGTTTTCATGGTGAGGGAAAATGAGGTCTGCCCCGCCACCGTGGATGTCAAAGGTCTCCCCCAGGTGTTTCAAACTCATGGCAGAGCACTCGATGTGCCAGCCAGGTCTTCCAGGTCCCCAGGGGCTCTCCCATGCAGGCTCGCCCTCCTTTGAAGACTTCCAGAGGGCAAAATCAAGGGGGCTCTTCTTGCGGCTGTCAACCTCTACACGGGCACCTGCCTCCAACTGATCCAGAGACTTCTTGGAGAGTTTGCCATATTCAGGAAACTTCCCCACCTCGAAGAAGACATCACCATCAACCACATAGGCATACCCCTTTTCGATAAGGGCCTTGATGATCTCTATCATCTCCCCGATGTATTCGGTGGCACGTGGCTCAATATCAGCACGTCCTATGCCCAGGGCGTCCATGTCTCTGTAATACTCCTCTGTATATTTTTCCGCCACCTCTTTCCAGGAGATGCCCTCTTCGTGTGAGCGTTTAATTATCTTGTCGTCAATGTCTGTGAAGTTTCTTATGTATGTAACATTGTACCCCCTGTGTTTGAGGTAGTTCCTTATTACATCAAATACTATTGCACTCCTTGCGTGTCCTATATGGCAGAGGTCGTATACAGTGACGCCACAGGCGTAAATGCGAACATTATTCCCATCGAGTGGAACGAAATCTTCCTTCTGTGCGGTAAGCGTGTTGTAAACCCTCATGCCGCCTCCTTTTCCTTCCAGTCTTTCCAGTCTGTTTTCAAGATGTCCAATATAGGTCTCAAGTTTTCTGAATCTCTCGTCCACAGGGTCGGGCATGTGCACATGGTCTAATGCCTCTTCCACCCCGTGATCGGTCATTCTCATCACCTTCTTTTTGATCACCCTCCCGGGCACACCAACCACGATAGAGTAGTCGGGAACGGGTTTGAGGACTACTGCATTAGCACCTATCTTAACATAATTGCCGATCCTTATAGCCCCTAATACCTTGGCTCCGGCACCAACAACCACATTGTTTCCAAGGGTGGGGTGCCGTTTGCCCTTTTCCTTTCCGGTGCCTCCCAGGGTAACCCCCTGGTAAAGGAGGCAGTTTTCACCGATCTCCGTGGTCTCACCTATCACCACACCCATGCCGTGGTCAATAAAAAAACCCGGCCCAATCTTTGCCCCTGGATGGATCTCGATTCCGGTAAAGAACCTTACTATTTGTGAGAGCAGACGGGGGATGACCGGAACCCCCCAGTTGAGCAGTCTGTGGCTTATCCTGTGGAAGAATATGGCGTGAAACCCCGAGTAGGAGAGCACCACCTCCAACTTGCTCCTTGCAGCAGGGTCACGCTCAAATACCGCCTGAAAATCCCTCTTTAC
>CAYMML010000190.1:0-3124 GCA_964391515.1 uncultured Thermodesulfovibrio sp. | reverse complement strand
TGGGGCACATGCAATCCTGAAGAGACCCCTTCGTATGGAGTTTTGATCTCCACCGTTATATCGTTGGGTGCAAGGAAAACGATCTCACCTTTTACAGTTATACCATCAATCTCGGTCTCCACCAAAAAATCAGAAGGGAATTCCTTTTTACATTTCTCGTATTCTCTCAATCTCTTCCAGTACTGAACGGTGAGTTCTACTCTAAAATACAACTCGTCACCCAATGTCTCTCCTTCGTCAAGGTGCCGTTTTTCCTCCTCATAATTTTCTTTTATTACCTTGAAGCATACCTGGAATGCCTTGATCACATCACTTGCAGGAAACCTTGAAACAGCATTTTTAAGAACCTCCTCTGCCCTATCGAGTTCTTCAAGATCAACGTGAAGCAGTATCGCCTTTTCGTAGGGGGCGGTGTTATCAGGGTGTTTTTCCATAAACTCCTCTTTCACCCTGTGAAACCTCTCAATAAGCCGCTCTCTCTCCTTCTCGTTCCCTCCTTCAATAAGATTCTTATAGATTTTGTTATGAATCTCCTCAAGTTCTGAATAGAGTTTGTCTGCATTCCTTCTCTCTTCCATCGTATATACCTCCTTTTTGGGTTTTCTAAGGCGGAGGGTATAGTTTGATGGCATTTAGAGGAGTGAAATTAAGAGATCACAGTCCCTTAGTTCCGGCCTCTTTAGCACCCGTTATGGCAGGGGCAATCTGGCCATCAAATTCCCGCCTTTGTAGATATATTACCACACAATACTGACAGCAGTATGTCAGTTATCTTCAAGGCAAAGATTAAATTTTTACTTGAATCTACCTGAATTTTTAATGGTTTACCCTGACATAATGCTGTCAGTGCTGCTTTATATAATGATAATATCCATCCTGAAGGAGGTGTATCATGGTGATTGAGCCTGTACTTATACGGAGAAAACATCGTACAGATACGATCTTTATTGACGAGTTTGAGGAAAAGAAGTGTATTGAATACATACTGAACTGCTACAGAACACCGTTGGGACGAAAAAAGGCTCGCCAGATGCTTACCGCTGCGATTTTGATAACCGGAACTGAGTTGGGTGTGCAGATTATTAAAAAGTTTCTGAGGCGGGGGCTTGATGATGAGGAGATTGAGGAGTTGAGAGACATCAACGAGTTGCCCTCCTGGATAACATCTCAAAAGGCGTTTTCAGTTTTAAAAAAGGGGTTTGTACCTGTATTAGAGACGTTGCACAAAGAGGCAAGGAGGCATCAGCCTTCCGACACCGAGGAGCGGATACTTACCTTAAAGAACCTTTTTGACCTTAACAGCACAGAGACAGAGTTACTCTCCCTCTTTTATTTGAGGACGGTCTCGGCCGTGGTGGAGTATCTCTTCGATGAGGCAATTGATTTTTCAAGGGTAGACCTCTGCAGAAACTTCGTAGGTTTTTTGATCGGAAAAGGGAAAGAGGAGGTTCGGCAGGCACTCAGATCCGGCAGGCTCTTTGACGGATACCTTTTAGAGTTGGAAGACAGAAACATCCATCTAGCAGAGGGAATACAAAATTACATCTCCGGCATCGGTAACGATGACATAGGGGCGGAGTTCTTTGAAGTCTTCAGGGGAGATACCATACCCATCAGGGAGTTTTCCGTGCCCGAAGAAGAGATGTCTCTTCTGGTAACACTTCTTGAGATTTCCAGAGGGTGCAATCTTCTCTTCTACGGCGCTCCCGGAACCGGGAAGACCTCTTTTGCAAGGAGCCTTGCAAGGCACCTGAACAAAGACCTCTATGTGGTAAAACACCCTCAAGACGATGACCCTGCATCTCTTATGAGGGCGATTTATGCAACTGAAAACATCTGCCCGCCTTCTGGTGTTGTCCTTATTGACGAGGCAGACGATGTGCTGAACACAGCAGGCATTTTCCCATTTTTTAACCGGTCATCGAAGGGGTGGATAAACAGTTTCATGGATAGAAGCAGAAAGAAGATCATCTGGATCACCAACAGGATAAGGGGGATTGATCCCTCAACAAAAAGGAGGTTCACCTTTTCCATGGAGTTTAAACCACTGAGTGCCAGACAGAGAAAGAGGGTTCTGCTATACGAACTTGAACGGGCTGGATGCAAGCGTTTTTTATCAAGTGAATCCATCAAGAAGGTATGCAGTGAGTTTCCGCTTGATGCATCGGCAATAGTGGATGCCGTAAGGACTGTTTCAGAGAAGTCAGATACAGAGGATGAAAGGATAGAGGGGCTCAGAATAATCCTGAGGAGCAAACATAACCTCAACACCGAAAAGCAGCATTCTGTGCATAAAACAACAGGTTTTTACAGCATTGAGGGACTCAATCTTTCAATACCACCAGAAACACTGCTTGACAGGATCACCACCTTTTACCAAAAGATTGAGGAAGGAATAAACGAGATACCAGGGTTATGCCTGCTCTTCTATGGAAGCCCGGGGACAGGAAAGACCGCATTTGCAAAATATCTCGGCAAACATTTTGAAAGGGATGTGATCATCAAACGAGGGAGCGACATCCTCTCCATGTGGGTCGGCGAGACGGAAAAGGGCATTGCCCTTTCCTTTGAGGAGGCAGAGAGGAGAGAGGGGATACTCTTTTTTGACGAGGCGGACAGTTTTCTTTACCCCAGAAGCGATGCCCAACACTCATGGGAGACGACATCCACCAACGAACTCCTCACCTGGATGGAGGATTTCAGAGGGCTCGTTATATTTGCAACCAACCAGATGGAAGGGCTTGACCATGCCGCTATGAGGAGGTTTACCTATAAGGTGGAGTTCAGGGAACTGGAGCCGGAAGGGGTCGTTATTTTCTACAGGGGGTTGCTTGAGGGTCTTGCAGGACAACCGCTCTCAGCAGAAGATGAAGGCAGGTTGAGAGGGATAAGAGGGCTTACGCCTGGTGATTTTGAAACGGTTAGAAGAAGGTACATTTATGAGACCCCCGGCGGGGTTTCAAACGATGAACTGATAACCGCCCTTACGGAGGAGTTGAGTTACAGGAAAAAAGGTCGCAGAAAAATAGGATTTCGATGAACTCATTGCAACTCCGGGCATAGTGGTTTATGGAGGGCAGTCGGCGCAGACGGAGGCAAAGAGGGTGGTGCTTAGATACCGGTC
>CAYMML010000189.1:0-3220 GCA_964391515.1 uncultured Thermodesulfovibrio sp. | reverse complement strand
AAAATCAAGGCCGCTGGCGGGATAAGGACGATTGAGGAGGTTACAAACTTTCTTGGTGCAGGAGCCGAGAGGATAGGCACAAGTAGCGGGGTAGGTATAATGGAGGGAATTTCCAGACAATAAAGGCCACAGTCAATGAAAAAGAAAGGCTTCATCAGAGGTAGAGATAACAGAGAAAAAAATGTGCAAACCTTAAAGGGGCATCCTGAGGTAGAAGTAAAGGGATGCGGCAGAGGATAAGATCGGTACTGTCCAGGCCGCAACCGGTGGAGGGAGGACGCCTGAGTAGCCAAGTGAGAGGGAAAGGGTAAACCCGAACCAGTAGGCGATACTTATCAGTATCCCAAGCCCTGCACTGAGTATGCCCTTACCGTGTCTGCTCCTTGTGGAAAGTACGATACCGGTGCAGATCATAAAAAGTAGTGTGAAGGGGTAAGAAAACCTTGAGTGTATGTCTGTAAGGAGTTTTCGGTTTTCATATCCCATGGAGTGGAGCCTTCTGTAATAACGGAGTAGTTCGATGCCACCCATCTCGTATAACCCCTCACCGGTCAGATTGAGGGGTTCAGGACTTTCTACACCTTTAATATTTATTTCCTTTTTTCTTGAAACGGATTTCTTTTTTATATCATAGATTGTTGCATCATGGAGGGTCAGGCCGTCTGATTTCCACCTTCCCCGTTCTGCCTCTATCCTTTTAATGAGTTTTCCGCCTTTTGTGAAAAACACAGATACCACAAATGCCTCTCTGCCTTCAGGTGTCAGGTCTTGAGTGTGTATGATAATCCCCCTCTTTCCCTTTATCCAGAGTTCCCCACCCTTGAATGAGAGGGTGTCTTTTTTCTTCTTTTCAAGAACGGATCTGGCAATTCCCGAAGAAAGTGGGCTCAAATACTCTGAAATAGAAAAATCAATGGGGATAAGTATTATTGCTATGAGTATAAAGGGGAGAAAAAACCTTTTCATGTTGCCGCCAGATGCCCTGATGATGGTTAGTTCATTCCTCCTGGATGCAAGGCTCAGAACGAATATTGCAGAAATGAGGGTTGCCATTGGGAGAAGGTAGGATATGAATGCCGGAACCTCCCCGATACAGATAACGGCCATATCCTTTAACCCAAGGTTCAGGGGCAGGAGTTCATCGGCCCGCTCGATGAGAGATACCAGAGAAAATAGAATGCCGGTAAGTAAGGTGGTGATGAGGAGGAGGTTCTGAAACTCCTTTATGTAGAGACGCTGAAGCCTTTTCATTGTGTTTTCCTGAACACGATAAAAGACAGTATGGAAAGAAGCAGAAAGGGTGTCCAGCAGAAAAGGTGGTGCAGTCCGCCGGTCTTTACCATGTTTTCAGTATATACCATCAGGATATAGTAGAAAACGAAGATACCAATACCGGTAACAAACCCACCCAACCTGCCGGTTCTGCCTGAAAGCAGTGATAGCCCTGGCCCAAGAAAGGCAATTACGAGCACAAGGAGTGGGTAACTGAACCTCCTGTGAAACTCTATGAAATAGTCTGCCCTTTCTGAAGGGTTTTTATCAGCCCTCCTTAAGAGTTCATCAGGCCTCATCTCGACCTTTCTCTCCCCAAGGAGTTCTCCCTCCGGGTTGAGGTCTATGTCATACCGTCCAAACTCTATTACCGTGCCATTGCCACCGTTTGTCATGCTAAATGTCCCATCCTGGAGGGCTATGTGTATGTTTTTCCCTGATGCCCCTACTTTCCCCTTTTTGGCGGTTATCACCCCCCGCTTTTCCTTTCTCCCGTCATATATAAATATGTCTCCTAACTCCCCGGTGGGGGAACTGCTTCCTACAAAGAGCACCATATGGTCTAACATATTGAAGAACACTCCCGGCTCTATTGATGAGGATAGTCTTTTTGAGATCAGTCCGTTTACCTCGTTGCGGAGTTTTTTCATAGCCGCAGGCATCACGATGAGGCTCACTATAAGGGTCAGGATGGTAAGAAATATTGAAAGTGTTATTACAGGTGATGATATCCCTTGAAACGACGCCCCGGTGGTTCTGAGAACAATGAGTTCGTTATCCATAGAGAGACGGCCAAAGGTAAGGAGCAAAGACATCAAAAATGCCATTGGGATGGTGACCATGAGGAGTTGTGGCTGGATAAGGAGTATCAGCCATAGCATCTCACCCATCGAAGCGCCCACGCCGGAGAGAATCCTGCTCAATCTCAACACCTTTTCCATCATCAGAAATAAGTTTAACCCCACAACCGCTATGGCAAGGTTTGTAATGACCTCTTTTGTTATATAACGATGTATGATCATACCGGCTATTTTAACACTACCTGTTCTATTGAGGGGGATTCGTTTTTTATTGGTTTTGCATGAACCTAAAAGTTGCATAAATTATTCAACTATTAAGCAAGAAACACAATGGCGATAAGACTTTGAAACTGTTTTTCACGGCTTTTCTGTACCTCGCTCATAGTAAGATATTATAAAAGGCAAAGAAAATTCTCTAAACTCGTTGTCCTCTGCGTTTTCTGAGTGCTTTGTGGTTCATTTTTTGCAACATTTAGGTGAAATATTGGCAAAGAGATACCCACAACCTGATATCCAACCGGAAATGGTTTGTTTTTCTTTAATCTTCTCTTGACATATCAACCACTAAGGTGGTAAACTCTCCAAAATCCTTTATAAGAACAAGATTGCAGGACAATCTTTTTATAGCAACCTTTTTATAGATTGTATAGATTCAACATTAGTGTTGAAAAAAAGACACAAACAGATTTAGGAGACCCTGAAAAATCAGGCAGTAAGGTTGGTCTGATTTTTGCATAATGAGTTAAGATAAACTTAGTTTTTGTTTTATTTCAAGAAAATACTTGACAAAATTTTCAGATAATGATATAAATTCTGCATAGGGTTTTGAACGGTTATATGGGATATAAATCTTTGTGTTTCTGGTCTGAGGTGATTTATACAGAGATGAATGGCAGAGAATCGGCTGGAACGAATTTGGTTTTGTCAGTTCTGCTAATACCGGATGTGGGGAGGTGATAAAAAGGAAGGAGTCAGGTTTTCATTACTCAACGGCTTCAAGTATTTTTGTTTAACCCCTGTTTTACAGGGCAGAATACTAACCTTATGAAGGAGGGTTAGGAATTGAAGAAATATTTGGCAATAGTAATCGGTATGCTTTTTGTTCTGGGTTTTGCTGCCAGTGCCTTTGCGATCCATGCTGAGATCCC
>CAYMML010000188.1:0-3246 GCA_964391515.1 uncultured Thermodesulfovibrio sp. | reverse complement strand
CAAACTGTGCTCCTGCCTCAGTAAGCACATGCTTTATATCAACACCATTTTTTCTTCCAACAACAACCGTGATATCCTTAATACCGGCTTCTCTTACCGCCCTTACTGTTAAGGTGATCATAGGAATACCCAATATCCTGTGAAGAACCTTGGGCAGTGAAGATCTCATCCTGGTTCCCTCACCGGCAGCAAGTACTACGGCATGGAGAGACCGTTTCATCCCTTTAACCTCACTTTCAGTCTCACCTTTTTTCTCTTTCCTTTTCTGTTTATAAGCACATTAACCATATCGCCATCCTTTTTACCCCTCAACGCCTTTCTTATATCTTCCATAGAACTTACCCGGGTTCCCTCTATTTGCAGAATAATGTCCCCTCCAAGGTATATCAGCGTACCACTTATCCTTACGGGGACACTTCCGCCCCTTATTCCCGCCTCATACGCAGGGCTATAGGGTATCACCTCAGAGACCATTATCCCCTCGTCCTCAGGTAACTCCAATGCCCTTGACAGTTCAGGCCAGAGGGGCACACCCACAATCCCAAGGTAGGGCTTCCTTACCTTACCGTATTTTATAAGGTCGGGTATCACCTCTCTTATGGCGGAGACCGGTATGGCAAAGCCTATCCCCACATTCCCTCCAGAGGGTGTGAAGATGGCGGTATTCATTCCTATCATCCTGCCTCCGGTATCTATAAGCGGTCCGCCCGAGTTGCCCGGGTTTATAGGTGCATCGGTCTGTATCACATTCTCAATAACCCTTCCACCCTCCGTGGTAAGGGGTCTTCCCAGGGCACTTATGATGCCGGTGGTAAGGGTGGAGTTGAGGCCAAAGGGATTCCCAATGGCAAAAACCCTCTGCCCAACCCTCAGGTCATCGGAGTCTCCCAGTTTAAGGGGTCTCAGACGCTCCTTTGGCTCAATTTTGATTATGGCAATGTCGTTTTCAGGGTCGGCACCAATAAATACAGCAGTGTATCTGTTACCGTTGTAAAGGGTCACGGTGATCTCCTGTGCCCCCTCAACCACATGGTAATTGGTAAGTATATAGCCGGTAGCATCAATGATTGACCCTGAACCTGCACCTTTCTGGGGGTAAATGGAAAAGAAGTCCCTTATCAGGGTGGTGGTAGTTATATTTACAACAGAGGGGCTTGCCTCCTCAAATACCTTTATGTTTATCTTTTCCTCACGGGTCAACCCATACGCAACCGATCCAGGAAACACATGGGATGTCAGTATAACAACAAAACAAAAAAAACTTATTAATAATAGAGATGCCGGGGCGGAAAGAAATCCTCTCGTTTTTCCCTCTACTTTGGAAGATGAACTTACCAATCTCTTGAGATAAGATGTTTCTACCTTCAGTTTCCCCTTCCCTCCCTCAATATTAAATCACACAAGTATTCCACAAAACCCTTTTCTCACCATTCAAACTACAATACTGAAACCAGATGGATAACAAAAAATTGTCATAGCCTTCTTTATAAAACAACCCGGATACACCTGGTCTGACAGTCCTTCGCCTAACCAGCACCGGCCATAACCTCATCGGGTATATCAAAATTGGCATAAACATTCTGGACATCATCATGGTCCTCAAGGAGTTCC
The DNA here is from genome assembly GCA_964391515.1 of uncultured Thermodesulfovibrio sp. Taxonomy (GTDB): domain Bacteria; phylum Nitrospirota; class Thermodesulfovibrionia; order Thermodesulfovibrionales; family JdFR-85; genus WFTX01. Next base: position 1,635 of record CAYMML010000188.1, on the reverse strand, counting down.
ATCAATTTCAACATCTTCTCAGCGGCACTCCCCTCAAGTGAAACGGTGGTTTTGGGTATCATTGTAATCTCTGAGCCAGCAATCTGTATCCCCTTTTCCTGTAGCACGGACTTGACAGTTAAGAAGTCCTCTGGGGCGGTATAAATCTCGTAGTTCTCCTCATCGGGTTCATTTTTCAAATCCTCAGCACCGGCATCAAGCACTATATCAAGAAGGGCATCCTCATCTATCGAGTTTTTATCAACAAGTATATACCCCTTTTTCTCGAAAATCCATGAAACACAGCCATTTTCCCCGAGGCTTCCACCGTGTTTACCAAGGAGATGCCTTATCTCGGCAACCGTCCGGTTCCTGTTATCGGTAAGTACCTCTATCATGAGGGCAACACCACCCGGGCCATACCCTTCATAAGTAACCTCATCGTATGCCATTCCAGGGAGTTCACCGGTTCCCTTCTGGATAGCCCTTTTGATATTGTCATGAGGCATATTTACCTCTTTTGCCTTCTCTATCACGGTGCGGAGGCGGGGGTTCATCTGCGGGTCACCACCACCAAGTCGGGCAGCCACAGAAATCTCTTTTGCAAGTTTAGAGAATATCTTACCCCGCTTTGCATCCACATGTGCCTTTTTGTGTTTGATCTGAGCCCATTTAGAATGTCCAGCCATTAAAATCCTCCCAGACTAATACTAATCTTTCTTACTGTTTTTCATGAGTTCCAACCTTCTCCTGGCCATATCTGCCGGTTGTGTACCAGGAAAGGTCTTGATCACCCAGTTATATCCCTTAATTGCCTCTTCTTTGTTTCCAAGATTTCGCAATGCCTCAGCATACATGAAAAGGAAAAGAGGGCTATCAATACTTCCAGTTTCCACAAATTTCCTTATCCTGTAATCGTGGAGTTCGAGTATTTCATTCCACATTCCTTTTGCTGCAAAAAACCGCGTCATTGTATCCTCTATCGCAGTTTTCAAGGGAGACTGAGGGTATCTTTCTTTGAACCTGCTGAACACGGCCTTGGCATCCTCAATACGTGGAGGATTATAATCACGAAGGTATAGTTCTACAAGCCTCCAATGAATCTCCTGAGCAAGGGGTGCATCGGGATAGTTCTCAATAATATTGGTGTAACGCTTTTCCATTTCCGGCACTGCATCAGAGCGGTTTTCCACCTTCTCAACAATCTCAAGCACCTTAGCAAACTCCTCATTAGCCTTTTCTTTCTGTTGCTCAACAGGGAGTTTCTGAACCGCCTGCTCTTTTTCCACATGTGCACCCTCCCTTACAGCAGGCGCACAACCAAAAATAAGAAACAACACCAAGACCAATAAGGGAACAAATCGTGTGGAAATCATAACTATTTATGATAACTCTTGATTACCCTGGCTGTCAATCTGCCAACGATTTCAGGAGTTACTATTTTAAGATGTCACAAAGGTAAGATATCCTTAAAGGGACTCTGGAAGATAAAGAATGGAGGTATTATGTATTAAGGCATCACAGTATATTTATACTGAATGCAACACTTACCTAACAGTTGCACAAATTATTGAACTAAAAGAGCACGAAACACAATGGAGATAAGACATTGAAACTGTATTTCATGCCTTTTCAGAACCTTACCCATTAGTAAGA
>CAYMML010000187.1:0-3266 GCA_964391515.1 uncultured Thermodesulfovibrio sp. | reverse complement strand
TGGTTCCATAACCTTCTCACCACAGAACTCACACCTGAGAGACGGGTATACCCGTGCCATCTCCGGAAGGTCAAACACCCCCCTTTTTATAACGAAGAGTGTCTCATCAGGGGCATCCATTATGGCAGAAATCTTCTTTGCCTTCCTGTTGTGAACCACCTTCATCACCTCATCCGATCTATCACCTGCCGAAAACCTCCTCCATGCCTCCCTTTCCTCATCAGTCTCCGGTGGAGAGACCCAGTTTACCGATATCCTCAACCCCTCACCTGAAGGCCTTTTAACGAAAGTGTAAACCTGTTTACCAAAATCCCTGAAGATAAGGTTTCCCTTCCCAAAGGTGCAACCGGTCAACACCTGCACCGCATCCACTGCACAGGAGTTATTCTCCACAATGGCAACAAGTTCCTCGTCCTCTGATCTATCACCCAGTTCATCTACCGCCTTTTTTGCCACCCTGTATCCAAGAGCAAGTCCCGGACATGCGTGCCCGTGAAATTTTACCACCTGTTCAAACTCCATCTACTCCTCCTTTCCCCCCTGCCATCAGATTGCCTCTCTGTAGTTTGTAACCAGTACCGGGTAACCCTCTTCTGAGAGCCTCCGTGCAAGCCTCCTTGCCTCGTCAAGGCTAAGTGACCTGCCTATCCTCACACGATAAAACCTCTCACCCCTTATCCAGACCTTCATCAGATAAACCTCGTCATAGGTGTGCTCAAGTATCTGTTTAAGCCTGAAGGCATTACTCAACTCCCTGAAGGAGGCGACCTGTACCGTCAGCGGCCCCCTTTTGGAATTGTACCGAACCGGCCGGACATAAGAGTTATCTCTACCGATATACTCTACAAACACCCTACCGGTGCCGTCCTTCACAAGCCCTATCCGCCTTGCTGCGGCGTAAGAGAGGTCGATATCCCGTCCCCTGACGAAGGGGCCTCTATCGTTTACCTTTACAACGACGCTTCGGCCGGTTTCTGGATAGGTTATCCTGAGCCTGGTACCAAAGGGCAGGCTTTTGTGAGCAGCGGTGTAGTCGTACATATTGAAAATCTCACCCGAGGCGGTTGGTCTCCCATGGAACTTCTCCCCATACCACGAGGCGACCATGACCTCCTTTCCCGAAGGAGGTATCCTGTGCAGCCTGTATGCCCTCCTCCCGCCACAGGAAGAAAGTAACACCATCACCACAATTAAAACTAATAAACCTTTATGCCCTTTAAATGGCACTATCATCAGAGGATGTATCTGCTAAGGTCTTCATCCTTCACAATGTCACTCAACCGACTTCTTACATAGGCGGAATCAATCACGACCCTTTCACCCCTCCTTTCAGGGGCGGTAAATGAGACCTCTTCAAGGAGTTTCTCAAGGACGGTCTGGAGCCTTCGTGCTCCGATATTTTCGGTCTTTTCATTAACCTCTGCTGCTATAGATGCTATCTCGTCTATTGCATCCGGCATAAACTCCAGTTCCACGCCCTCCGTTTCAAGTAATGCCACATACTGTTTCACCAGGGCATTGTCGGGCTCTGTAAGTATCTGAATGAACTCCTCCTTGCCCAGATGATCCAGTTCCACCCTTATGGGAAACCTCCCCTGCAGTTCCGGTATAAGGTCTGACGGCTTTGCCATATGAAATGCCCCTGCAGCAATAAATAGTATATGATCGGTCCTGACCGGCCCGTGCTTTGTCGTTACAGTGGTTCCCTCAACAATTGGCAGGAGGTCACGCTGTACACCCTCACGGGAGACATCCGGGCCATGACCGGAACCCCTGCTTGCCACCTTGTCTATCTCATCAATAAAGATTATACCCCCCTGCTCAACCCTCCTTATCGCCTCCTTTGTAACCCTCTCCATATCTATCAATTTATCCGCCTCCTCCTTGGCAAGCAGGTTGAGCGCCTCTGAGACCTTAACCTTTTTCCTCTTTTGCCTGCCCGGGAATATATTTCCGAGCATCTCCTTCAGGTTAATCTCAAGTTCCTCAAGCCCCACATTTGAGATCACACCAAAGGGCATGGCCTTTTCCTGCACCTCTATGTCCACAAACCGGGAGTCAAACTTACCCTCTCTTAACTGCCTCCTCAGTTTCTCTCTCGTCTCAGATTGTGCCTCCCTTGCCTCTTCATGCCCGGGCATCTGAACCCCTATTGAACCCCTTGGTGATGGAAGTAGAAGGTCAAGCACCCTCTCCTCAGCAAGGTGCTTTGCCCGTTCCTGAACCCTTTCCAGTTCCTCCCGCTTTACCATATTGACACCAATCTCTGTGAGGTCCCTAACCATAGACTCCACATCACGCCCCACATAACCAACCTCTGTAAACTTCGATGCCTCTACTTTCAGAAATGGGGCATTTGCAAGCCGGGCAAGCCTGCGCGCTATCTCAGTCTTACCGACCCCGGTGGGGCCAATCATTATGATGTTCTTGGGCAATACCTCTTCCCTCAGTTCATCCTTCAGTTTCTGCCTCCGCCACCGGTTTCTCAGGGCAACGGCAACCGCCCGCTTTGCCTTGTGTTGCCCGATTATGTACTTATCCAACTCCTCAACGATCCTCTTTGGTGTAAGCGAGGCATTAATGTCCTCTGAAAGGACAGGTATCTGTTCTTTTATCGTCTCCATCTTCTATATCTCCTCAATCTGTACTTTCTGATTTGTGTATATGCATATTCTTCCTGCAATCTCCATTGCCTTTTCCACAATGCTCCGGGCATCAAGTTCGGTGTTTTCAAAAAGCGCCCTTGCAGCCGCCTCAGCATAGGGCCCCCCCGAGCCGATTGCCGCCACCCCATCTTCAGGGTCTATCACGTCACCCTTCCCGGAGATAATAAGGGTTGTATCCCTGTCTGCCACGATCAGGAGCGCCTCAAGATGTCTGAGTATCTTATCTGTCCGCCATTCCTTTGCAAGTTCAACGGCTGCCCTCGTGAGGTTGCCCCTGTATGCCTCAAGTTTACTCTCAAACTTCTCAAAAAGTGTGAAGGCATCTGCAGTGGCACCTGCAAAACCTGCAAGCACCCTGTCCTGATACATCTTACGAACCTTCCGTGCGTTGTGCTTCAATACCGTGTTACCAAGAGTAACCTGACCGTCTCCACCAAGCGCAACACGGCCATCTCTCCTCACCGATAGTATGGTGGTTCCCCTTATCTCCATCCTCTTTTCTCCCAACTTCTGAAAGATTTTCTCATATTATAACATGAATAGAAAAATGGTATTGGGAAGAAATTGGTATATTGGTATATCAGTATATTAGTATATTGG
>CAYMML010000186.1:0-3280 GCA_964391515.1 uncultured Thermodesulfovibrio sp. | reverse complement strand
TCCCGGTGTTGGTCCAATGAACCCGGGAGATGAGGTAGCAGTAGAGGTGTCCTCTTTGGGCAGGCTCATAAACAGAGTGACGTCACCCCACCCATCACCCCACAGAACAAACATTTAGTTAAAAAGATAGAAGCACAGGTTGATGAAATGGATGTTATAACGATCTTGCTGTTAAGTGATAAAAAAATTACTTACAGGTGTAAAAAATTGCTCTAAGTATCACCGATTTGGGATAATAAAAGACATGCGTTGTGATTTACACTTAGCCTTTATGACTTAATAATACCCTAACCAAGGATTATCCATGAAAAAAGTCTATATACAAACCTGGGGATGTCAGATGAACTTTCATGACTCTGAACGGGTATTGGGCCTCTTGAACGAAAGGGGATACATGCAAGTAGAGGATCCCAGGGATGCTGACCTGATACTCTTTAATACCTGCTCAATAAGGGAAAAGGCAGAGCAGAAGTTCATGAGCACTCTGGGCAGGCTCAAGCATTTAAAAAAAAGGAAAAATGATCTCAAAATAGGGGTGCTTGGATGCATTGCCCAGCAAAGTGGTGAGAAACTCAGGGAAAAGGCACCCTATGTGGACTATGTAATAGGGCCTCAGAACATAAACAGGGTAGGGGAGGCGTTGGAAGTGGATAAGGGGGTTCTTACCGAGGACAACCCTGAGATAGCCACTTCGGAGATGCCTGTTTATAGAGAAACCACCGTTACCGCCTGGGTAAATATCATGTACGGCTGTAACAACTTCTGTTCTTACTGCATTGTGCCCTATACAAGGGGCAGGGAGAGGTCAAGACCTGCAGAAAACATAATTCGGGAGATTGAAGACCTCGTTAAAAGGGGTTATAAAGAGGTAACCCTTCTTGGTCAGAATGTAAATTCCTATAGAGGCAATGTTGATTTCCCAGGGCTTTTACGATTGATTAACCGGATAGAAGGGCTTGAAAGGATAAGGTTTGTTACATCCCATCCAAAGGACCTCGGAGATGACCTTGTTGAGGCCATGGCAGAGTGCGAAAAGGTCTGTGAGCATATCCATCTTCCCCTTCAGTCAGGCTCTGACAGGGTGCTTAAACTGATGAACCGTAAGTACTCCTTTTCCCAGTATATGGAAAAGATAAGGATGCTACGGGAAGCCATTCCGGGGATTGCCATTACCACAGATATAATTGCCGGTTTTCCCACTGAGACTGATGATGACCATAAGGCAACAGTGAACGCCCTTAAAGAGATAGAGTTTGATGGCATCTTTGCCTTTAAATACTCAAAAAGGCCCTATACAAAGGCCTCAAAAATGGATGGACACCTTTTAGAGGAGGTTAAGTCTGAGAGGCTTACCGAGATACTCAGGCTTCAGGATGGGATTACCGAACGGAAAAACGCCCGGCTTAAAGATACTGTTCAGGAGGTACTTGTAGAGGGGCTTAACGAATCAGGCCAGATTACCGGAAGGACGAGGACAAACAAGATCGTCAACATAGAAAGACAAAAGGATATAAGCCCTGGTGAGACCGTAAAGGTGCTCATCACCACACCTCATAGACACTCCCTTCAAGGTAGAGTAATATAAACCTGAAATGAAGATATGCGTTCTCACCCTTGGATGTAAGGCCAATCTCTCTGAATCTGACGAAATTAAACGGCAGATATTTGAATCTGGCATTGAGTTGGTTGACCTTGTGCAAAGGCCAGACATATGTATTATTAATACATGCACAGTTACGGCAAAAAGTGATTACCAGTCAAGACAGATTATCAGGAGGGCTTTAAGGTCAGGCGCCCGGGTGGTAGTAACAGGATGTTATTCTGAACTCAGGGGGGAGGATATTAAGAATATTTCTGATGAAATCGTTATCATCCCAAACCAGTCAAAAATAAAAGATATCAAAGAGATAATAAAAAATAATGAAAGTAATACATTAAAACAAAAGGGAAGGTTTAATTTTCTTGATGTAAAGAGATCAAGACCCTTTGTGAAGATACAGGATGGGTGTAACTACAGGTGCACATACTGCAATATCTGGATGGCCAGGGGAAGGTCGAGGAGCCGACCTGTAGAAGATGTGTTAACAGAAGTCCTGCAACTTGAAAGTGAGGGTTACGGTGAGGTTGTGCTTACAGGTATCCACATAGGGCTATATGGGAGGGATCTTAAAGGCAATAAAAACTTAAACTACTTGTTAAAGAAACTATTATTATCTACAAGTAAAATAAGAATAAGACTTGGTTCTCTTGAGGTCAAGGAAATTGATGATGAAACAGTTGATCTACTATGTCATGAAAGGGCATGCAGGCATCTCCATATACCATTACAATCCGGCGATGATGAAATATTAAAGAGGATGGGAAGAAATTACACTTCAGGAGACTTCTTCAGCAGAGTGGAGGATTTAAAGAAAAAGATACCAGGCATAGCAATTGGTGCAGATCTGATAGTGGGTTTTCCAGGTGAGACTGATGAGTCTTTTAATGTTACGAAAAGACGCATTTCAGAATCCGAAATCAGTTACCTCCATGTGTTTCCTTTTTCAAAAAGACCAAATACAAAGGCGTCTGAAATGAGAGGGCAGGTGTCTGAAAGTGTAAAAAAGAAACGTGCAGCCGAAATGCGTGAGGTAGGCAGAGGGCTTAAAGAGCGGTTTTTGAACTCTCAAAGGGGCAAAATTATTGGTGTTCTGATTGAGGAGTCCCTTGAAGATACCTACATTAAAGGAAAATCTGACAACTATATCAATGTTTACATGAAAACAAAGGGGTTTGAGCAGGGTAAAATCGTGAATGTCAAAATAGACAAGGCATTTAGAGATGGAGTGCTCGGAAACATACTTCATTAGAACATAACGTCTTGAAATATAAAGATATTGTCTTTGACTAAATATTATTCACTCCCCATAAAAGTATAATCAAATTAAGGCATATCCAGGTTACAAACATACTTAATAACAACTTATCAACAGTAGATGTTAAAATGATGTGTCCGATAATATATATTATGTTAAATTTTTATTGCAATGTTACGAATAAAATCTCTTATGTGATCTCTGCCCTTTAACTTACCACAGAATACCTCCTCCTGCGTTTTTTCGATAGCCCTTTTGATTTCTTTGCCTTTTAGTTCCGGCCTCAGTGACTTAATGGTTTTTCCATTTATAGTGGAATGCCTCATTAAACGGCTGAATCTTTTGGCCTCACCAATAAGGTCACCCCGCCCCGACAATATTATATATTCATATACTGCTGGCCAGGCGGTCATCAAGCCATGAAA
>CAYMML010000185.1:0-3331 GCA_964391515.1 uncultured Thermodesulfovibrio sp. | reverse complement strand
ACCCCATCCTCATCAAATCCATGGTGGTTTACCGATATCAGAAAGTCGGGTCTATTTTCTTTTATGAAAATTACCAGTTTTTCTATCATCTTGCCGGCTGGGTCTTTAGTATCGGCCTCAAGTATATGCACCCTGTGCCCAAGCCGCTTAAAGGTGGAGACCAACTCCCGCCTTAGAAAGTATCCAAAATCCAGGATGCCCACTGTCAGAATGTTGTCTTTGAATTTTTTGTAACTTAATACATCTTTCAGGTTATATCTGGTGGCAGGCTGGAGTTTTCTGAGAATATTATCATAATAATCTCGGAAAAACCTTGTTTCAGCCGGAAGGCGAAGTATCTTCAATCTTCCAAATCCTGACTTCAACTGAAATTCTGTTATTCTGCACAGTGCCTCCTTCCATGGGATACCCACCAGAAAGGAGACTCTTGGTTCAGAACACATCTCCAAAAACCTGCTTTTAAAGGCATTAAATATCTCCGCTTCAGACTCAACCACCACCACCTGTACTTTCGGATGTCTTCTCAACAGTTCAACAAGGTGATACCCAAGCCCCAGGCCAAGCACAACTACAATATCGTCTGGCATAGGATTTAATCGGTCAACAAGGATGGTGGCCTCTCGTACAGGGTCATACCGGCTGTGAACCGAAACTCCCCCTCTTTCTTCATCCCTTAACGTAAGGGTGGGCAGACCGGACTTTGAGTTTTCTATAAGAACGGTCATTTCCAGACAGCGGCTTTCATAGAATTTGTATTGACAATCTCAAGATTGCGACGGGCATCTTTATGGTCCGGGTCTTTTGAGAGTATCCTTCTGAACATCTCCTCCGCCTTCCCAATCTCACCCTTCCCAAACATCAAAACACCAAGGTCATTCAGGGCATCAAGGTTTTCCGGATCGGTCTTCAACGCCTTCCTCAAAAACAACTCTGCCGATTCAACCTGCCCAAGTTCCAACAGCACCTCACCGATATTTGTAAGTGCCCCGCTACTGATTTTTTCCTTCTCAACCAGTTTCAGTATCCTGAATAGCCCACCGACAAGTGCTCTTGCCTTATCTGATATCTCCGATACAGCCCTGATTTTTTCTTCATACTCCTTACAAACCTTCCTCAGATAGGCAATCTCCATCATTATATTCATCATGTTATTGCGTTGCTCATGACTGTGCTCTCTGTATTCAAGGAGATATTCAGGGACAAGAACCGCACTCCATCCCCGTTTGATCATCCTTAAAAACAGATCGTGGTCTTCATGGTTTCCTGCATCAAGATAACCACCCACCTCATCAAAGGCTGCCCGTCTGTACATGGAAGAGCCGTGAATAAAGTTTCCTCTTTCTAAAAGCCGTGCGGTCTCCTCATTAAAGGGGGGAACGCTCCAGAGATAGAGATCCTTTCCCAAAGACAGTGGCATGGCGTTTACCTTGTTTGCCTTTATTGACGACCGCTTTCCAAAAAGGAGCATGTATGTATATGCTATGGCTGCCTTGGGGTTAGTGTCGAGGGCAAGTTTACATTTCTCCACATAGTCACTCCTGAACCTGTTGTCAGCCCCCAGAAAACAGATATAATCACCTGTTGTAAGAGATACCGCCTTGTTGAAGTTTTCAATAATACCGAGGTTTTCAGGATTGCGCTCAATGCGTATCCTGTCTTTGTACCTCTTTGCCACCTCCATGGAGTTATCCGTTGAGTGATCATCCATGAAGAGTATCTCATCAGGCAACACCGTCTGGTGAAGCACCGACTCTATCGCCTCAGCAGCAAGGTGGCCGTAGTTATAGTTGGCAATTATCACCGACACAGTGGATCTTGAAAAACTTGAATCGTTTGTAACGATAACCCTGTTTAACTGGTATATGTCATGGTCGTTACCCTCAACACAGGAAAGGCCACCTCTGAAATGCCCCTTTGTGAATTCTACCAACTCAGGGGTGTGCCTGCCATGAGGGTATGCAAACCAGGTAAACCCCTTGCTGTCGAGTTGTCTGATCTGAGAAGGTACAGATAGTTCATCTTCCCACAGGGTCTTCTCCCCTGCCGTCAGGTCGGTGTGAGTGTTTGAATGCCACTGAATTCGTCCTCCCCCTTGCACCATTTTCACCAACTGATCGGCATCTGCAAACCTGGCAGGTGGCTCAACCTCCTGGTCAAAGTCGTTCATCTTACCTATGGTACTGCCCACCACGAACAGTTCAAAGGGGTATCCGAAACTCTTCAGGACAGGGAAAGCATACCTGTAAACATTTTCGTACACTCCATCAAATGAAATCACCACCTGTTCCGGATCTGAGGGGTCATAATCGTCAAGATGTACCACCTTGTACCGTCTCAACTGTTCCATCTGCCGCCAGAATGCATCCACTGTCACCCACCAGACTGTGGGTGATTCCGGATGTACTTTATGATATAGAAGTATCATTTAGCCCTCTCTCCTTTCCCTGTTTTAAAATCACAATTTGTAATACACCTCCAGGAGATGGGTGTACTCCCTGTAGGGGTAATATTCCCGATGAATAGTAATATAGGGGAACCTGCAACTGTACCACTCACTGATATGGCAACTAACAAGCACACCATCGCCATCTAACAGGTCGTCACATATCTGGTAAATAAGCAGTTTACTCTCACCTATGTATTGAGGGTAAAGGACACCGGTTATCACTATCAGGTCAAATCTACAATCAAAACTCATGAAGGGAAGATCAAAGAGGGATGCCTGCAAATAACTGATGTGAGAAAGATGCCTGCTCCTCTCCCGTGCATATTTGATGGCATTTTCCGAGATATCAACCCCTGTTACCCTGTCTCCAGGCAGGTTTACAGTAACAAACCCATTGCCACAGCCTATATCAAGGACATTTCTGTAACTTCTCTCAGGCAGGGCAGAAAGTAGCGTGTTCAGCCTCAATCTATCGTGAGGGTTATCGTCATACCCCCAGGGGTCTTCACTGCCATAGAATTCTTCAAGTTCTTTCCTGCTTTGCATCCTTCCTCCTCTCCGGCCGGTATATTCTATCTTTCGGCCATAAACAAGGCAGAAAAAACACTCAGGGTCAAAACTTTGACCCCTTTTGCCCTAAAATCACTAAGAGCAAACTCCATGCCTGAAATGCAGATACCCCACGTTAGATCGCAGGGCATCTTCGGTATTTAAGCAGGATGTCTTTTTATTACGTCCTCTTATTTACGCGTGGCAGGCCATTGCTGTGATATTACTAATATCTACATTGATAATTCCAACAACCCTGACGGAACAGGGCAGATAGAACGCAGGAGAAACCCCGGATTTTCGCGATACCTCAAGTACCGTGAAACAACCGCCGGT
>CAYMML010000184.1:0-3394 GCA_964391515.1 uncultured Thermodesulfovibrio sp. | reverse complement strand
GCATTAAATCCGGTTTCGATGGAGTTCTGCCTGCCTCAACTGACATTATTAACGTCACAAATAGTGAAGCACCCCGACCAGAGGTCAGGGCTTTCGGCAAGTGTCATTGTAAAACACCGTTAAAGATCTGATTCCCCGGCTGAAGTTTCAGTATGACGGTTGGATTTGAGAGCCGATCGGGTTTATTTTCCCATTCAGGAGACCTTCTGCAGGGGAGGTTTATTCACATCCCCCCTTCCCTTTCTGTTACCACCCTGGATATCTGAAAGCATCCCGTCAAGATAGAGAATTATCTCCTCGCTTATCCTGTCAACCTCCTCGATCAACTCAAGGCACCTTCTTCTCTCTCCCTTCTCAAAGGCTTCAACCGCCTCCTTCGCCCTTTCGTGGAGAAGTCTGTGCGGGTTCTCTATCTGGTGAAACCCCTTCAGGCCTGAACACTCCTGCCCGTCGGTTGAGTAGTACCACTTTCCAAACCTGCACTCCCTGTGGTCTTTTATCTCATCAACGGAGATATGCTCCTTCATATAATACATCCTGTAGAGTCTCTGCACCCAGTTTTTGTGCGCTACGCGGGCGGCCTCGATCTCAAGTGTCCGGTCAGGCGGGAGTTTGAACCTCCTTACCTCCTCCTCAAGGAGTTCCACCGCCTGTGAGAGCCGGTCAGTCTTTTCAAAGAACCCCCGGAAGGTCTCGAGTATCTCCCTGGAAATCCCCGCCGAATGCCCGATACTCTGTGATATCTCCTCTATCGTGTTGCTCTGCTCCTCTACGGCGGTTGCTATCTTTTCGGTCTCTTCCTCCGAGAGTGTTGCATAACTGACTATCTTTTCAAGCAGTTCAGCCGTTTCGTTGATTATGCCCACCGATTCGGTTATCTTTCCGGTGGCAACTCCCATCTGGTGTGATGTATCTGAAGACTTCTCCTGTATCGACCTGATGGTATCGGCAATATCGGATGTTGCCTTCATGGTCTTTTCCGCAAGTTTTCTCACCTCGTCTGCCACCACCGCAAACCCACGGCCGTGCTCCCCGGCCCTTGCCGCCTCTATGGCAGCGTTAAGGGCAAGGAGGTTCGTCTGGTCGGCAATGTCCGTTATCAGTTCCACCACCTGCCCGATACTCCCTATACCGGAGTTCAGTTCTGAGATCATGGCATTCAGCACACCAGCGGCGGATGCCACATCATTGATCATCCGGTCTGCACTCTTCATCTTCTCCATACCCTTTTTTGCCTCTCCGGTAACCGCCTTTGAAATCTCTGCGGCATGGGAGGTGTTTTGTGCTATCTCCGAGGCGGTCTGTGAGAGTTCGGTGGTTGCGGTGGATATCTGTGATGCCTCATCCGTCTGCCTTTCGATGTTCTGTATGTTGCTACTCAGGGCTGACCATATCTTACTGTTCGTAACAGCGATCTCTGAAGATATGGTTATGAGTTTTTTCACCATATGGCGGAGGGAGTCTGCCATCCCACCAAAGATGACTGACATCTCCGCTATCTCATCATCCCCCCTCACCGTTAGGGTGCCCCTTAAATCACCCTTTGAAATTGCACCTGCATTTTCGTTTAACTCCCTGATTGCCTTAAGTATCCTCTTTATGTTTACAAGCGTTATCATCACAAGAAGGACAAGGGCGGAGAGGAAGATCACAACCATCAGGTTTCTTATCCTTGATTGTGCCATGAGATATTTTGTCCTGTCATGACTTATCCCTATATATACACCGCTTTCGCTCAGGGGGATGAACCGGGTAAAGAACGATCTTTTGCCGGTCTCTGTTGTGAGTGTGGAGCCCTTTTCAACCGAGGCAACCTTAAAGCCCGGGATTGTGGATACCACAACGCCTTCAGAGGTGGCAAGAGAGAGTTCCACATCCTCTCCAAGGCCGCTCTTCAGTTCTTTCAAAAACCCCATATCCATCCTCTTTACAAAGACTATCGCACCCACAACGCTTTCCACATCGAGCACAGGTCCTGAGGTAAAGAGCACGATGCCATCATCAGAAACCTTCACATAGTGGTTTATCGTCCTGTCCAGGCCTCTGCCTCTGTCTGTAACCGTCTCTTTTGCAAGCACATCCCTGATCACATCCTGGTATCTGAACTTTTCACCCCTCTTATCCGAGACCGCCCTCTGGAGGATGGTACCGTCATCTGATACCACGACCACATCGTCAACACCGGCAAGTTCCCCTGTTCTTGCAAGGAACCCCCTGAGAAACTCATAGTCATCCGCAAGGGCGCCAAAGAAGCCGTCGTAGAGCGCCTGCTGCACAACGGTGAGTTTCATCATGACCCGCATATTTCTGAGTTCCTTGTTGTAACCGTCCTGCAGTGTCCGGGTGATGCCCTCAAGGCGGGTCTGTTCGGTGTTTAGCATTGCCCTGTCCACAACTGATGAGAGAACCGCCCAGCAGACGGCGAATATGAGCACCAGAAAAAACACGGGCAGAACTATCAGTTTTGTGGCAAGTCTGAACCTGATCCTCAGAGGTGGTTTCATGGCTCTGTCCTCCCGTTCCCTATTTTATGTATTTTTTGCCCTCTTCGGAGCGGAAGAACTCTATGAGTTTCTTTGCAGCACCTTCGGGCTCACCAATGGTGATCAAACCAAGGGGCCTGCTGATGGTGTCCGTCTTTACGACCTTTGTTTTGCCCGGGTTCAACTTAACAAACCCCTCACTCACGGCACCTATGGCACCTTTGTATTTGGAGACCTCCTGAACCTCAAGCCTCGTGGATTTCACCTTTACCGCATCACTGACGTACTCCTCCTTGTCCATCACCAGTTTCTGGAAGACCGCCCTTGTGGCACTTCCTGCATGGCTTGTGACCACACGGATGGGGAGGTCGGGGCCTCCAAGTTCCTTCCAGTTCTTGATTTTTCCGGTGTTTATGTCCTTTAACTGCTGCCATGTGAGGGACTGGATGGGGTTTTCTTTGTGCACGATCGGGACGATCACATCACGGGCAATCTCATGATATTGGAGGTTGTCCGGTATGGTGATGGATTTACCGAGTTTCTTTGCCGCCTTTCTGGCAGAGTGGATCGCACCCTCCAGGTCTTCAGATGCCGCAGAGATGCTCGTCTTTCCCTCAATGAGTGCTATCAGCCCCTTTCCGGTGCCTACACCCACAACCTTGAGGGTGATACCCGTCTTCTCCTTGAATGCCTTTGCACCTGGTTCAAGAAACCGCTTCTGGCATGTGGTGGAGCCCCACACCTGAAGCCTTTCGGCAAAAGATGCACCAGCCATCATTAACAAAAAAACCCCTGCAACCGTAAAAGAGATTAGCCGTTTCATAAACTTCCTCCTTTTTAATTTTTAATACTTGTAATCTTTATCGGACATGGTAAGGAAAACTTTAGGGATAAATCTGACATCTGCTATA
>CAYMML010000183.1:0-3427 GCA_964391515.1 uncultured Thermodesulfovibrio sp. | reverse complement strand
GAATAAATACGCCATCGCAGATCTCGATTGCGATCTTTGCAAGGTACTCATGGCTGCGGTGCATGGGGTTACGGGTCTGGAATGCAGCAACCGTTGACCAGCCCTTCTCCTCAAATGCCTTCCTGGTCTCGTCCGGCCTCATATATATACCCTTGAACTTTTCCGGGAACATACCCTCACTGAGCACCTTCACAGGACCTGCAAGATTTATCTCCTCCTGAGCCATCACCTTTGCCACGCCAGGGTGCTCGGTGTCAGTGGTTCTAAAGACCTGCTTGCACTCGTGCTCCTTGTCTATGGTGTACTTCTCACGAACAGTCATTGTGCCCATTATCTCACCGGTCTCCTCGTCCACCAGTGCGATATCCTCACCTTCCTTGATACTGTCTGCCTGACCCTTGTTTGTGGAGAGGGTGATCGGGATGGGCCAGAAGGTGCCATCAGCCATTTTGTACTCATCACAGACGCCCTTCCAGTCATCATACCCCATAAAGCCTTCAAGAGGGGTAAACCCGCCAATGCCGAGCATTATCAGGTCACCCGTCTCCCTCGAGGTCATCCTGACCTGGGTTAGGGACTTTGCCCTCTCAAGTTCCTGCTTTCTCTCCTCTCCTTCAAGAAGAAGAGGCTTGAGTTTCTTTTCCTTACCATGAGGATTAACTAATGCCATCTTTAAGCCTCCTTAAAATATAGTTTTCTATAAAACCTTTACTTTGTAGTTTCTTCTAAAATCTTACAGACCTCGTTGAAAATCTGGTCTATGTTACCTTCGCCGTTTACCCTCTTTAGTATTCCCTTGCCCTGGTAGTAATCAATGAGCGGGGCGGTCTGTGCCTCATAGACCTCGAGCCTCTTTTTGATGGTCTCCTCCTTATCGTCGTCTCTCTGGTAGAGTTCGCCTCCGCACTTATCACAAACCCCCTCCTTCTGAGGTGGGCTGAAGTAAATATTGAACATCTGGCCGCAGCCCTTACAGGTACGCCTCCCGGTGAGCCTCTTCATAAGGATATCCAGATCAACATCCACACTCAGAGCCACCTGGAGGGGCATATTCATCTCCGACAGAACCCCGTCAAGCGTCTCAGCCTGAGCGGTGTTTCTGGGGAAACCGTCAAGGATAAAACCCTTTTTGCAGTCGTCCTGTCCAAGCCGCTCCTTCACAAGCCCTATAACCACACTGTCAGGAACGAGTTCACCCTTATCCATGTAAGACTTTGCCTCTTTGCCAAGTGGTGTGCCGTCTGCCACCGCCTTTCTCAGGATATCACCTGTTGATATCTGGGGAATCCCATACTTATCGATCAGTTTCTTTGCCTGAGTTCCCTTTCCAGCCCCGGGTGCACCAAGAAGAACAATTCTCATTTATCCATACCTCCGAAGGAATAGTTTTTTGACAAACTTCCAGACAGAAGACGCACTATACTACATAAAGTCAAATTTGAATTTCAAGAAAAAAATTTAAAAGTACATATAAGATTTTCTTATATTTTTGATAATCCGGGGAAATGGTTGGCAATGGCAGGGGAAAAAGATGTAACTCTTTGAATTTACTACATATTTAGCCTTATAAGTATCACAAATACCACCCCCTTCAAAACCTCCATCCAGCCCACAGTCCTCAGTTTCTGCCGGTAGAGCCCGAGTGCATGGAGGAGGTTTTCTGAAAGGGGTATAAGGACTATCAGTGAAAGGCCCATCAAGGTGTATAAAAATACTGTACACCCAAGGTATGAAATCATCATCAACCTCTCCTTTTTCCCTCTTCTCAGATGCACCCTTACCTTGAACACACCTGATGTGAAGAAAAGGAAGGTGGCAATGTATAGGGCAGGTGAAAACCCCCCGCTGCTTATGTATTCTGCAGGGAGTACCGAGAGGGTAAGGGTGGCAAAACCCAGGACTTCGGTCCTCAGTTTATGTTCACCAGAAAATAAGAGTGAGATTGTATACAAAAGCGGAACAACACCCCATGGAAGAAACCCAAGGATTCCTGTCCCCGTGACTATGAGTATGATTACACCGCCGGCAAGCACCTGAAATATAAAGACCAAAAGCGCAAATTCGTCCTTCCTGCCCCTCCAGTAGGTGGTGAGTGCCTGCTTTGAGTTTACGATGAGAGAAAGCCCCACAAACGAGACGATGTGGGAAAGCCACATTCCCCCTCCTCCTACCCCAATCAGGTAGGAAAGGAGCAGCACCGTCCATGACCCGTATTCTTTGAGAATAAACCTTCTCATAATTGGAAAAACCGCAACCTCACTGGTAAAATAGACCTCCCCTTGTCTCAAACTAAATTTTACTCATACAGAAAGGTTATTTTCCATGAGATACATCATAGTAGCAGGAATAATCGGGTTAATCGCCGGGCTCTCGGAGTTTCTCTCCACCTTTGCCAACGGTGCAACCACCCCCTATTACTTTATTATTCCTGGACTCCTTTTGGGGATCGTGATAATTCTCGGCGGGTGTGAACTCTTTGCAAATTCCGTGGAGTGTCTGGGAGACAGGCTCGATATGTCTCATGCTACCGTGGGGAGCCTCCTTGCGGCGGTGGGAACCGCCCTCCCGGAGACCATCGTCCCCATACTGGCACTGCTCTTTGGACATAAGACCCATGGGATGGAGATCGCAGTGGGTGCCATCCTGGGTGCCCCCTTTATGCTTGGAACGATTGCGATGTTTCTCCTTGGGATTACGGTCACACTTCTAAAGGTTACAGGAAGGAGGAATAAGGCGCTCCTTGACATAAACGCCCCGGCACTCAAACTTGAGATGGTCTTTTTTATTATCACAATCTCAATACTTATAGTGACGTCTCTGATCGGGATAGGAACGGTAAATCACATCTCCGGCGTTATACTCCTTGCCATTTATGCAGTATTCGTCTTTTTCACCCTCCGTCATGAATCGGAGGAGGGGGAGGAGTACACCGAGCACTTCCATTTTACGACCCTCCTGCAATGCCCAAAAAACATGAGGTGGATTATTATCCAGTTAATCGCAGGTCTTATATTTATAATCTTTGGCGCCCACCTCTTTGTAAAATACCTCACCGCCTTCTCAATAAAGACCGGCATCCCCTCTCTCATCCTTTCTCTCATCATCACACCGGTGGCAACTGAACTTCCCGAGAAGTTCAATTCCATTACCTGGACGATCAAGGGAAAAGACACCATAGGGATAGGGAACATCACCGGTGCGATGGTCTTTCAGTCAACCATACCGGTATCCATCGGGTTGTTTTTTACCACCTGGCAACTCTCCCCTCTTGAGTTTTACAACCTCACCTCCTGCCTCGTTATGGCAGCACTGATCCTGATTTATGTAAAGAAAAAAAACGACCTCCCCGCACCGGTTCTGCTTGCAGGGGGCCTGTTTTACCTGGGATACATCCTGCTTGTAGTCTAACCTGTTTGGAAGTTACACC
>CAYMML010000182.1:0-3548 GCA_964391515.1 uncultured Thermodesulfovibrio sp. | reverse complement strand
CTCAGCCTGCCTTTTTACGCCCTGGGGTGGAACTTCTCAAACACCTTTTGTAGCCTTTCGGAGGTGACCTTTGTGTAAATCTGTGTCGTGGAGATGTCTGAATGCCCGAGCATCTTCTGGACCGACCTGAGATCAGCACCCCCTTCAAGCAGATGTGTTGCAAAGGAGTGGCGTAGTTGATGCGGGGAGACCCTGATCCCCGCCTTTTTTGCATATCCTGTAAGAGTTTGCCAGAACCGCTGTCTGGTCATGGGTTTTCCCCTCTGAGACAGGAAAAGATAACCCACATCTCCACTCTTTATAAACCTCGTCCTCTCCTTAGAAATGTACTCCTTTATGAGTTCTGAGGTCCTGGTGCTCAGGGGAACCACCCTCTCCTTGTTCCCCTTTCCCACCACACGGAGAAACCCTGCCTGGAGGTTAAGATCCTCTATCTTCAAGGAGACGAGTTCACTCACCCTGAGCCCGGAGGCGTACATGAGTTCGATCATACAAAGATCTCTCAGCCAGAACCTGCTGCCTTTTACCTCACACAGTATCTTCTCAATATCCTCCACCGTTAATGCCTTTGGAAGCCGCTCCCACCGGCGGGGTGTCTTGATCTCCTCAGTGGGGTCATCATCCCTCAGGCCCTCAAGCACAAGGTACCTGGCAAATGTCCTGATGGTGGAAAGATGCCTTGCCACGGAAGAGGCATCGTAGCCGCCTTCTCTCAGAAACTCCATAAAGGCGGATACATCCCCCCTTGAAAATGAGTGAAGTTTCCTCTCCCGCTCCGATAAGAATGCCGCAAACTTTAGTATGTCCCTTTCATAAGAAACTATGGTGTTCTTTGACCTGCCCCGTTCTATAAGGAGGTAGTTCAGAAAATCCTCGATTATTGGTTCTTTTTTCATCAGCATAAACCTGTCTGTGCCCACTCATTTAGATACCGCTCGATTCCGGTTGCTTTTCTTAGCATGTTATACAGCCTCTCGGCAAGGTAAAACAGGTTTTCAGTATCAGCCCTGTTATACTCAACTAATTTCTCAAGACTACCGGTATCTCCCCTTTGCCATGCCCTCCAGAGCAAAACGGCATCGTAGCCGTTCATCCCTTCCACCTCCTCAGACCTGCAAAGGCCAAACTGAACCTCTATCTTTTTGAGCCCCCCCTTAAAACCAAGTTTCCTTGCGGCAAAAGAGAGATCGAAATGAGGGATTCTGAGATCAAGCCCTGGATAGACCTTTTTAAGAAAGGGGATATCAAACCCGGTTCCGAAAAATGTGACCAGGAGGTTCACACCTTCCAGTGCCTCCTGAACGCTCCGCTCAGTGAGTCCATCACCTCTGACAAGTGCCCTGTACTCTCCCGCTTTGTATATTCCAACCACAGTGACCTTCCCTCCCCTTTCGGGAGGAAACCCATTAGTCTCTATGTCAAGGCATGCTACTGTGTCTTTGAACCTCTCAAATAGCCTCCAGTGATCCCTCAACCGCACATAAGTTGCAAAGGGCTCCGGGTTTTTGCGGCAGAGTTCCTCATACAAGTAACATACAGACTCCCTGACCAGATCATACCTTGGCTGTGATATGGCAACAGCCCTTTCCCTCTCAAGCATATCCTCCCAGGACAGTATGCCCTCACGCCAGAACCTCTGCTCCGTCTTTTCCCCTATTCCGTCAAATATGGAAAAGGTGTGTTTGATCATCTGTATCTTACCTTTAAAACAGCCTTAATTATGAGAGCACCGACAAGCAGTATAAGCAAACTACCGTCCCCATGTACTTCCACATCCGTTATTGAACAGCCCCCACCACCTCCCCCGCCTGTTGAACCCACACTACCGGATGAACCGATCAGGATAACTACCTCTCCCGATGGATCGGAGTTACCAAAAGTGCCATTATACGCCCTTACCCTGTAATGGAACTCACCATTTTCCTGAAGCCCCGTGTCCACAAACTCGGTTACCCCCGAACCGACCCTTCCTGCCTCAGCGAAAGCACCAACATCCGACTTTTTCCTTTCTATTATATACCCATCCTCAGTCATTGAGTTATCAATCCAGGAGAGGTGAACACTCCCGTCAGGCTTAAGGTCACCCACAAGTCCTGTAGGTGGAGAAAGGATGGTGGTAACGGTTATCTCATCCGACGGCTCCCCTTCAAGGTCATCAAAGTACGCCACGACTTTATATTTATATAAACTCCCATCCATAAGCCCTGTATCTTCAAACAAAACAGTATCTGCCGGTAATTCTGAAACAACGCTATATCCACCACCCGTTGACCTCATTATCCTGTACCCCTGCTCACCTGTTGCATTGTCGTTCCAGGTAAACTTCACACTCCTTTCCTTTTCCTCAAGCACGGTGAGGCCTGTTGGTTTTGAGACAACACCGATTGCCCTTTCGAGATTCAAAACCCCTCCTGAAAGGGTCGTTGTCTCAAGAGATGTCTCAGGGGTTACAGTATTAAGAAGGATGTTTTTTACCGTGCCTGAACTTATATCCCCAAAATATGAATAGATGATGGCAACCGCACCTGTGACAAAGGCGGTAGCCATGGAGGTGCCAGAAAGAGTCCCGTAAGAGCCCGGAAGTGTGCTGATTATGTTACTGCCCGGGGCTCCAATGTCAACCGAGAGATGCCCGTAATTACTATACGATGCAAGACTGCCCGACCGGTTGATGGCAGAGACGGAGATGATATTTGAGAGGTTGTACGAGGCAGGGTAAAATGGCTCGATGTCATTGTTATCCCCTATCGAATCAAGTCCGCCGTTTCCGGAAGCGGTTACAAACAGAACACCGGCATTCAGTGCCTCCTGTATGGCATCCTTTTCAAACTGGCTGAAAAAGGAAGAGCCTCCAAAACTTGCATTTATCACCCTTGCACCCTTCTGGATAGCATAATCAATAGCCCTTATCTCATCCACCACCGTTCCATACCCATCAGAGTCAAGAATCTTAAGTGGCATCAGTCTGACATTCCAGTTAATCCCTGCCACACCTACACCGTTGTTTCCTCTTGCCCCGATAATTCCGGAGACATGAGTGCCATGACCATTATCGTCTGAAGGGTCATTGTCGGCATTTATGAAATCCCACCCCCTGTAGTCGTCTATATACCCGTTACCGTCATTGTCAACCCCATCAACCGGGTCATCATTGTTCTGGTATATATTGCCTGAGAGTTCGGGATGGGAAAGATCAATTCCCGTGTCTATCACCGCAACGACAACATCATAAGAACCAGTTGTAACATCCCATACACCGGGCATTCCAATCTCATCAAGTCCCCACTGGCTCTGGTAAAGGGGATCGTTTGGGGCAAACTGGGCATATCTTATGTAGTTTGGCTCGGCATACTCCACCTCCGGGAGTAACGAGTAAAACTTAACCGCCTGTAAAACATCCATTCCACGTGGTAGTTGAACAACACCTACCTCCCCTCTACTCAAACTCTCTTTTATCCTTGCACCCGGCAAAGCCCCTTTCAGTTCCATGACACCTCTACTCAAGGCGCTTACCTTAATAAGCACCTCTCCCCTTACATAGTCTGAAT
>CAYMML010000181.1:0-3562 GCA_964391515.1 uncultured Thermodesulfovibrio sp. | reverse complement strand
GTTATTCAGTCCTCCAGCCTGCAGAACCTCTTTGCATAACTCAGAAGCCCCCCGCTCTGGATGATCTCCCTTTCACGCTCGTTGAGGTTTGAATAACACACTATCTCCTCACCGGTTGAGAGGTTTTTAACAGTATATTCCTGGCTCCCATTAAGGGCATCTTTAACATTTTCTATCTTAAGACGGTCTCCCTGGCTGATCTTTTCGTAGCCCTCTGGATCTCTAAAAA
The DNA here is from genome assembly GCA_964391515.1 of uncultured Thermodesulfovibrio sp. Lineage (GTDB taxonomy): Bacteria > Nitrospirota > Thermodesulfovibrionia > Thermodesulfovibrionales > JdFR-85 > WFTX01. Next base: position 3,333 of record CAYMML010000181.1, on the reverse strand, counting down.
GAAGGGGAAGGATACCAAAGTTTATCAGATTAGACCGGTGTATCCTTGCAAAGGACTTTGCAATCACCGCCTGTAACCCGAGGTACATGGGGGCAAGTGCTGCATGCTCTCTTGAAGAGCCCTGGCCGTAGTTTTCACCACCCACTACAATACACCCTCCTTTTTCCTTGAGTTCGAGTGCCTTCTTTGAAAAGGAACTATCTATGTTATAAAAGACATACCCGGAGATGGCTGGAATATTCGATCGGAAGGGAAGCACTGCCGAGCCGGCAGGCATTATATCGTCGGTTGTTATGTTGTCACCTAATTTCAGAAGTACAGGGGCCTCAATACTGTCAGAAAATGGGGTCTTAAGTGGAACCTCTTTTATGTTTGGCCCCTTTATGATCTCTACCCCGGAGCGGTCTTCAATGGGAGGAATAAGGAGATTATCGTTGATGATATACTTTTCTGGCTCTTCAGGCACCTCTGCCTCTATTTCAGTCTCAAATAAATCAACCATCTCTCCCGTCACGGCAATAGTTGCAGCAACCACAGGGCTTGCCAGGTACACAAAGGCATCCTTATTTCCACACCGGCCGCGGAAGTTCCGGTTGTAGGTCCTCACAGAGACATGCCCGGTTGCAGGGGCGCCACCCATCCCAATACAGGGCCCACATGATGCCTCAAGCATCCTTGCCCCAGCCGCTATCATCTCGGCAAGGCTCCCGTCTCGGGCTATCATCTCATAGACCTGTTTTGAGCCGGGGTTTATATGCAGGCTCAGGTGCTCTGCAACCTTCCGGCCCCTGAGCACCGAGGCAACAGTCTTCATGGCCATGTAAGAGGAGTTTGTACAACTCCCAATGCAGACCTGATGCACCTTTTTCCCCTTCAACTCCCTGACAGGCACAACCGCATCGGGGCTATGAGGCTGGGCAATCATTGGTTCAAGTGCTCCTAAGTCTATCTCTATCACCTCGTCATATCCGGCATCAGGGTCTGGCAGTATCTCCCTCCAGTGGTCTTCACGTCCCTGAGCCTTCAGAAAGGCACGAGTCCTCGCATCGCTTGGAAAAACCGATGTGGTTGCCCCGAGTTCCGCACCCATGTTCGTAATAGTTGCACGCTCCGTTACGGATAGATCATTTACCCCTTCACCACCATACTCAAATATCTTTCCTACTCCACCTTTCACCGTGAGTCGCCTCAGTAGTTCCAGTATAATATCCATTGCAGATACATAGGGTCTTCTGAGTTTGCCTTTGAGTTCCACCCTCACCACGCGGGGCATGTTGAGTTCAAAGGGGTTTCCGGCCATCACAGTGGCAGCATCAAGTCCACCAACGCCAATTGCAATCATTCCCATCCCGCCGTTTGTGGGAGTGTGGCTGTCTGTGCCAAGCCCTATCCAGCCAGGCCTTGCAAACCTCTCAAGGTTTACCTGATGGCAGATACCGTTTCCGGGCTTTGAAAACCAGGCACCAAACTTCTTTGCAGCCGTTTGAAGAAAGAGATGATCGTCCGGGTTCATATAGTTTGACTGTATCATGTTGTGATCAACATACGATACGGCAAGGGGAACCCTCACTCTGTCAATGCACATCGCCTCAAACTGAAGCCATGCCATTGTGCCTGTTGCATCCTGAGTGTATACCTCATCTATCCTTAGTCCAACCGGTTTTCCGGGGGTAAGGTCACCATATTCAAGATGTTCTCTGAAAATCTTCTGAACTATGTTTTCTCCCAATTGAACCTCCTTAATCCATAAACAGAAATATTTTTAAAAGGCAGGCCGGAACGACTTGTGCCATGAATATAATTGAGCAGCAAGCCTCTTTGCTAATATTTTATTATTCAAACCACCAACCCGGATATAGTTGAATAGAGTGTACTCAGAAAAAATCCGGATTTCAGCAATACCAAAAGCAAATCAAAGTGACTGCCCAGATTATTTTTACCACTAAATACAGAATGCTTCTTTAGAACCGAATGAAAAACCGTATCAAACCCGGTTTTTAATGGAGGTCTACCTGCCATTACTGGCGTTTTTACTGCCCTGCTTGACTTCAGTACTTCAGAGCCGTTCGGCTATGTCAAGTATCAACCTCTCCGTATCCTCCCACCCGAGACAGGGATCAGTTATGGACTTGCCGAACACCCCCTCTTCAACATCCTGGCGCCCCTCCACAAGAAAACTCTCCACCATCAGCCCCTTGACCATCTTCCTTAACTGGTCAGAGTAATCACGGCTGTTCATCACCTCGTGGGCTATTCTCGGCTGTTCCCTGAACCGTTTGTCAGAGTTGGAATGGTTAGTGTCAACTATAATTGCCGGATTTTGAAACCCTCTTTGCAGGTAAAGTTCCGAAACCCTTATAAGGTCTTCATAATGATAATTTGGTATATTCTGACCATAATGGTTCACCGCTCCCCTGAGGATGCAGTGTGCAAGAGGGTTCCCACTTGTAAGAACCTCCCAGCCGTTGTAACTGAACCTGTGAGAGGCCTGTGCCGCCATAACGGCATTCATCATGACATCAAGATCACCACTGGTGGGGTTCTTCATGCCCACAGGGATATCAAGACCGCTAACCGTCAAACGGTGCTGCTGGTTCTCAACACTCCTTGCACCGATGGCAACATAACTGAGGATATCCTCAAGATAGGGGTAGTTGAAGGGGTAGAGCATCTCATCCGCTGCTGTAAGGTGAGACTCCCTTAGCGCCCGGATATGCATCCTCCTTATAGCCCTGATGCCTTCAACTATATTGGGTGCCTCTTTGGGGTCAGGCTGGTGAGCCATCCCCTTATAGCCAAGCCCTGTGGTACGGGGCTTGTTGGTGTATATCCTGGGAATCAGTATTATCTTTTCCTTCACCTTATCCTGAACCCTTGCAAGCCTCCCCACATACTCACATACAGCCTCCTCGTCGTGCGCAGAACACGGGCCGATTATCAGTAAAAACCTGTCAGACTCACCACGAAATACCGCCGCAATCTCATCGTCCCTCTCCTTTTTAATCTCAGCAAGTTCATAGGAGAGGGGAAGTTCCTCGATGATTGCATCCGCTTCAGGTATCTTTTCAAGATAAACAAAAGACATAGTCTTATATTCTATGCAAACACGCCCCTTATTTGCAAATTTGAAATTCCCTATCCTCACAAATTTATCCTCAGGAGAGAAACTTTACACGGTCATTTGCATGAGGGATGCTGTTAAGGCTGTTTTAGCAGGAAGGGGGTGGCGTCAGTGGTAAGGTGTATTTCAGTGTAAAAAGGGAATTTTTCGATTTACTCTTTATTAAAATAAATAAAAAAACATTCTTAATGATTAACCACATGCACTTATGA
>CAYMML010000180.1:0-3571 GCA_964391515.1 uncultured Thermodesulfovibrio sp. | reverse complement strand
TTCATAAAGCGCCTTCTTTCGTTTTTTTAATTCCTGCATTTTTTCTTCTATGGTGTGTCTCATGAGCAGCCTGATTACTGTAACCTTGTTTTTCTGCCCTATACGATGAGTTCTGTCGGTGGCCTGATCTTCTACTGCCGGATTCCACCATGGATCAAGGTGGAAAACATATGTTGCCTTAGTGAGGTTTAGCCCCTGTCCACCTGCCTTGAGACTGAGGAGGAAAACTTGTTGACCTTCACCATCCTGAAAATTCCTTACCAGTTGTTTTCTCTTTTTCTGAGGGGTGCTCCCGTCAAGCCTTAGATATTCAATGTCTGCCTTCTTCAACCTCTTCTCGACTATATCCAGATAACTGGTAAACTGTGAAAAGACGAGTGCGCTATGACCCTGCTGCATGAGAAGTTCCAGCCGTTCAATCAGCAGATCAATCTTTGGTGACTCCTCAGGCAGCGTTTTTTCCACAAGTGCAGGGCTGAGGCAGAGCCTGCGGAGTTTCATGAGCGCAGAGAGCACAACCACATGTGCCTGTGCCTGTGTCATACTGCTGTAAGCGGTGTCAATCTCCCGTCTTATCTCCTTTACTGTCCGTGTATAAAGGGCCTTCTGTTTATCAGTGAGATCAAGGTATATGTCTGTCTCTATCTTTCCTGGCAGTTCTTTTAGTATCTCTTCCTTGGTTCTTCTGAGAACGAAAGGGGCTGTCCGCCTTACCACATCGTCAAGGAACGCTCTGTTTTGTTGTCTGTACATTCTCATAAACTCATCATATTCTCCCATGAGCCCCGGAAGGCACAGGTCTATTATGCTGAAGTACTCTCCAATATGATTTTCCACAGGTGTGCCTGTCAGTGCCAACTTGAACCTGGTATTGAGTTTCCTCGCCGCCTTTGTAGTCTCGGCATGGATGTTCTTAACCGCCTGAGCCTCGTCAAACACCACCACATCAAACCTGATGCCCTCCAGTGCCCTGATATCCCTCCTCATGATGGCATAGGTGGTAATGACAATGTCTTTGTCTTTAATCTCGAGTTTCCGGTCAGTACCGGTATAGGTAAGCACCCTGAATGAGGGATAAAACCTCTTTATCTCCGCCTCCCAGTTGAAAACAAGGGACGGTGGAACCACAATCAGATGGGGAGCGTTTTGTTCATTATTAAATATTTTCTCTTTGAGTGCGGCAAGAAAGGCGATGGTCTGGACGGTCTTGCCGAGACCCATGTCGTCGGCAAGGCAGGCTCCAAAACGGTGTCTGTACAGGAAACAGAGCCAGTAAAAACCCTCTTTCTGGTATCTCCGCAGTCTTCCCTTAAAGCCTGCGGGAAGTCTTACATGCCTGATTCCTCGGAAGTTCAGGAGGCTCTCTAATGTCTTTTCCTCCTCAGGGGGAAGCCGCAGTTTAATACCCCTCTTTCTCAGTGATAACCATTGAAGAATCTGTAGCCGTGGTATCCTGTGTATTTCCCGTTTTCTGACTGAACCACCGGTCTCCTTCGGGTATATGAGTTTCAATACCTCCTTCACCTTTTCCGGCAGTAACTCAATGAAACCACCAGTATCTGCAATCCCGCCCCTTAATGAACAGGCTATCTTTCTGAGTTCATCTTCGCTCAGGTGTTTTTCATTGAGTTTTATCTCCGGTCTGAGTTCAAACCAGTCGATCTCATTTCGGAAGTCGATGGTTATATCCCAGTTACCGTATCTGAGGTTCCTGCTGTCGTAGTACATCCTTACTCCCATACCTGTAAGCAGTTCATACATCTGGCCGAGTGTCCTGTAGAGTGCCTCCTCTCTGATATGGATGATTGATTCATCGGGGTTGATATCAACCACATCTCCGGGCCTGAGGTGGCGGTATATTCCTGAAAGGATATCGAGACACCGGCGTATACTGGTGTTGATGAGCACCCATCTGGTGGATATACATGTAAAGTAATAATCCTCCCCATCAAGGTATTTCACTGTATTTCTGACAAAGGAGCGGTATTGTGATAATGTTGAGGCATTGATGTTATTGCTTCCCTTCTTCAGGTGATTCAACAACCTGGCTGCAATCTGCTTCCGGTCGCTTCTGGAGGCTCCGGCCATAACGACGATGTCCTCGAAAAACCTCTTTCTGTTCTCTCCGGCTCTCAGTGCCCTGAACCCGCCAAGCCATATCTGGTTAATAATCTCAAGTAGTCGAAAGGGAAAGGGCAGGGAGATACCTTCAGTATGTATCCTTAATTCGATTCCAGCGGTGGAGGAATCTTTTCCAGTTATGATGTTTAGGGTATATTCGGGCTCTGCTTTTGTGAGTTCTGTCTCCTTCCGTCTCAGCATGAAACGGCTTTCCCTGATAATATCTGCTTCGGTATCGTCAAGGGACAGGGCTATATCCCTCTTGATACCCGTTTTCAATGGTATCTGGTAAAATCTTCTGACACCAGAACTCCCGTATAGGTTGTGGAAGAAAAAGGCGATTTTTGCCCTCTTTTTACCCGTCAGAAGGTAGTAATAACCACTGTCAGGGTCTATCAGTATCTGTTCTTTAAATAGTATGAATTTTTCTGGCGGGTTGTTTTTTTGAACGAACCTGAGTTCTGCTGAAAGGTTGCTTTTGGTTGCAGTAAATACTATCTCCGGTCTGATAGTGGTGCGTTCTTTGAAGATAAGGGGAATTTCTCCACCATCGTATTCCAGGAGGAACTCTGAACCGGTCTTGAGTAGATCTGACTTATTGATTTTACCATATAAAAGTTCGTACCGTATGTTCCTCAATATGTATGATATATCGTCAAAATGAAAGGGGATATCCCCGGAATCCCGGATGTAAATATCATCCTCATCGGGTGCAAACACCAATCTGGCAGAATCGCCCTTTTTCTTCTTTCCTTTGGGTGAAGGGATGTCCATGGTGAGGATACTCAGGAGGTGGTCTCTCAGTTCATTATCAAATGGTGATGGCTGAAATGCTTGAGGGTCAAGGATATTTCTTACACTTAGAAGGGCACATATCACATGCTTGCAGGCGGTCAGGGGGGTATAGGCCGGGCAGTTGCAACCCGTCTCCAGGCCACCTTTTGAGTATCGGAGTTCCACCTCATAAATAAAACTTCCCTCCACCTCGGCAAGAAGAGTGTCTTCCACCCATTCGAGGTTACAGAGGTTCCCTTCCCTGTAATACCCGAACCCCCTCTTTACATACTGAGGTGGTGCAAGGTTGTATATGGCATGAGAAGGTAGCCGGCTTAGATACCGTACCAGTTCAGCCCTTTTCCTGGTATTGCTGTCACTCATAAGTGTTGTTGCATGCTCCTCCTTCCTTTGTGATGGGCTTTTGCATCCCCGGTGACTTTCACTGAAGGCCAGCCTTAATGTTGTGAAAAGGCATAAGCAAAAAACCCTGGTGTGCGGGGATTCATGCTCCCGGATAACATTCTCGTTTTTGAAGGTATCGGTTCAGGTGATGTAGAAAAACATATCAAAATCTGAACCGGAAATCCTGCCGTTATTATGTCTTTGTGCGCTTCTGTTAAATATTATTGCACCATCATGTGATTAAAAATCAAATACCGGCTAAATGTCATGT
>CAYMML010000179.1:0-3605 GCA_964391515.1 uncultured Thermodesulfovibrio sp. | reverse complement strand
ATTGACGAGGGGAAGATGCCAAACATGGCAAGGTTCGTTGAGGAAGGTGTGATTGGCAACCTCGCCACCCTCTATCCTGAACTCTCCCCCATGCTCTGGACATCCATAGCCACAGGAAAGCGGCCATATAAACATGGTGTCTTAGGGTTTACCGAGCCTGATCCGCATACAGGTGGCATCCGTCCCATCACCAGCATCTCCCGGAAGACGAAGGCTATATGGAACATCCTCAACCAGGAGGGGTTTAAATCCATCGTGGTTGGCTGGTGGCCATCCCATCCGGCAGAGCCTATAAACGGGGTTATGGTCTCAAACCACTACCAGAGGGCGGTAGCCCCTTATGGAAAGCCCTGGCCCATGAAGCCGGGCACCGTGCACCCGCCACGACTGATCAGAAACCTTGCCGAACTCAGGCTTCACCCCCAGGAATTAGATGTTGGACTTGTGATGAACTTCCTTCCCCGCCTTCCGGAGATCGACCAGGAGAAGGATCGCCGTGTGGAAAACCTTGCAAAGATCATCGCAGACTGCACCACCGTAAACCGGGCTGTAACCGCCATAATGGACCATGAGCCCTGGGATTTTGTTGCCGTTTACTATGATGCCATAGACCACTTCAGCCACGGCTTCATGAACTACCACCCTCCACGACTTCCCTGGGTGGATGAGAAAGACTTTGAACTCTACAAAAATGTGGTAGAAAGCGGATACATTTATCATGACATACTACTTGGGACACTTCTTCAGAGGGTTAGTGAGGATACCACGGTAATGATCGTCTCTGACCACGGCTTTCACTCAGACCATTTAAGACCGAGGAATATCCCCAAAGAACCCGCCGGTCCCGCCGCTCAGCACCGGCATTATGGCATTTTTGCCGTTAAGGGCCCCGGCATAAAGAAAGATGAGATCATCTATGGGGCAAGTTTGCTTGACATCACCCCCACGATTCTTACCATACTTGGCCTGCCTGTGGGTGAAGACATGGACGGTAAGCCCCTTGTTAACATCTTTGAAGACCCTCCAGAACTAATCACCATCCCCAGTTGGGATGATCTCCCGGGAGATGACGGAAGGCATCCCCCGGATGCGGTTATAGACCCGATCGAGGCAAAAGAGGCGATAGAGCAGTTGATCCAGTTGGGCTATATTGACCGGCCAGACGAAAACAGAGAGAAGGCTTCAAGAGAGTGCGTTCGGGAACTCAGATACAACCTTGCCCGATCCTATATGGATGCCGGTCTTTACACCGAGGCGGTTCCGGTCTTTGAAGAACTAATTGATGAATGGCCTGATGAGTACCGGTTCGGAATCCAACTTGTCACATGCTATAAGGCCCTTGGCCGGATAACCAGGGCAAGGAAACTCCTTGAGGAGGTCTTTGACAGGAAAAAGAAAAACGCCGTAAAGGCTCGCAAGGAACTAAGGGAGTTCAGAAAGGAGTTGGAGGGAAAGAAAATAGAGGACTTTTCTGAAGAAGAAAAGAGAAAACTCCGGAATCTCCGTGCCGAGGCATCCACCAGTTTGTATGCCATTGAGTTTCTCATGGGCTCCCTCCTCTTTGCAGAAGGCAAAAAAGATGAAGCACTTCAGCATCTAAAAAGGGCAGAAAAGGCGGATCGTAACCAGCCTGCTTTATACAATAAACTTGGTGATGTTTATATAAAAATGAAACGGTTTGCCGATGCAGAGACCGCCTTCAGGCGGTCTGTCGAGATAGACCCCGACAACTCAGAAGGGCATCTCGGGCTTGCCCGCACCTTTCTTGGCATTAGAAAGAGCAGGGATGCCGCCATCGAGGCGCTTAGTGCCGTGGGGCTTCAGTACCACAACCCCCGCGCCCATTATGTGCTGGGCGTGGCACTTCACAGGATGGGTCGTATTGCCGAATCTGTTGAGGCATTGAGGGTCGCCATTACACAGAATCCTAATTATACGGAGGCATACAGGAGGCTTGCATACATTTACAGAAAACGGCTTAACGACCCTGAAGAGGCAAATCGGTATATAAAGGCGGCAAAAGAGGCAAGGGATAGAATTAGAAAACTAAAAAAGGGGGAGACGGACTCCATTCTCAAAAAAGAGGTTGCCGCAAAGACCTCCCTTTCATCTGAAGACATCAAAAAGCACCCCACGCTCAGGCCTGAAACCCCATTTGATCCGGAAAAGACCGTTGTCGTTGTCTCCGGCCTCCCCAGGTCTGGCACCTCCATGATGATGCAGATGCTTGAGGCAGGTGGCATCCCACCACTTACCGATGGAAAAAGGACACCTGATGAAGACAACCCCCGTGGTTACTATGAGTTTGAAATGGCAAAGGCGCTTGCAAGAGACTCATCATGGTTACCAGAGGCTCGTGGAAAGGCGGTAAAGATTGTAGCACAGTTGTTACCACAACTCCCGGTTCATAACGGCCTTGAATACAGGATTATTTTCATGGTCAGGAACCTGGACGATGTGGTGAGGTCACAAAAGTCAATGCTTGAGAGGCAGGGAAAGGTGGGGGCTAAACTCCCTGATGAGCAACTCAAACAGACCTTCAACAGACAGATAAACCAGGTAAAACGTATCCTCGCCCTCAAGAAGATACCCGTTCAGTTCGTTGAGTATGAGCGGTGCATTGAAGACCCTGCCGTGGTAGCCCGTGAGTTAAGGGAGTTCTTCCTTACAGACCTCAATGTGGAGGGGATGATTTCGGTGGTTGACCCCTCACTATGGAGGCAAAGAACCTCAAAAGAGGGAGAAACTGGTGAAGAATTGAAGGGCTGAATCGGTGAAGCGGGAAATAATCAACCATATACACCGGTACCCTGGAGGGCAGAGAGGATGTATTTTATTACTGCGGCAAATTAAAACACAAATCTGTCTGTAGGATGATATTACAGGCTTTAAACCATCTCCATTAAAGGAGATGACATGGGTGAGGGTGATGTTGAAAAAGTTTCTGTTGCTTTTTGTAAAACATTTAGAAATACACAAAAAACCCTAATTAAAGGAGGTATTACAATGAAAAAAGCGGTTATTATTGCATGGTTTCTTGCCCTTACCTTCATGATTCCTGTATCTGCCACCGCCTCTGAGTGGTGGAAGGACGAGTCTCTGAAGGGGAAACTCAAACTCTCAGAAGGGCAGGTAAATAAGATAGACTCCATTGTGGATACTGCCAATAAGAAGCGGCTTGAAACCTTAAAGGCACTTCGCACAAAGATGCGGGAACTTAACGAACTTCTTTCCAAAGAGAGTTTTGACCGGAAAAAGGCAGAAAAGATGCTCGATGAGGTCACCAAACTTCGTTCCACCCTTCTTAAGATAAACCTCACAATGAAACTTAACGCCCGGAATGTCCTCAGCAAAGAACAGTTAAAGACCCTCCTCAAGGAGAGACCGAGGGTCTTTACGCTCCGAAGCCGCTGGGCAAAAAGACGGACATTCAAAATTCCAAAAGTAAAGAAGTCCCTGACCAAACCCTCTAATAAAGAAAAGGAGAAATGATCAGGTATAAAAAGAGGTTCGGCAGGTTTACAGTAGAGAATGTCTACGGTGTTCTGGATGAAGATACCAGAGAAGAGATAATAAGATTCTGGACAGCCGAGCGGGCACTTCCT
>CAYMML010000178.1:0-3608 GCA_964391515.1 uncultured Thermodesulfovibrio sp. | reverse complement strand
CATTAAACCACTACACCAATACACCAATATACCAATAACCATGTTCAAGGAGGTCTCTTATGCACATGGCAGATGCACTCTTATCACCGGCGGTAGGCGGAGGGTTCTGGATGGCAACGGCTGCCACCCTGTCTTATGCAGCACGGAAACTTAAAGACAACCTCAATGAGCGGCTTATCCCGCTTATGGGTGTGCTTGGTGCATTTGTGTTTGCAGCCCAGATGATAAACTTTACCATACCGGGCACCGGTTCAAGCGGACACCTGGGAGGTGGTATGCTCCTTGCCATACTTCTTGGCCCACAGGCTGCATTCATCGTGCTTGCCTCTGTAATAACAGTGCAGGCACTCTTTTTTGCCGATGGAGGACTTTTGGCGCTTGGCTGCAACATCTGGAACATGGGGTTTTATGCCTGCTTTATTGCATACCCCCTTATTTATAAGCCAATGGTCAAGGAAAACTCCACGGTTAAGAGAATAACCATTGCATCTGTGGTTTCGGCAGTTGTCGCCCTTCAGCTCGGTGCCTTTTCTGTTGTGCTTCAGACGAAACTCTCGGGCATCTCGGAACTTCCCTTCAGTAAGTTTCTCATGCTTATGCAGCCCATACACCTTGCAATAGGTATCGTGGAGGGTTTTGTAACGGCAGGAGTGGTAAATTATATCCGTTCAGTTGAACCTGCGCTTGTGGAGCATAGGGCTACCGGCGGAGGCTTCAGAAAGGCAGTTATTGCCCTTTCCATCCTTGCCGTGATCACCGGCGGGGTATTATCCTGGTTTGCCTCCACACACCCCGACGGACTTGAATGGTCAATAAAGAACATATACGGGAAAACCGAACTCGATAGTACCCCTTCCGGGATAAAAACAGAGTTCCAGAAGATTCAGGAAAAGACAGCCCTCATGCCCGATTACTCCTTTCCTTCAAGTGATGATGAGTCCGGTTCGGACGCATGGCCTGCCCCAGACCCTGGCACCACGGTCTCAGGGCTTGTAGGTGGAGCCGTGGTGCTTGCGGTGGTGGTTCTTTTCGGCGTTGTGCTTTTTAAGTGGAAAAAGAAGAGTTATTCCCATGTTAAACGATGAGTTATAGTGGCATAGCAAGGGTCTTCACATCATTCTCAGCATACATCCATGTATGCTTCCGAGGAAAAGTCTGCGATTCACCATCACGGTGAATCAATGCAGACTTTAAATCCGTTCAGACCCTGCTACACCACTATAATTTAAAACCTGAGTAATCTGGGTCTTAAAAGTTGGGTTATAATTAATCATGGACATTGCAAAGGGATTATACAGTATAGGGTATCTCGACAGCCTCGCATACAAAGACACCCCGATTCACAGGGTTGACCCGAGGGTGAAGATCGTCACGACCCTGTTTTTCCTTGTTACAGTGGTCTCCATGCCTGCCTACCAGATTTCTGGCCTCATGCCCTTTTTTCTGTATCCCGTGTTTTTGATTGTCATCGGGGATATCCCACTGGGGTTTCTATTTAAAAAACTACTCATTGTCTCCCCCTTTGTATTGATGGTAGCACTGTTTAATCCCCTGTTTGATAAAACACCGGTGCTTGTTATAAAAGGTATCACAATCACCGGAGGATGGCTTTCCTTTATCAGTATTATCACCAAGTTTGTGCTAACCATCGGGACGGCGGTCTTACTTGTTGCAACCACATCGTTTAACGGCATATGTGAGGGGCTTTCTGCCATGAGACTGCCGAGGGTGTTCGTTACCCAACTCATGCTCCTCTACCGTTACATATTTGTCCTCATTGAGGAGGCACTCAGGATGGTGAGGGCAAGGGATTCAAGGGCACCGGTGAAGAGGGCAAAGAGTATAGGGGTTTTTGTGCAACTTGTAGGTGTGCTCCTTGTAAGGACCATCTCCCGTGCAGAGCGGGTTTATGCGGCGATGCTTTCACGGGGGTTCAGCGGGGAGTTTCCTGGAGGAAGGGTTCACGGCCTGAGGGCAGGAGACCTGGTGTTTCTGATCTCCTGGGCAGTCCTATTCATCCTCATGAGGAGATACAACATCCCGGTCATAATTGGGAGTCTGTTTGGTAGATTATGAGCCACCACATCATAGAATTCAGAGATGTGGGGTTTACATACCCCGATGGCACAGAGGCACTGAGGGATGTCTCACTCAGGATAACCCATGGTGAGGCGGTGGGGATCGTGGGCCCAAACGGGGCGGGCAAGACCACCCTCATTATGCTTATGAACGCCCTCCTGCTGCCTGTAAAGGGTGAGGTAATTATAGGGGAGATACCTGTCACCAGAGGAACTATCAAGAAGGTAAGACAGACTGTGGGTGTGGTAATGCAGAACCCTGACGATCAGTTGTTCATGCCCACCGTATCAGAGGATGTCGCCTTCGGCCCCATGAACATCGGGCTTCCGGAAGAGGTGGTTAAATCTCGTGTTGAAGAGGCACTTAAAGAGGTTGGTTGTCTTCACCTGAAAGACAGACCACCACACAGGCTCTCAGGTGGCCAGAAGAAGGCCGTGGCCATAGCAGGTGTGCTTGCAATGAAGCCCGATATACTGGTGATGGACGAGCCCACATCAGGGCTTGACCCCAGGGCTCGTAGAAACCTGATAGAACTCCTGCGGGGCTTTACCCACTCGAAACTGATAGTGACACACGATCTTGACCTTGTGCTTGACCTTTGTGAGAGGACGGTGGTGCTTTCGGAGGGGAGGGTTCTTGCAGACGGGCCTTCTATGGAGATACTCCTTGATAAGGAACTGATGAACAGGGCGGGGCTCGAACTCCCCCTCAGTGCCAGCAATTATGTCTGATCTAATTTGACCGATTCTTGATTATACCTATAACGGAAAGGACGGTTTGATAAAGATATGATTGTTAAAGGGGTTTCGTCTGATTGTTTCGTTTCTTCAATATCTCTGAGACAAATGTGCCATGGCCACTTTTTATTTCATCTTCAGTATACCCCAATGCTTCAATTGGCTCAAACACCCTCACTGCTGCAAGTCCCAATATTTCAAGCCTTTCTCTAATATTCATTCCTTTGAAATCATTTGAAATCACAATATAATCAATATCGCTATCTTCACGTGGCATTCCTTCTGCATAAGACCCGTATAGGAATATCTTGGAAGGAGTTATACCAAGACTAATAAGTTCTGCTTTAAATTTATCGGTTATTTCTTTGATTTCATCTTCCGTTTTAACCATATGATCACCTCCTTGGTGTTTAAGAGATATTCTTGTGCCACAGATTCGGGATAACTTTCAACCAAGTTTTGAAAATCATCTGGATACCTTGTTATAACACTTGCGTTGTTTATCTTCGCAATAAACTCCAATAGGTTTTCTGGCAACTTTAAATCTGCTTTCTTTAGAAGATAGAGAAGGTTATGAGTTCTTGGTGGAATTTCTCCAAGCATCTCAGCAATAAATGATTTCAAAGTCTTTTCTATCGCCATATGTGACATGAATACGACATAAACATATCTTTTGGTTTTTAGCATATATTCTGCTGTTGTAAGATCATATTCCGCTGACAGAAGGAAATTCAATGCCAAATCGTTCATAAAGTATTCTATCGTTTCCCCTTATAAGCGGTCAATTACTAA
>CAYMML010000177.1:0-3663 GCA_964391515.1 uncultured Thermodesulfovibrio sp. | reverse complement strand
CGTCTCTCGTTCATAGTGTATATTTTATCCCAAACAGAACGGATAGGGGGTGAGGTGAAGAAAATGGGTGAATGGGTGAATGGGTGAAGGGGTGAAGTGGTTCATATTAAAAACACATTTCACCAATTAACCATTACACCATTACACCAATAAACCAATAAACCAATATACCAATATACTAATACACCAATTAACCAATACACCAAATCACAACTTCTCAGGAGGTCTATATGAAGGTCGTGGCTTTTAACGGAAGTGCAAGGAAGGGTGGTAACACCGAAATCATGATCAGGACGGTGTTTGAAGAACTTGAAAGGGAGGGTATAGAAACAGAACTTATAAGTCTTGCGGGCAAGAACATCTCCGGATGTATCGCCTGCTACAAGTGCTGGAAGCAGAAAGACGGTAAATGCTCTGGTGTAAAGGACGAGATGAATGATTATATCCAGAAGATGGTCGAGGCAGACGGAATAATCCTTGGCTCACCCACATACTTTGCAGACCTCACCACAAACATGAAGGCTCTCATAGAGAGGGCGGGGATGGTCTCAAGGGCTAACGGTGATATTCTGAAGAGAAAGGTGGGTGCGGCTGTGGTTGCAGTAAGACGGGGCGGTGCCATACACGTCTTTAACTCCCTTAACTACTTTTTCCTGATCGGCCAGATGATCGTTCCCGGCTCCATCTACTGGAACCTCGGCAGGGGTAGAGATGCCGGGGAGGTGAAGGGGGATGAAGAGGGGATAAGGACAATGAAGGTCCTGGGTGAGAATATGGCGTGGCTGCTCAAAAAGTTGGCCTGATAGTGATAAAATATAGATATGGGAAGCAGGGTGCGTTGTGAACTCTGTCCCACAGAGTGTGAACTCCAGGACTACCAGGTTGGAGGCTGCAGGGTCAGGATAAACCTGAAGGGTGAACTTTACAGCCTGGTTTACGGCAAACCCTGTGCTGTTGCCATAGACCCTATCGAGAAGAAGCCCTTCTTTCATGTGCTACCATCATCAAAGGCGTTTTCCGTTGCCACAGTGGGTTGTGTGCTTGGGTGTAAGTTCTGCCAGAACTGGCAGATATCGCAGGCATCACCTGAGAAGTCAAAGAATATAGACCTTCCCCCTGAAGACCTGGCGCGAAAGGCCGCCTTTTACGGCTGTAAGACCATCGCCTACACCTATACCGAGCCCACAGTGTTTTACGAATACATGTACGATAGTTCCCTCATTGCAAGGAGGTACGGCATCAGGAACACACTTCACACCTGCGGATACATAAACGAAAAACCCCTGAGGGAGTTATGCCGTGTGATAGATGCCGCCTGTGTTGATCTCAAGGCCTTCAGTGAGGAGTTTTATGCAAAACTCTGCGGGGGACGGCTGAAGCCAGTGCTTGATGCACTAATTGTACTGAAGGAGGAGGGTATCTGGACGGAGGTGGTAAACCTCCTCATCCCCGGGCAGAACGATTCGCCCCCTATGGTGAAGGCTCTCGCAGAATGGATATACGAAAACCTTGGTGACAGTGTGCCGCTTCACTTATCAAGGTTCTTTCCGTACTACAAGATGAAGAACCTGCCACCCACCCCCTTTGAAAGCCTTAAGAGGGCACGGGATATCGCACTCCAGGCAGGGCTGAAATATGTCTATATCGGCAATATCCGGTCTGATGCAGAAAACACTTACTGCCCAAACTGTAAGAGGCTGATTGTGGAGAGAAGGGGTTACCAGGTAAGAACCATCAAAATAAAAGACTCTCACTGCATGTACTGTGGTGAGTTTATTCCAGGCATGTGGAGTTAGTTATGAGGAGAAGGGATTTCCTGGGTATGTTTATACTGGGAGGGATCATCTCACGGCTTGAAAGGCTGCTGAGGAGAGAAAGCCTGAGGAGGGCACGGTTCTGGAAAAGGGTATGAAAACAGGGCTCCTTCTGGGGCTCATACTTGTTCTGTTTTCCTGTGCAAAGCCCGTAAAGGAACCCTCGGTGGCAGGGGCATTTTACCCATCCGAACCTGGGAAACTGAGAGAGATGGTGAGGGGTTATCTGAATGCCGCAAATCCTGCCGTACCCCGGGGTGATCTGATCGTGGCATTTGCACCCCATGCAGGCTATATCTACTCCGGGGGCGTTGCTGCATACACCTACAAGGCAGTCAAGACCCGTAACATCAAACGTATCATCCTTTTGGGTCCAAGCCACCACTCCCTCTTTAAAGGGGTATCCGTTTACAGGGAGGGTTACATGAAGACCCCCCTTGGGCTGCTTGAGATAGATGATGGGTTGGCCGGATCGCTCATCAATGAAGAAAAGGACGCAAGGTTTTACCCCGATGCCTTCCGTAAGGAGCACTCACTTGAGGTTCAATTGCCCTTTATACAGGAGGCGCTTGGCAGGGTAAAGATAGTTCCCATACTTGTGGGTATGCTCACAAAGGACTCCTTTGATTTCATCACCCACCGCTTAACGGAAATACTCAGATCTGACCCTCAGACAATCCTTATTGTAAGCACCGATCTTTCACACTATCATAGTTACGAGAAGGCAAGAGAGATGGACAATCTTGTGATAGAAGATATATTGAATCTCTCGGTTGAGGCACTGGAGAGAGACCTCAGAAGCAAGCGGGGTGAGATGTGTGGAAGTTACCCGGCCATAATCGGGCTTTCGGTGGCAAGGATGTTGGGGGCGACCCATGGTGTTCTTCTTAAGTATGCAAACTCTGGCGACACTGCCGGGAGAAAGGATTCAGTCGTCGGATATGCCTCGATAGTTATCCTGAAAAGTAACCTTACCCCTGAAGAAAGAGCCACGCTCTTGAACCTTGCAAGGGAAACGGTGAAGAGTTATGTGAAGACCGGCAGGGTGCCGGAGCCTGAGATATCAGACAGGAGGCTCCTTGCAAACGGTGCCGCCTTTGTTACCCTTTATAAGAGGGGACACCGGCTGAGGGGATGTATAGGAAACATAATCCCCGTAATGCCTCTGTATAAATCGGTTATAAGGAATGCCGTGGCTGCTGCCACCCGTGATCCAAGGTTCCGTCCGGTTGAGCCGGAGGAACTTGATGAGATTGACGTTGAGGTGACCGTTTTGTCTCCCCTTGAAAGAATATCTGATATAAGTGAAATCATCATCGGAAGGCACGGCCTTTACATAGAGAAGGAGGGGCGGTCGGGGATACTGCTTCCTCAGGTTGCAACCGAGTTTCACTGGACTAAAGAGGAGTTCCTGAGGGCGGTCTCGGAAAAGGCAGGCCTTCCACCCGATGCCTGGAAGACGGCTACTCTATACAGGTTTACGGCAGAGATAATAAACTGAATGCATTTTACTATTTGTAACGTTAATAATCTCAGTAGAGCCAGGCAGACCTCCATCGAAACCGGATTTAAAGCGATTTTATTCAATCGTAAAAAATGGAACACAGACAAACGCAGAAACAAAGGATTTACACTGTAAAACAGAAATATTATCTGTTATCTGAAAACACCCCTCTATTTGGGAGGGGGTATGAGATAATTGCACTGTATATGGTTGTCTTTATGTTCTGTAAGTACAATAAAAATGTTTTCTCACCATTTGAGATATCCGGATAGAGCCACAAAAACCAGTCCTTGTGCAGTGATAATAGTAACACCGGCGGTTGTTTCACGGTACTTGAGGTATCGC
>CAYMML010000176.1:0-3663 GCA_964391515.1 uncultured Thermodesulfovibrio sp. | reverse complement strand
TCCGGTTTCGATGGAGTTCTGCCTGCCTCAACTGACATTATTAACGTTACAAATATTAATTACCTAATTACCCAATTACTTATTTTTTCTTATATACTCCCTTGTGAATATGTAGTCGTTACTGCTCTTTGAAGAGTGGCATTTGATACACGCCTTTACCCTTCCTGCCACTACCGGTTTGCCCTGCGGGTCATACTGTGCCCAGAACCAGTCACCTGCAGAGGGGTTGTACCCCTTTATCTTGTACATGACAAATATGGCACCCAGTTCTCCCTTGTCATCATAGTTTTCCGTCACAACTATTGAGCCATCCACCATCTTTATCCCCTTTTTCACCGAGTACATCGCATTGTCGTTCAGGTAGGTGGTAACGATGTTGAGTGGTTTTTCCGCCCTGTGTCTCTTCTCGGTCCCTGGCCAGACAGACCAGTTTTTATACCCGGGCTCCATGGTTATATAGTTATAAACACCCTCTGCATCCGCACCAGGAAGGGTAACCTGTGTCTCTGAAGGAATCTCCTTGTGGAGGCCATAGGCAACCGCCGTGGTCAGCATAAGCAAACCCACTGCTATAATGGTTAACCTTTTCATCCTTACACCTCCTCTTTTCTTTATCAGGGCCAAGGGCCCATAGTTCATTATATCAAATCAGCAGGACAAACAATGTCGGCGGGATTACTTCTTCTTTTTATAAAACTCTGGATACAACTTCTCAGCACAATCGGGACATATACCATGGCTAAACTCCATTTCTGAGTGTTCCTTCAGATACTCCTCTACCTGTTTCCAGTACCCACTATCGTCTCGTATCTTCTTACAAGAGGCACAAATAGGGATAAGCCCTGATAGGGTTTTGACCTCAGATAGCGCCTTTTTCAGATCAGCAATCAGCCGTTCCCTCTCCTCCTCGTGTCTCTTCTCATCCGTTACATCCTTGACAAACACCAGAACCTTCCTCCTGCCATGCAGATCAAGTGGCAGCCCGTAGAAAATCCTGACCGTCCTTTTCCCACCAAGGTAAGATGTATACTCAACGGGCCCAAGGACGAACTCCTCACCCAAAAAGGCCTTCCCGATACTCTCGGTAAGCCCTATCTCTCTATAGGTGGGAAGTTCAAGCAGTCTGAGTCCTATAAACTCCTCCTTAGTTGCACCGCTTATCTCTGTCATTGCAGGGTTTACATACTCTATCCTGCCCTCCTCATCCAAGAGATATATACCTATAGGTGTGTGCTCAAGTATCTCATAAAACCTCTCGTACTGTCTCTCTATCTCCCTCCTTGCCTTATGGAGCAGACTGAGGTGATAATCGGAACGCCTTGATGAGTAAAGGAGTATGCCAAAGAGCCCAACACCCAGAAGGCTCATAATAATACCCGCTGCATAAAGAATCCTCTTAACCTGGTTTTCCCTATCAGTTACATCAAGATAGATTTCAAAAACCCCCTTAACTCCCCCATCACGAACAACCGGCACATATGTCTCCACAACCGAACCCTTTATGGTCTCACCCTCAAGGCTGCCCTCCCCTTCCGCCTTATACCTCGAATAAACGCCACCCTTTAATGCAATTTTCCTGAACTCCTCACCGGAATGCACTGAACCTATTAAATCTCTTCGAGTAGACCATACAACCGTGCCACCGGTTGTATAAATATTTATTCGGTTTATGGGAAACCTCCTCAGCATGCTACCAATCACCTCGTCGATATGGTTATCCACCTTTATCTCCAGCCCCCGATCATCGGTGTTCAGGAGATCTGATAAGTGCTCGGCAATAACCTGAGCGTTTTCTTCCGCCTGAGTGATTATGATCCTCTTAAAGGAGGGAAAGATAAAGAAAAAGACAAAACTCAAAAGCACAGCGATTGCAACACAGGAGATAAATAGATTTACCTTTAGAAGGGTGTTTTTTATCATTTTCTATTTTAACACACGGGGTATCTCAACAACACTAAATAACCTAACAACCTAATTACCTAATAACTTAATTACTTAATTACCTATAAAGAAGCCCCGGGAGGCATTAATACCTCTCCGGGGCTTCTGTGGTAAATACCCTTTTTACTTTCCTCTGGTGTGAACCCCTTTTGCCATCCTGGATGCCCAATCTCTATCCTTGTTCTTATGGCAGTTCAGACAGGCAAAATCCACAGTGATAAACCCTTTTGCAAAGGTCTTCTTACCCTCTTTGTAGAACATGCTGGCAGAGGCATCTGTGTTGATCTTGTAAAGGTGTGTCCTGATATCACCGGAGAATTTACCGTATGCAACGGCGGATTTAGTTGCCCTTGCCATGTGGCAGTCAACGCATTTAACGCCAACCACCTCCATTGTGCTACCCTTAAACGCCTTGGCCTGTGCTGTATGGCAAGTGGAACACTCGGTCTTGATGCTGAACTTGTACTTCTTGTGCGGGTTATGGCAGGTAACACAGTTAAGTGATTTGTGAGGGCTTGCAAGGAGTTCATTATACTGCTCGTGGTGTCTGATGTAACCACCTTTTGCAGGAATCTTGTCCTTAGAGCCCCTTATGTGACATTTTCCGCAGGCCGCAGATGAGCGGTCAACCTTGATGGCCGATTTGTCCCCGCTCTTTACATGATCACCACCTGGGCCGTGACATGCCTCACACTGTATTCCCGGGAATGCCCAGGTGCCCTTCATACCCTCCATACCGTCCTGATGACCATTTTCACTAAAACCCGTGGTGTGACACTTACCACAAGTATAGGGCTTCTTCTGTCCCTTGTGATAGTAAGACCAGGTACCGGTCTCAAGGTTATACTGTGTTTTCAGATCGGACCCGTCCTTAGCCGCAGTGATTATATAACCATTCTTATCAATGTAGCGTGACTTCTTGTAGGCTCCACCAATGACATATGAAATATCGTCCCAGGAGTAACCAGGCGGCAATGGAAGTTGCCTCTTCATCGCATCCTCCGCCTTTGAGAGTTTGAAGGGATGGCCGGAGACACGGAAGTCATTATACTGCTCAGGGTGGCACTTGAAACAGGCTTCAGAGCCCACATACTTTGCAGCATACCCCATGCCAACAAAAGACATTACCAAAACTGCCCCTAAAAACAGGATTGCCAACTTCTTCATACTGCCTCCTTTTACTTTTCAGGTTAACAATCTAAACACCTAACCCCCTGCATATCAGCATTGTTTTATTTCTCACCCCCCTTCAGGTTCTTTTAGCACCTCTTCCACCAGTTCTTTTATCTTTACCCTTGCCTCTTTCAGGGCCTTCTTTCCCTTTGCGGTGATCCGGTAATACTTTCTCACCCTGCCACCCTCCACCTTTTTGCTTGACCGCAGATACCCGTTTTTGACCATCCTTCCAAGTATGGGATATATGGTGCCCGGGCTGAGACGGTACCCGTGGCGGGATAACTCCTCAATCAACCAGAGCCCATAAACCGGCCCCCTCTCGGCATGATGGAGGATGTGAATCCTCACAAATCCCACGAAAAAATTTCTAAACAATATCGCCTCCCGTTATCGAAAATCGATAATGCAAAAAACAGGCCTGACCTAAAACTACATCTTGAGATAAATTATTAACTTAAACACAAGATAATGTGTACCTCAATTTTTATATGCCCTTTTTTGTCATTCACTGTGTGTTATCGCCCAGAAGTGGGTATAACTTTAATT
>CAYMML010000175.1:0-3672 GCA_964391515.1 uncultured Thermodesulfovibrio sp. | reverse complement strand
CATAACCCTTTCAGTTACCTCATCATGTAAAGAAGCATCATGTTTACGATATAGATGACAAGGATTCCTATTGCATCCCAGGCAAGGAGGAGTTTCTTCTTCTCCGCCCGGTAGGTCATCCCTATAATTGCAACCGTGGTCATCAGCATTGCCGAGAGGGCTGCGATCACCTGGTTTGGCTCTGCATGGGCAAGGATGGGACCCTTTATATAGAATATATCATCCACTGCCAGTATGAATATGTTAAAGATATTACTGCCAAAGAGGTTTCCCACCGCAAGGTCAACCGCATCTATCCTTACAGCGCCTATGGATACCACGATCTCGGGAAGGGATGTGATTATGGCAATAAATATATTACCAACAAAGGACTCCCCAAGGCCGGTCTGCTCCGAAATCGCCTCACCTATCCATGGAAGTAGCACAGCCGCTACTATGACCACCAGGGCATGAATCACATACCTCTTTACAGCAAACCTGAGAGGGGTCTTTTCATAACGGAGTTCCTGAGCGGTCTCCCTGAGGTAGGTGGATATATGCCTCTTTTCGTACTGGTAAACGAGGCGCATGGAAAGGAGATAACCCACAATAATGATCAGGGAATAAATCCCTATCCAGCCAAAGGGGCTTACCATCCCACCTGTTAGAAGGCCCATGAGCACAACCCCTATCATAAGCATCCCAAAGCCGCCGGAGAGTATATGCCCGTGGTGTGTCTTTGCAGAGAGGGGGACATGCCTGTAAAGGGCATCAATCATGGTGAGTATGAGCAGGTTGAAGACGCAACTTCCAAGCACCCCGCCGATTGCAATGTTTGGAAGGTCAGCGAGGGTAACCGCACTCAGCCCTGTCATCAGTTCAGGCAGGGAGGTAACCGATGCCATAAGTATCAGCCCTATCCAGGTGCGGCCAAGCCCGGTCTTTTCGGCTATCATATCGCCGTATCTTGAGAGTTTCGTGCCGGAGTAGACCACCACCCCGCTTGTCAGTAAAAACCCACCCCATACAACAAAGGGATTCATCTCGTCGCCTTCCTTTTCATGAGCCTGCTCAGGAGTTTTTTCAACTCCACCGCCACAAACACCAGTGATGACAGGAAAACACAGAAGCCAATCTCACCAGCGGTAAGAGGGGCTGTCTTAAAGATCGGGTTCAGATAGGGTATATAGACCACCGCCATCTGGAGTATAAAACTCACAACCACCGCACCAAGCAGGGCAGGGTTTGAAAACACACCCAGGCGGAAAAAAGACTCCTCCTCCGACCGGATGGCAAGCACATTACCAAGCTGGGTAAGGCACATCACCGTAAAGACCATGGTCTGCCAGTGCTCGTGCCCCTTACCGATTGACCAGACCTCGGTAAACAGGACAAGCCCTGCCATAAAGAGCCCCACCCACAGGGCATCAAACCCAAGCCCCCTTGAGAATATCCCCTCACCAGGCCGCCTCGGCGGCCTTTCCATAATCCCCTTTTCCTCAGGCTCAAGGGAGAGTGCAAGGGCGGGGAGGGAGTCTGTCATGAGGTTTATCCAGAGTATGTGTATGGGCAGAAGGGGCACCGGAAGACCGAGAAAGGGGGCAAGAAAGAGGGTCCAGACCTCACCGGAGTTGGTGGTAAGGAGATACCTTATAAACTTCCTTATGTTGTCGTATATCTTTCGCCCCTCCCTTATGGCCTTAACAATGGTGGCGAAGTTATCGTCAAGGAGCACCATGTGAGCGGCCTCCCTCGAGACATCTGTGCCCGTAATCCCCATGGCTATCCCTATGTCTGCACGCTTCAGGGCAGGGGCATCATTTACACCGTCGCCGGTCATGGCAACAAACTCACCCCGACCTTGCAGTGCCTTTACAATCCGCAGTTTCTGCTCAGGGGCAACACGGGCATATACCCGGATATGCTCAACCTTCTCTTTCAGTTCCTCTTCGGGGATTTCACGGAGTTGCCGGCCGGTTGTCACGATGTCCTGTTCGCTTTCAATGATACCGAGCCTTTTTGCTATTACCTCCGCAGTAAGGGGGTGATCACCTGTGATCATCACAGGCCTTATGCCCGCCTTTTTGCATAACCTCACAGCATCGTATGCCTCTTTTCGGGGAGGGTCAATCATACCGGCAAGCCCAACGAATATGAGTTCATTCTCAAGTTCTTCAGGCTTTTCAGGAAGGGCAGTAAGCCTCTTCATCGCAAGCCCGAGCACCCTCTGCCCCTTTCGGGCTATCTCAGCATTTGCACTGAGTATCCTTTCAGGGTCTATCTCCCTTATCCCATCATCGGTGAGCATGGCGGTTGAGCGTTCTATAATCTGATCCACCCCTCCCTTTGTAAAGGCTATGTACTGGTTTCCCTCTTTGTGGAGGGTGGTCATCATCTTCCTTTCAGAATCAAAGGGCAGTTCCATGACCCTTGGGTGTTGTTTCTCTGTATCCGCCTTTTCAAAGCCCATCTTTTCCGAAAAGGAAAGGAGTGCTATCTCGGTAGGGTCACCCACAAGGTTGCCCTCCTGTCCCAACTGAACATCATTGTTAAGGGAAAACCCCTTTAAGAGGAGTTCCACTGAAGGTCTTTCCGCCCCTTTTAATTCATCCACCAGGAAGTGCCTTCCGCCTACCCATACCTCCTCCACCCTCATACGGTTTTCCGTAAGTGTGCCGGTCTTGTCAGTGCAGATATATGTAACGGAGCCGAGTGTCTCAACGGCAGGAAGCCTCCTTATAAGGGCCTTTTGTCTTACAAGCCTTCTTGCCCCGAGGGCAAGGGATATGGTGATAACGGCAGGAAGTGCCTCAGGGATGGCGGCAACGGCAAGCGATATGGCGGTAAGGAACATGAGCATTATCTCCTCTCCCCTCAGCACACCCGCCACAAAGACCACAAGGGCAATGAAAAGCACAATCACGGCAAGCCGCTTCCCGAGCCGCTCAAGCCTCCTCTGTAGCGGCGTCTTAACCTCCTCCTCTCTCTGGATCATGCCTGCAATCTTCCCGATCTCGGTCTCCATCCCCGTTTCGGTGACCACCCCGAGCCCCCTTCCATAGGTGACAAGGGTCCCCTTGTAGGCCATATTTTTTCTATCACCTGGTAGCAGATCAGGAGTGTTTATCACCTCTGTTATCTTCTCAACCGGCACAGACTCACCCGTAAGCAGTGCCTCATCCACCTTGAGAGCGGAAACCTCAAAGAGCCTCAGGTCGGCAGGCACTATCATCCCCTGTTCAAGAAGGACGATATCCCCTTTTACCAGCTCATCCGACTTAATTGTCAGCACCTTTTTAGACCGTATAACCTTTGCAAGCGGTGCTGCCATCCCCTTAAGGGCATCCATCGCCCTCTGTGCCCTGAACTCCTGTATAAATCCTATAAAGGCATTCAGTAAGACAATCACAACAATCGCAATGGCATCCACAAACTCACCCACAACCCCAGCAATCACCGATGCGGCAAGGAGGATCAGGATCATGAAATCCCTGAACTGATCAAGGAGCATAACGAGAGGGCCCCTGCCTTTTTTCTCCACAAGACGGTTCGGGCCATACTGCTGAAGCCTCCTTTGAGCCTCTTCAGGAGAAAGCCCCTCAGGAGAAGTGCCCAGTTTTTTCAGGACATCCTCAATTTTCAACTGATACCAGTTCACAGGTCTATTTTACCTGGAGTGGGGAACAAAATAAA
>CAYMML010000174.1:0-3679 GCA_964391515.1 uncultured Thermodesulfovibrio sp. | reverse complement strand
ATTCATTTGTTTGTGCAAACGATTGTTGTTCTGTTATATTTAGAAATATAATTAAGAACTGGAGTTTGTATCATATCGTATAATGTGTGAAGTAAAAAACCCCCGTCATATTGAGTACAATTATACGGCTGAAATATTAAGATCGGTAAGTCATCTTTTAAACAAGAGGTAATTTTAAATGCCCCTTCCCATTTTTGTAAGGCTAAGTCTTGGTTATCTCATTCTGGTTCTGCTCGTGCTTTTCATCGGACTGTTTTCAACCTACCAACTCGATACGGTTAAGGTGACCACGAGCATGATGATCAAAAACGACACGATGCTCCTTGAAGTTCAGAAAAAACTCCTGGATAGTCTGCTTGCTGCTGAGAGAAACGAGGAAAAATATGTACTTCTCAGGGACAGGGCACTCCTTGAAGAGTACCATAAGGCAGACCAGACATTCAGAGAACAGATGAACACTGCAGCCGGTTTGTCCATCAACCCCGATCTTGAGAAGATACTTGCCACCATCGGGAACCTGTACGATGAATACTCCCGCATCTTCAAACAGGAACTTGAGTTCATTAATATGAAGGTTGAGTACAAGGCCGACGAGTTTAAGGAGAAAAAGGAGGCATTGATCAGCCGTTTGCTTGCAATGCTAAACGAGTTTAAGTACCTGAGCAGAGAGCATATGGTAGATACACTGAAGGCTATTGACACACAGGAAGAAAAGGCAGAGAAAATGCTAACTCTGATCACACTATTTGCCATATCCTTTGGGATATTACTTTCTGTTATCATAACAAGGAGTATCGTTAAACCACTTTCAAGTATCCGCAAAAAGACACTTGAAATATCAAAGGGCAACCTTGAGTCAAACCTACAAATACACAGCCCCCCTGAGATAGCAACCCTTTCCGATGCATTCAATAAGATGTGCGATCGACTGAGAGAACTGGACAACCTGAAGGCGGACTTCTTCTCCACCATGTCCCATGAATTAAGAACACCCCTTACGGCCATTCGTGAGGGCTCGAGTCTGCTTATGGAAAGCCTGGGTGAGCGTATCACAGGAAGGCAGAAGAGAATGCTTGAAATTATATCTGAAGAGAGCATCCGTCTGATCAATCTGGTTAACAACCTCCTCGACCTATCAAAGATGGAGGCCGGTATGCTAACCTATAATCTGAGTGATACTGATATAACTTTACTAATACGGCAGGCACTGAACGAGGCAGAACCCCTTTTAGAGGCAAGAAAAATAAATGTCCGAGAGGATATCTCCTCAGTTGATGTTATTAAATGCGACCAGGATAGGTTGCTACAGGTGATCCGTAACCTTATAAGCAACGCCATCAAGTTTACTCCTACGGGAGGCGAAATCACTATCAGCACAGTTAGAAGCGGTGGTCATCTGTTATTTTCTGTTGAAGATCAGGGGCCTGGCATACCAGAGGAGTACAGAGAGAGAATTTTTGACAAATACCAGCAGGCAAGCCTTCCGGAAGTTAACCTATACAAGGGTACGGGACTTGGACTTGCCATAGTAAAAAAGGTAATAGAGGCACATGGAGGTAAGGTATGGGTAGAACCGGCAGAGGCTGGTGGAAGCAGATTCTGCTTCTCCCTTCCCTGTTAATCGTGATTACAGGTTGTGCTGGTCTTTCTCAAAATAAAGAGAAGCCGATCCCCTGCATCATCAGGGGGTATCCTACTATTGGTATGGAAGAGATCAAAGCCGGTGAGTTCGATAAGGCAATAAGAGAAAACTCAAACAGGTTAAAGACCACCAAAGAGTCTGAACTCAAGCAGGAACTGTTATTCAATCTCGGACTATTGTATGTTCATCCACGAAATCCTGGCAGGGATCTGAAAGCGGCTAAGAAATACTTTGGGCTACTTATCTCCCACTATCCTGATAGCCCACTTGCCGTAGAGGCAGATATCTGGGTTGGAATAATAGACCTCATTGAAGAGACAAGAGAGGTTGATATAAACATAGAGAAAAAGAAGAAACTCCTGAAGTGAAAAAACCCAAAATACTCATAGTGGATGACGACCGGAACCTCCTTGAGTTGATGGTGATGAGGCTGGAGGACGCCGGCTTTGAACCAAGAGGGTTCGATATGGAAGACGGCGTGTTGGAGGAGGTTTCGAAGAACAGTTATGACCTTGCAATATTGGATTTACAACTCCTAAAGACAGACGGAATAACCCTTATGGAAGAGATCCACAGGGTTGACCCAGAACTCCCGGTGGTGATACTTACCGCACATGGCTCTATAGAAAGTGCAGTAAACGCAATGCAGCGTGGTGCATATACATACCTTACCAAACCATTTGACTCAAGGGAACTGATCGTCCAGATAGAACGGGCTCTTAAAAGCAGAACCCTTGAGGAGGAGGTAAAGCGGCTCAAGGAGATGGTCAGGGAAAGGTATGATTTCAAAAATATTATCGGTAAAAGCCAGGCTATGACCATACTTCTTCAACAAATGGCACAGATAGCCACGGTGGATTCCAGCATTTTTATAAGCGGTGAAAGCGGTACGGGGAAGGAACTCGTAGCAAGGGCTATACACATGGCAAGCTCGAGAAAAGAAAAGCCCTTTGTCGAGGTAAACTGTGCTGCCATACCTGAGAACCTTTTTGAGAGTGAACTCTTTGGTTATGAAAAGGGTGCATTCACAGGAGCCGTTAAAAAAACCAGAGGCTACCTTGCCCAGGCCGATGGAGGAACCCTCTTTCTCGATGAGATTGGCGATATGCCCCTTTCGGTTCAGGCCAAACTCCTCAGGGTTCTCCAGGAAAAGAGGTTTCAACCCCTGGGAAGTGAACAGCCGGTGGAGGTTGACTTCCGACTTATTTCCGCCACTAACAAAGACCTTATTCATGAGGTCAGAGAGGGGCGTTTCAGGGAAGACCTGTTTTACAGGATACATGTAATACCTCTGAAAATCCCTCCGTTAAGAGACAGAAAAGATGACATACCCCTTCTTGTGGAGCACTTTATTGGTAAGTTCAATGAAAAGATGCAAAAAGGTGTTAAAAAGATTGCCCCCCGTGCCATGAAGAAACTCCTTGCCCATGACTGGCCTGGAAATGTTCGTGAACTTGAAAATGTGATGGAATATGCTATGGCTATGTGCCAGGGTAACACAATCACCGATGATCTCATAATAATATCACGCCTCCCCGGGGTTGGTATACTCAGACCACTCAAGGAGGAGAGAGATGCCTTTGAGAGGGATTACCTCACAAGGTTGCTTCGGCATACAGGAGGCAATGTTTCAAAGGCATCAGAAATTGCGGGTAAATACCGTGCAGACTTTTATTCACTGTTAAAAAAACACAACATAAATCCCTCCGAGTTTAAAGAAAAATAATCCCTTTCCACCACTCCCTTTATCATTCCATTTGGGCAGAAATCAGTATCCGTATGACTTTGCATACAAATACTTCACCCTCATAAGAGAAAACACCTCACATATCCAGCAAAAACTCCAGTAAAATCAAAATATTTTAAATGGTATGTTTATTGCTTAATATAAAACTCACAAAGCATGGATCAGTTCTGAAGATAAATTTGTACCGTTTCTGACCTGATTCTGTCAGAAGATGTAACTGTAAAAACAATATAGGCTGTTTACCTGCGTATTTACCTTGTATAGTTTTAGATACAATGAAGGAATAGCAT
>CAYMML010000173.1:0-3713 GCA_964391515.1 uncultured Thermodesulfovibrio sp. | reverse complement strand
CCTCCATGAGGTATCCTCTACCTGAATCTCCCGTGTGGGAGGAAAAGAGTGTCTTGAGGTCTTTGTCTTTACCCTTCACAGCACTCAACCTTTCCTCAACGGTGGAGTAGGCGAGGTACCCGTCGTCCCACTGGTCAGGGTTCACAGAAACGGGCGTTTCAACCTGCAGCACCTCATAAATAAGAAAACCCTTCTGAAAACCTTCCTGCCCTTTCATCTTGCTCCTCCAAACTCTATTAGTTTCTTGTTCGTCACCTGCACCTGGCCGGCACAGGTGGATGATGCCCCAAGTCTCAGCCAGCCGGGAGGGGAACCGTTTGCCTCCATCTCCTCCAGAGTAGCGGTGATCATCTCAACGAGTTCGTCCGAAGAATCATCCCTGCGGTCTATGATGATCTCAAATCTGAACTTCCCTGCCGTCAGGAACTCCTCCAGAAAAAGGTTTATGTTTTGCATGGAGTGTTCGCACAGATGTATCCGCCTTATGTATTCAGTCTCCTCATTTTCCACAACCGCATCGGTAACGGCAATTATCCCGCCCTGCTCCGTGCTGCCAAACCACCTACACCTCTTACAGGTGCAATCAGGAGCACTCCTGGAGTTCCGGTTTGCCTTTCTGTATGAGTTACAGCGGTTACAGGTGCATCTATCGGCAGGGGTAAGACAGATGTCGTCGCCCCGGGTTCTGAGTCGTCTCTCAACAGGCACAGAAAGCAGAGCCTGTCGGATCGCCTTACCGGGAATGACGACCCTGTGAACAGGTTTCCCTGATTCAACAACAAACCCCCTGAACACGAAGTGATCTGGATACTCCGGGAGGGGTTTTGCCCCTCCCTTGAAATCCATGGGGGGCATATCCGAATGGATTGCCATTATCTGGCCATCCAGAATTTTAGCCTCCACCTCTATTTTTGACCAGGGGACAACCGTTTCGGGCTTGACCTTCTCAAGGGGATGTTCATCTCCCTGTGATGTCCAGAGTTGCCCTATGCCGGAATCTGAGGTGAGGTCTATAACTCTGTAGTTTGCATCAATCAGACTGAGCCTCCCGAAACCATAACTCCAGTTGCCTCCTATGTTCTCGATACCACCATCAATGACATGGAGTATCCTGCCTAATGCGCCCACCACATCACCAACCGCCTCGCTTTCTTTGAGAAAGATGGTGAACTCAAGGGGGATCTCGTAACCAGGGGGCACTATCTCCTCAGAATAAAGTGCGCCTTCAGAAACACTTCCAAACCTCCGGTCAACCCTGATGCCGGGGCGGATATCGGTGATTATGAGGGGTATAACGGTGGACTCAAACCAGAAGGGTGAGACACCGAGATTACCGTCGTAGTCCCCGATGCTTGAGAATATCTCCGGTAACCCTTTCACCCTCGATGCCGCCCTCCTCACAAGTGAAGCCCAGACATAACCGTTTATATGGAGTTTATCGTCGGGGGTGCGCTCCACCATGAGATCGAGGTAGTCCTCATCGCTTGCCGTCCTGATTATCAGGGGTGTGTCAAGTCTGAACCGACAGTTAATCTTTATTGCACTCCTATACCCTTTCACCTGCTTCCTCCTTTCCCTCTCTTAATTCCGACTTCCATCTTTCAAGCCTGATCTGCTCAATCAGGTCATGTATAAAGTTTCTCATTGCATCTCCATCCGTGTCTTCATCCATTTTTTTGATGATTGTATCGTAGAGGTCTTTGAGTTCTTTTCTCTCTTTCTTTTCAAACTTATCCA
This sequence comes from uncultured Thermodesulfovibrio sp., assembly GCA_964391515.1. Taxonomy (GTDB): domain Bacteria; phylum Nitrospirota; class Thermodesulfovibrionia; order Thermodesulfovibrionales; family JdFR-85; genus WFTX01. Next base: position 1,976 of record CAYMML010000173.1, on the reverse strand, counting down.
TTCTGTCTTTTGCCCACTCCCTGAGCGTTGGAAGTGGTATATTCCTGTTCAGGAAGTTCCTCAAAAATCCTGTATGGCTCTTAGAAATACCCGAAAGTGACCTTGCAAGTTGCAAAGCAACAGGATCGGCCTTTGCTTCATGGCTCACCCTGCCGGGTGCAGGTAACCCCCTGACATCATGCAATACACCTTCTGCACCAAACCCCTTCCAGGCAAGTGTCTTCATCTTGACCGGTTCGGTGAGGACAGACCCGGCCTCGCAGACGATCCTTGGCCTTCTTGGCCTCTCAAGCGTGGTGTTGTACCGCCTGATGGTGCCTATATTTAGAAGTGACACACCCTCCCTCCAGGCGGTGAGGCGGCCGCCTCTTCCTCTCTCTTGCTTCCATTCCCCTTCTTTAAAAAGCGTTTCACTGTATGGAAGGGGTTCGGTAAGGAGATAAAGCCCCTCTCCATCTTCATCTGGCTTAACCGACCGGTCTTCAAGGGATGGCTCAAAAATGGTTCCCTTGATGAGTGGGTGGACATTTCTGAGTATATAAGTTACTTTCTTCATGAACAAAGGGTCTGCATCTGTTATGAAATTTATCGTTCCACCAAAGCGGGTTCCAGCGGGTATGAACTCCTGTGCGAAAAGCCCGCCTTTTTCGCGTGAGACAAATGAATCGTCAAGGTGGTTGCGTATTCTCGTGTTTACAGGGGCACGGAAGACCCTGAACGGCAACTCATTTGTTACATAGCAGTTTTCAGGAAGGGTCTTTCGTTTTGCCCTGACCATTGAGGAGGCTTGCTCTTCATCACCTGAATAAGTCCGCCCTGCCATATCTACGATTTTGCCGCCGTCTTCTCTGAGGGTGGAGATTGAAGCGGGAAATGACGGAACCAACCTGTCTGCTTCTGTAAGGCAGGGGTATAGTGATGATATTCTGAGTTTTGATAAATCCTCTTCCCCTGGCCACTCATCGTAGAGGTCATGGTATACCCGAACGAGCCATCCCCTTAACTGTTCTGGGGTTATTTTTGTAAGTGTCCTTATATTCTGGTAACTCCCGGGTTCTATGGGCTTATTTCTGAAATTTGTGAGATTTGTAAGGGTATAGAAACACTCCTCCACTCCATGAGAAGACTCAAGAGGGGTTATCACAATGTCTTCGCCCCATGAAAGGGTAAAATTACCTCGTCCAAAACCACGGGATCTGAATGCCCCCATAGAGTTCAGCAGCAAAACGGCTTCAGAAAGGTACCGCTTTAGAGTCTGGAGTTCCTCTACTGTTTTCATATAACCGGCAAATATCTCTGCCTGGAGTTCAAGCCCTTCGAGATAAGCCATCTCAAGGAATCCGAGCATGTGCTCGGCAACGGTGCGTTTTTCGTTTATCTTTATACGGGGTTTCACCTGGTATCTATCGTGTTTCCACTCTGACCTGTCTGAGAGGCATAGATCGGTAACAAAGACCTTTGATGTAACTTCTTCCGATCCGGGGACAGCCTGTTTGAGATCGGAAAGCCAGTCGAGCGCCATCATGAGGTTTCCGTGCAACTGGGTGTCCGGATATACTGGATAGCCATTCATGTCTTTCAGATGGGGGTAATATCCGAATGACCCCTTCTCGCCGCCTGCAGTGAACCAGTAGCCACTGGCGGTAACCCTTATTTTCCCTCTTGCGAGATACAATCCGCTCATTCCGATACCTCCTTTTGCAATGTCAGCAGTTCAAGAAAGGTTGCCATCCTCTCTGGCACTATCCTCCCCGTTTCGTCCCTGAAGGCATCTTCCTTCATCAGCCTGTTCATGTGGGAATCTGCCTTCCAGGTCTCAGGAATGGAGAGCAATGCCTTCTCCACATCTTTACCATTAGAGAAGTGTTCCACAAGCATCTCAGATATCTGGTATATCCTTGATGAAGATATGTTTTTGAATACCTTGCATAGTTCAATGTATGTATTGAAATCACCGTATACGAGTGGGCGGTGAA
>CAYMML010000172.1:0-3724 GCA_964391515.1 uncultured Thermodesulfovibrio sp. | reverse complement strand
GGAGGAAATATGAGTAAAAAGAAGAAGGTATATGTCTGTCAGGTATGCAATGCATACATGACGAAAGACGGTGATGAACCAACACCGATATGTTGTGGCAAGGCGATGATGGTCATGGACGAACTGGATGAAGACGAGATCTACGAAGAAAAAGATGTCTCGGGAGGTCTATAATGGCTATATCTGAAGCAGTCGAGCGTGCAATGAAGATGGAGACAGATGCCATGAAATTTTACAAGGAGGCATCCAAAAAGACCTCTCACCCCATGGGCAAGAAGATTTTTGAAAGCCTCATACGGGATGAGGCAAGACACCTGAGGCTCCTTGAGGAGATTCTTAAAGGTCTTGACATTGACCCTCATGTCCAGTGTATCGGGGATGTAAAGACCGTTTTTTCGGAACTTAAAGACCAGATGATGGAGCGGATTTCTGCCACCACCGACGAAAAAGAGGCAATAAAGATAGCCCTCGACATGGAGACAGAGGGTTACAAATACTACCAGGAGGCTGCCGAGAAGGCGGAAGATCCGAAAGAAAAGACACTTTTTGAGGTTCTTTCAAAAGAGGAGGAGAGACACTACCAGATACTGAACAACACTTACAGTTTCCTTGAAGACACGGGTAACTGGTTTATGTGGGATGAACTCAGTATTGTGGAAGGCTAAAAGGTATCTTAAAGGGGTGAAGTGGTGAAGGGGTGAAGGGGTTAAAATTGAAGGGGGGTTGGAAGTGGGGAATGTTTAAACAATTGTAACTTAAGAGTCTGTATTTGTTTAGAGTTTAGAGATTAGTATTTAGAAAATTAAAAGATGGAGGTTAATGGATGAAGGCAATGGAGATTAAACCGGGTATCTACTGGGTTGGAGCGATTGACTGGGCTGTGAGAGACTTTCACGGCTATGTTACACCTAACGGCACGACCTACAACAACTACCTCATAATGGATGAGGAGATCACCCTCGTTGACACCGTTAAGTACGACTTTGCTGAGATAGGCATCTCGAACATAAAGAGCGTGGTTGATCCATCAAAGATCAAGAACATCGTCATCAACCATATCGAAAATGACCATATGAGTGCTCTTGACCGAATCATGGAGTTTGCACCAGATGCCAATATATACATTACCGACAGGGGAAAAAAGGGGATGGACCGGTTTTTCGATACATCTAAGTGGAAGTTCAACATCGTAAAGACCGGTGATGAACTCAAGATCGGCAAGTACACCCTGCAGTTTATAGAGACACCTATGCTTCACTGGCCAGACAGTATGATGACCTATGTGAAAGAGGCAAAACTCCTTATCTCCCAGGATGCCTTCGGCCAGCACATGGCGTCTACCGCAAGGTTTGACGATGAGTTTATTGAATGTGCCTCTCATGCCGAACTGGAATACATGGTTATTGACTACTATGCAAACATCCTGATGCCCTTTGGCAGGCTTGTAAAGACCAAGATCAAACAGATACAGGATCTTGGTATCGAGATCGATATGATCGCACCAGACCACGGCATTATCTGGAGGAAAGAGCCAGAACGGGTGCTCCAGATGTATCTCGACATGGCAGAAGGGAAATCAGACCTGCGTGTATGCATTATCTACGACACCATGTGGCACAGCACGGAGATCATGACACAACCAATAATGCAGGGCGTAAAGGATGAGGGCGTGGACTGCAAGGTGATAAAACTCAGGGCTACTCCCATGAGCGTTGCCATCACGGAGTTCTGGCGGTCAAGGGGTGTGTTAGTTGGCTCCCCTACCCTTAATAATGAGGTCTTTCCATCTGTGGCTGAGTTTATGACACATCTGAGAGGCCTGAGGCCCACAAACAGGATTGCCGGTGCCTTTGGAAGTTATGGCTGGGGTGGAGGTGCTGTGAAATGGCTTTATGGAGAGTTTGAGCAGATGAAACTGAAAACGGTTGAACCCGGCATTCAGGTTCAGTACCGCCCCTCAGCGGAGGATGAAGATGCATGTTACCAGTTTGGAAGAAACTTCGCAAAAGAGGTGATAGAGTATCACAAACAGTTTTAACGACGCTCTTGCTAAAGCGAATTATCTAAAAAAGGAGGTGAAGCAGATGCAGTACAGATGCACGGTATGCGGTTATGTTTATGACGAGGAAAAGGAAGGGACACCCTTTGACCAGTTACCCGATGACTGGACATGTCCTGTATGTAACGCACCTAAAGATGCCTTTGAACCGGCATAAGGAGTTTTTAAAAGGGGCCAGATTTTCTGGCCTCTTAAATCCAGTAATTTAAGAGTAATTTTATCCTTTATATGGAGGTGTTAATAAATGTCAGTTTCAGTTGAAAAGATCCCCGGTGGGTTTAGTGTTGATGGTATCGAGTTAAAAAAGGGTAAGTGTGGCTGCACATCTATCGCAAAGTGTTGCTACTCATGGTCTAAGGTGAAAAAGAAGGGTGATGTCATAGAGTTTTCCGCAAAACTCACGGCACCTGATACAGAAGACAACTTCGACTGGGGATACACCGTAAAAAAGGATGGTGTAACGGTGGTTGTAAAGGTAGAGGATGCACGGGACAAGGAGATATACTCCGGTTATCTCCCGCCTTCGGTTGAGGAGTGGGAGAAAAAAGGATGGGAGGTGGTAGAAAAAGAAGGAGACAGGGAAGACGGGGTGGTATGGCGGTGTGCCATGTGCAAGTGGCTATATAAAGAGGATAAAGAAGGTACACCCTTTGAGGAGTTGCCAGATGACTGGAAGTGTCCAAAGTGCAATGCATCAAAGGGTGAGTTTGAGAGGATTGGATGAAAAAGAGGAAGAAAGGTTTTAAGATTTAAGATTTTAGATTTTAGATTTAAGACCTCTGAATACTCTGTGAACTCTGTGCTCTCTGTGGTTTAAAATTTAGAAAATTAGCATTTGGGATTTGTTTAGGATTTGAGATTTAGAGTATGTAGCAACGGTAGAAGATAACTTAATAACTAAAATTTAGGAGGTGTATCATGGCAGAAAAGAGTCTATTTTGCGGTATCAACAGGCCGGCAGACCCGGCTAATATGACGGAACTTGAAAAGAAGCACACACCTGTAATTGAGTGCCCTGACACCGTAAAGTCCGGTGAGCCCTTTCAGGTCACTATAAAGGTGGGTGAGATCCCCCATGTAATGGAAGAGGGGCATCATATCCAGTGGCTTGATGTCTATTTTGGCCAGAACTTCAACGCCAGGGTTGACCTTACCCCTGCATTTACAAGGCCGGAAGTAACCCTCACCTTTGTAAAAGGAGGTAAACACCGCACATCCACACTGAGAGTGATAGAAAGGTGTAACCTCCACGGACAGTGGGAGGCAACTAAAGAGATAACTGTAACTGAGTGATGCCCCTCTCACTGAAAATAAAAGGAGGTGGTTAAATGAATGCCAATATGGCAGGTTGGGACAGGATACTCAGACTGATGGTTGCCGTGGTGCTCATCGTGATCGGGCTGCTTAAGGGTGGAATATGGTGGGTTGGAGTCGTAATAGGTGGCGTTTTCGTGCTCACCTCTTTGATTGGTTACTGTCCGCTGTATGCGGCTATAGGTATTAAGACCCGTAAGGGTTAGCAAAAAATATTTAAAAGGAGGTAAAGAAACATGGAATTTGAAGACATCTGTTGCAGTATATCGGTTGGCCAGAAGGTTCCAGATTTTGAAATCGACACATACGAGCCTGCAAAAGGGAAGTTCGGGAAATTCAGTCTGAAAAAAC
>CAYMML010000171.1:0-3774 GCA_964391515.1 uncultured Thermodesulfovibrio sp. | reverse complement strand
AAGTGCAAGTAAAGGCATGGTTCAGATGAGCCCCTTCTTTTTCAGAAACTCCACAACCACATACCCACCGCAGGGTGGGGAGGGGTTGCCGTCTCTGTAGTCACAGCCGTCAATGATGAAATCACAGTGGCTGCAAATCTCCTCTCGTATCCAGCCATCCAGAGAGAAATCTGGAGTCAGGTCTTCCGGTAGGTCTTGAAGAAGATTTTTAGGGACATTTTTCCTCAGGTACCGGTAGGTCTGGCACTGGAGTTCCTCCTTGCCACCCTTGTAAAAGGAGCAGAACCGTTTACAGATCAACTCTGTGTATAAGAAATCCTTAGGCATCCTGATAGTACCTCAACCTGCAAAAACCAATCATTAAAAGTTTCCCTGAAACCACACCAAACGTTTATGTAACCATAACATAGAGAGATTTTATCCCGGTTTTTTCTGTAAAATATAATCTGTCCTCGTAAAAACACATATAATCTACTATAACCTATTGGGAGGAAGAAATCATGAAGATAAGAGGGAAGACCTGGAAGTTTGGAGCAGACATAGATACGGATGCAATAATTCCCGCCCGGTATCTGAACACCTCAGACCCTTTGGAACTTGCAAGGCATGTGATGGAGGATGCCGATCCTGAGTTTCCCAAAAAGGTCTCAAAGGGGGACATAATCGTTGCAGATAAGAACTTCGGCTGTGGTTCGTCTCGTGAGCATGCTCCCATTGCCATTAAGGCTGCCGGCGTTCAGGCCGTAATAGCAAAGAGTTTTGCAAGGATTTTCTACCGTAATGCCTTTAACATAGGACTTCCCATATTTGAATCTCCCGATGCTTCTGACAGAATACGAGAGGGTGACGAGGTGGAGATAGATGCCGATACAGGAGAGATAAAAAATCTCACCCGTGGTGAGTCATACAAGGCAAAACCCATCCCTCCCTTCATGCAGGAACTGATCAGTGCCGGAGGGCTCGTCGAGTGGACCAGAAAGCGGATACAGGCGGCCTGACGACCCCTTCACCTTTTATAACCGAGTTTGATCTCTACCTCTTTGGCGAGGGCAACCACCTGCGCATATACGAAAAACTTGGTGCCCATCCTGCCGAACTTGATGGCAGGCAGGGTGTACACTTTGCCGTCTGGGCACCCAATGCAGAATCGGTAAGCGTGATCGGTTCCTTCAATGACTGGAACCCCGATACCCACCCAATGGTTCCCATGGGACGCTCCGGGGTATGGTCAATATTCGTTCCTGAAATTGGTGAGGGAGAACTTTACAAGTACCACATCAGGTCGAGGGTAAACGGGTTTATCCGAATAAAGGCAGACCCCTATGGGTTTTTCTTTGAGGAAAGACCTAAGACGGCCTCCATCGTTTATGACCTTAACAGATATGAGTGGGGGGACGAGGAGTGGATGCGTGCAAGGGGTAAGACCGATATACTCTCAAGACCTGTTTCTATCTATGAGGTGCACCTCGGATCGTGGATGAGAAAGGACGATGGCTCATTCCTGAGTTATACAGAACTGGCTGATCGGTTGATCCCCTATGTAAAGGAACTGGGTGTTACCCATATAGAGATACTACCCATCACAGAACACCCCCTTGACGAATCGTGGGGATACCAGAGCACCGGCTACTTTGCCCCCACCTCAAGATACGGTACCCCCGAGGAGTTCATGGCCTTTGTTGACAGATTTCACCGCTCCGGTATAGGTGTGATCCTTGACTGGGTGCCCGGACACTTTCCAAAGGATGACTACTCACTGCGCTACTTTGACGGAACGGCACTCTATGAGCACGAAGACCCCAGAAAGGGTGAACACAAGGAGTGGGGCACACTCATCTTCAACTACGGAAGGCATGAGGTGAGAAACTTTCTCATTTCCTCCGCCTTTTTCTGGCTCGACCGGTACCATCTTGACGGCCTCCGTGTGGATGCTGTTGCCTCCATGCTCTATCTTGATTACGGCAAGAAGGAGGGTGAGTGGATTCCGAATGCCTATGGCGGCAAGGAGAACCTTGAGGCAATAGCCTTTCTCAAGAAATTTAACGAGATAGTCCACCTCTACTTCCCGGGAGCGATTACAATTGCCGAAGAATCCACAGCATGGCCTGGAGTCTCCCGCCCTACCTATGTGGGTGGGCTCGGTTTTACGATGAAGTGGAATATGGGCTGGATGCATGATGCACTTGAGTATTTTTCAAAAGACCCGGTTCACAGGAAGTTTCACCACAGCAACCTCACATTCAGCCTTCTTTATGCCTTTTCAGAAAACTTCGTTCTGCCACTTTCTCACGACGAGGTGGTGCATGGTAAGAAATCCCTCCTCTGGAAGATGCCCGGAGACAGATGGCAGCAGTTTGCCAACCTCAGGGCACTCTACGGCTACATGTTTGGACACCCAGGCAAAAAACACCTCTTTATGGGTGGTGAGTTTGGTCAGGAATGGGAGTGGGACTCACAGAACCAACTCCAATGGCATCTGCTTGATGACCCTCTACACAGGGGGCTCAGAGATTACTTTAAAGATCTGAACCGGCTCTACCGGACATCTCCGCCACTCTATGAACTTGATACCGAAAGTGCCGGTTTTGAGTGGATAGACTTTACAAATGCTGAGGAGAGCGTGATTGCCTTCATCCGGTGGGCAAGGGAGAGGAGGAGTTTCCTCGTTTTTGTGTGCAACTTTACTCCTGTGCCCCGGTATGGTTATCTGCTTGGCGTGCCAGAGGCGGGCTTTTACAAAGAGGTCTTAAACAGTGACTCGGAGATATACGGCGGAAGCAACATGGGAAACATGGGCGGAGTAGAGGCATTTCCAAACCCGATACACAACCAACCTTTCTCAATTTCCGTGACCCTTCCTCCCCTTTCGGTGGTGGTATTCAGGAAGGAATGAATAAGTGCATTTTTTGGTAAGTTTGGGACTATAATGCAAATACAATGGCAGGCACCATCACAGAGGTAGTAATCCCTGCCGCCGGGCTTGGGACGAGAATGGCAGCCATCACCGGTGGCTCACCAAAGGAACTTCTTCTGATCGCAGGAAAACCCGCTATCCAGTATGCCATCGAGGAGGCCTATCTTGGAGGCATAAGAGACTTTTACATTGTAATAAACAGAGAAAAGGAGGAAATCAGAAGGTACATTATGCATGGAGAAGAAATCCCCGGTGTATCCCGTAATGCCCTTTCTTCTCTCAACAAAATAAAAGAATCCACAAGATTTCATTTCCTCTATCAGGAAAGGCCGACCGGCGAGGCAGAGGCTATACTCATTGGAGGGAGGAAGACCCGTGGAAATGCCTTCGGTGTCATATACCCCGATAATATTGCCGTTCCCCCAGGCAGGATGATGCGTGGGCTTATAAGGAACTTCTCAACCATTGGAGAGGAGATAATCGGGCTTATAGAGGTAAGGGCTGAGACCGCACCTCTCATGGGTGACTCAGGACACCTCGATACCGAACCACTTGAGGACGACCTCTACCGTGTAATCCGCTTCCTCCCTAAAACAAAGGGTAAATTCAAACTCCGGTTCCCCGGTGAACTCCGCTCCACCGGCTTTTCAATCACAAAACGGGAATCCCTCCCCTTGATAGAAAAACAACTTAACAAAACCTCAACCGGAGAGGTCATTGATCTTCACTTCAGAGAAGAAACACTCAAGTTTCGCCCTATCTACGCCTGGAAGATGAACGGTGAGGTCTTCGATATCGGAAACCCCGATGGATATCAGGCATGTAAGATGTATGTGGAAGACAATTGGATGTATAGAAAA
>CAYMML010000170.1:0-3830 GCA_964391515.1 uncultured Thermodesulfovibrio sp. | reverse complement strand
CAGAGTTTTCTATCCCCGATGCAGACCTCATCAGGCATGGCCTTACCCTGCAGAGACTTAGAAAACTGAAAGAAAAACTCGTCGCAGAGGTGCAAATTGAGGGTATTGCTTATAACCACACCGGCAGAATTGATTTTATCGATACCCTCCTTGATGAAAAGACCTCAACACTTAAGGTAAGGGCTCTCTTTCCAAACCCTGAAATGAAACTCCTGCCAGGCCAGTTCGTAAGGATAAGCATAAAGGGATTAAGTAAGAGGGCTATTTTGGTTCCGCAGAAAGCGGTAATTCAGAGTCCCCTTGGCGAAATGGTATTTGTGGTTAAAGACGGTAAGATTGAGGTAAGACCTGTAAAGGTAGGTGACGAAATCGGTGAGAACTTCATTGTAGAGAAGGGACTTAAGCCTGGAGACTTGGTTGCAGTGGATAACCTTATGAAGATAAGACCAGGTATGCCGGTGAAGATTGACCACATAGTGAATGAAAGGCGGTAAGGGTGTTTTCAAAATTCTTCATAGAAAGACCGAGGACCTCAGCAGTCCTTGCCATAATCCTTATTCTTGCAGGTGTACTTGCCATAAGGGTGCTTCCCGTTAAGGAGTATCCCACACTCACTCCGCCCCAGATAAGGGTGCAGGCCGTCTATCCCGGTGCAGACGCAGAGACCCTCTCAAAGACTGTAGCAGCCCCCCTTGAAGAGGCGATAAATGGCGTGGAGAACATGATCTACATGACCAGCACCGCATCGTCAAGTGGTATACTCAGCATGAGTGTCTATTTCGAGGTTGGAACAGATCCTGCTTTTGCAAAGATGGATGTAAACAACAGGGTGCAGACCGCACTTAGCAAACTTCCAGAGGTGGTCAGAAGGCAGGGAATAACCATCAGGGAAAGGAGCCCTGATCTCCTGAAGGTCTTCGCCTTTGTCTCAGAGGGAAGAAAGAGAGACCTTGTCTCAATCTCAAACTACATATTGATAAATGTCCTTGACGATCTGAAGAGGGTGCCGGGTGTGGGTGATGCGGTCATTTTCGGTGAAAAACGCTATTCCATCAGGGTATGGCTTGACCCTGATAAACTTGCCAGGTTTGGACTTACGCCTGTTGATGTTTATGCCTCTATTCAGAGCCAGAACGAACAGTATGCCGGTGGCGGAATAGGGCAGGAGCCTATAGGCAGACAGACTGTATATACCTATTCTGTCAAGGCGGAGGGACGGCTTAAGACGGTAAAGGAGTTTGGGGATATCATAATCAGGACAAACCCTGACGGCTCCTCTTTAAGACTGAAAGACCTGGCAGAGGTAGAACTTGCTTCGGAGAGTTACGACCTAAATGCCTTTTACAAAGGAGAGCCTACAGTACCGGTGGGTATCTTCCTCTCCCCGGGCGCAAACGCACTGGATGTTTCTAAGAGGGTGGAAGTTACCATGGAGGAACTGTCAAAACAGTTCCCACAGGACATAAAGTTTTACACTCCCTATGACCCCACAAGGTTCATAAGGGAGTCAATAAATGAGGTCCTCTTTACCCTTGGGCTTGCCGTCCTGCTCGTGGTGTTTGTGGTCTTTCTGTTTCTTGGGAACTTCCGGGCTACGATCATACCCATACTTGCCATACCTGTTTCAATCCTTGGCACTTTTGCCGGGCTTTATGCCTTTGGGTTTTCCATCAACCTCCTTACCCTTTTTGGCCTCATTCTTGCCATAGGACTGGTGGTGGACGATGCGATCATAGTGATAGAGAATGTTGAGAGGATTATGCATGAGGAGGGTCTTCCACCCAAGGAGGCCACTATAAAGGCAATGCAGGAGATAACCGCACCCGTGATAGCCATAGTGCTTGTGCTTTCTGCCGTTTTTATTCCTGCCTCTTTTGTGGGTGGTTTCAGCGGTAAAATGTACCAGCAGTTTGCCATCACTATTGCCATTTCTGTGACCATTTCCGGCATAGTGGCACTTACCCTCACCCCATCACTATGTGCGACCTTTTTAAGGGAGACTCAGAGAAGGCCCCTTTTACCTATAAGGCTGTTTCAAAGGATATTTGACCTTACAAGGCTGGGTTTTGTGAAGGGAGTAAGGATTACCATAAAATTTGCTGTGATAAACCTTCTCGTTTTCGGAATAATGCTTTTTTTCACCTATGACCTTTCGAAAAAGATGCCCACCGGCCTTGTGCCTGTGGAAGACAAGGGCTCGTTGCTCTTTTTCAGTTACCTCATGCCAGGGTCATCCCTTCAGAGAACAGAGGCGGTGGTTCACGGCCTTGAGAAGACCCTCCGGGAGACCCCGGAGGTTACAGACTGGGTCGCCCTTGCAGGGCTTGACCTCCAGGCATTTGCATTCCGAACAGATGCGGCTGTCGGGTGGGTTCACCTTACAGACTGGGCTGACAGAAAGGCAGAAGGGCAGAGTTCCATGGCAGTGGCAGGAAGGCTGATGGGCAGGTTTATGCAGAACCGTGATGCCCTTTCCTTTGCCGTAAATCCGCCACCAATACTCGGGATGAGCATGACAGGTGGCTTTGAACTATATGTACAGGACAGAACCGGCGGCTCAATACATGAACTAAACAAGTATGTAAAAGAGATGATAAACAGGGCTAACAATCGTCCTGAACTCATCTCGGTAAGAACAACCCTGAACCCCAACGTGCCCCACTATGCGTTGAAGGTGGATAGAGAAAAGGCAAAGGCACTTGGTGTTAGCATTAAAGACATTTACACCACCCTTCAGATGACCTTCGGGAAGGGTTATGTGAACGACTTCAACCTCTACGGGAGAACCTACCATGTAAACATACAGGCAGAAAGCGCATTCAGAGACTCACCAGGCGATTATAGTGCGGTATATGTCCGCTCCAGAAAGGGAGGACTTGTCCCCATCAGTTCACTTGTAAGTGTTGAAAGGACGGTTGATGCAAGTATAATTGAGCGGTTCAACATGTTCCCGGCTGCAAAGATAACGGGTGAACCAAAACCTGGCTATTCCTCAGGCGATGCCATGCGTGCTATATCAGAGGTGGCTAAGGAGGTGCTCCCTGAGGGATATACCATTTCATGGGCTGGTACATCCTACCAGGAGGTAAAGGTCCAGAAAAAGGGTAATGTGGCACTCCTTTACGCCATCCTTTTTGTTTTTCTCATACTGGTTGCCCTATACGAGAGCTGGCTTGCCCCAGGGGCAATCATACTCTCTGTGCCCTTTGCCGTGTTCGGTGCGGTGCTGGGGATGCTTCTTAGGGGGCTTGAAAACGATGTGTATTTTCAGGTGGGTCTTATTACACTGATCGGGCTATCTGCAAAAAACGCCATCCTTATAGTTGAGTTTGCCGAGGAGAGGTTCAAGAAACTGGGGATGCCACTACTTGAGGCAACCATAGAGGCTGCAAGGATAAGGTATCGTCCCATAGTGATGACCTCCTTTGCATTCATTGCAGGCTCTCTTCCCCTTGCCCTGAGCACAGGTGCAGGTGCAAACAGCCGCCACATTATCGGTACCACCGTGGTGGCAGGTATGCTCTTTGCCACAGTGGTGGGGGTGTTCTTCATACCGCTTTTTTACTACCTGGTGGTAAGATTGAAAGAAAAAATAAAGGGGATAAAAGGATGAAGAGATATATTACATTGTTTATTGTTCTGACTTTCCTGTTAAGCCTCTCCTGTACCCATAGGGTTGAACACAAAAGGCCTGAACTGGAACTGCCAAAAGGGGAGGTTAAAAAGGAGACCTCAAAGATTGACACCGGTTGGTGGAAGGGCTTTAAAGACAATACCCTTAATGCCCTTATTGAAGAGACCCTTAAAAACAACGATGACCTCAAACTTGC
>CAYMML010000169.1:0-3835 GCA_964391515.1 uncultured Thermodesulfovibrio sp. | reverse complement strand
GGGAGTTCGATATTGCCAGAGAATACCGCCTTCCCATATCAACCTCACCACCCCGCTCCGCCCGATCACTGGAGGGCTGCATCATCGTTGATGCAATAATCGGCACCGGCCTGAATAAACCACTTAAGGATAAGATTGATCAGGTGGTAAACCTGATAAACCGCTCCGGATCGCCCGTTTTTTCTGTTGACATCCCAACCGGCATCTCTTCTGACACCGGTGAGGTAATGGGCAGTGCCGTTATGGCAGATGTGACGGTCACATTTGGGCTGCCCAAAAGGGGGCATTTACTACCGCCCGGAAATGAATACACCGGTAGTCTCTTTATTGAAGACATCGGGTTTCCCTCCTTTCTTACCGGTGGTGCAGATCACAACACACTCCTTCTGAAAAAGGAGGATGCAGTAGAACTTATCCCTTACAGAACAAAGGACTCTTACAAGGGCACATATGGTCACTTACTCGTCCTTGGCGGCTCAAGGGGAAAGACCGGTGCACTTATGCTTTCAGGGAGGGCTGCATTGCGCACAGGCTCTGGGCTTGTCACACTATCCTCGGATGCCGAAACTATCCAGTCTATCGCCCCCTCTATCCTTGAGGAGATGACCCTTCCGCTTCATTTCTCCGGTGAGGATTACATGAGACCCCTTGAAGAGGTGCTTTCGTTTCTTGATGAGCGTGCCGACGTTATTGCCATTGGGCCAGGCCTTGGAAGGGATGACCTGAAAAGGCGGTTTACTATTGAACTCATCAAGGAGGTGAGAAAACCCATTGTGATAGACGCCGACGGTCTCTACCACCTCTCCACACTTTCAGAAAAAGAACTGGAGAGGCTGTTTTCAAAACTTAAGGCACCAGCAGTACTTACTCCTCATCACGGTGAGATGAGGAGGCTTCTCAAGAAGTCACCTGAGAGCCTGAAAAGGGATCCCATCGAGACGGCAAGGGATTTTGCAATCAAGACCGCCACCGTGCTCGTCCTTAAAGGGGCTCCAACAATAACCGCCTCTCCAGAGGGCAGGGTGTTCATTAACAGCACAGGTAACCCAGGGATGGCAACCGCCGGCTCAGGAGATGTATTAACCGGGATGATCACCTCCCTTATTGGTCAGTCGCTTCCCCCGCTTGAGGCCTCACTTTTAGGGGTCTATCTGCATGGCCTTGCAGGTGACATTGCATCAGAGAAACTCTCACCACAGTCGGTACTTGCAGGCGACATAATTGAACACATACCGGATGCCTACAAATCCCTCTCAACTCCCAAAAAGTGCACTTCGTAAGTGCACTTTTTCAGGCCTCAAGGAGGGAGAGTCTGTTTCTGAGTGAAAATCCTGAAAGTCCTGTGGGTAGGTTTTCCCCTTTGTACTGCACAAGCACCTTGTGTGTATCTCCCATCCCAAGGAGCAGCCCCTTTATCTTTGGAAGTTCTCTTTCAAACCCCCTGTCTTTTTCGAGGTTTTGCTGAATCAACCGGTCTATCCCCAAAGAGATGAGAAATGTCCCCTGTGGTGCATAGCCCAGTGGCTCAAACCCAACCTCTCTCCCCCACCGCACAAGAGAGGTAAAGTTTATATGGGCGGTGATGTCCTGTTCTCCGACTAACCGGTAAGGGTTCTCACTAACGGTGTGCCGGTGATAGCAAAGGAGTGTCCCCCTCGTCCTTTCAGGAAGATAATACTCCCAGGCGGGGTATCCATAATCTATTGTGAGAACGAACCCCTCCCTTAGTACTCCTGAGAGGACATTTAAAAACCCCTTCATCTCAAGGTTTACCTCTGTTCTGTAACCCTCTATCTCAGGGATCTCATACTCATTTATATATTCAAGGAGTGCCGGGTTTTTTATGTCAGATAAGACCTCCACTAATTCACCTGCTCTCACCTCAAGGAAGACCTCCTTGAACCCCGACCTGTACTCAATCAGGTGTACCGGAAAGGCATCAAATAGTTCATTGGAAAGTATCACCCCCTTAAAGGGAGAAATCTCATCTAAGGAACTTGTCCATCGTAGGTGGTGTTTAAACCCTGAGAGATAGTCTTTCTGGCTTTCAGCCCATCTCCGGTTCTTTTCAACTATCAGATACTCAATGTTACGCCCCCCTAATTCTTCAATAAGCCTGATAAGGACACCCTCTGCAAGATACCCCTTTCCTCCTCCGATCTCCACCACCTTCAGTTCCCCGCCTTCATCAAGGTGCCTTAGCATCTCACATATCTGGAGGCCTACCGCCTCCCCGAATATTCGATGGAGGTGAGGGGATGTGTAGAAGTCCCCTTCCGGCCCGATCCTCTCAATGCCTCTCGTGTAATAGCCATATTCAGGGTGGTAAAGTGCCGTTTCCATGTAGTCACGAAAACTTATCCTCCCTTCTCTTCTTACCCTCTCTATGATTAACTCTTTAAGTGGTGTGGCCATGCACTGATTATATGGGCAGTTGTGAAAAAGTTTCAAGAACACCCACCAACTGCTATAATAAACAGTTCATGAAGATTGGAATCAGGCACATAATCTTTGATCTTGACGGCACCCTTGTTGACTCATCAAGAGACATCACCAACGCCCTGAACCATGCACTTACCCCACATGGACTACGGGAGTTATCCGTTGAAGACACTATCAAACTGGTGGGTGAAGGGATAGGCAGGCTGATTGAGAAGGTTCTCCCTGAAGAACTCCTCCCGAGGAGGGCCGAAATAATGGATGAGTTTTTAAGGTACTACGAGGAACACATATCCGATTACTCCAGACTGTACCCCGGTGTAAGAGAGGCACTTGATATGCTAAAAGACAACCCCCTTTCGGTCGTAACAAATAAACGAGAGCACCTCTCTGTGAAACTCCTCAAAAACCTCGGGGTTTTACAATACTTCAGAAGCATCGTCGGACCTGATACCACCGGTGAGCGGAAACCATCACCCAAACCCGTCCTCTACGCCTGTGAGAGGGCAGGAGTTCCTCCTTCAAACTCGATACTCGTGGGAGACAGCAATATAGACATTGAGACCGGTAAAGCGGCAGGGATCATTACCGTGGCGGTTCCCTATGGTTACAGGACAAAAGAAGATCTGAAAGATGCAGACTTCCACCTGAAACATGATCTAACAGAACTGATAGACCTGATAAAAAATATAACTACATAGTATTGCAAAAGATGCTCAGGCATAAGCAAGTCTGCCTTTCGGGGTGGGTATTTCTCTCCCGAGACTCTTTGCAGTTTCAATCCATTCTTCTATAACTACCTGAGCATTCTTTAATGCCTCCTCATAGGTTTTCCCGTCTGCCATACAACCAGGAAGTTCAGGAACCTCAGCAATATAGGACTCATCTTCTTCCGACCAATAAATTATGATTTCATATTTATACATCCTCTACCCCCTTATGAAGTTTATACTTCAGTATTAAATCTCTAACCTGCTTTACCTGATAAGATTTGGCCTTTTTATCCGGTAATGGTTGCAGATTTATGATCTCCACAATCCCTGGTTTAAAGAAAATATAGTGATCTCCCTTTACTCTTTCCTGGAACCCCAAAGCAAATAATAGTTTTCTTAAATCATGAAACCTAATATTTTTATCAGATAGTCCTGCAAGTAGTTTTTTCAAAAATTTTTTATCAATACTCATTTATATTATCTTATCAGAATTACACACCTTCTGACTATCTTCAGCAGTGTATTTTTAATTGTGAAGGTGCTTTTTTCGTCTATTGCCGGGTCTCACAAACAACGAATACTAATATCTTCATTAGCAATGTCAACAACCCTGATGGAGCAGGTCAGGCAGAACTCAGGAGAAACCCCGGATTTTCGCGATACCTCAAGTACCGTGAAACAAC
>CAYMML010000168.1:222-3842 GCA_964391515.1 uncultured Thermodesulfovibrio sp. | reverse complement strand
TTTAGCCAATTCATAATCCCTCCTTTCCTTACAATTATAATACTTTTTTGTTACAGTATTCAAACCAATGGCATTCCAATATGTTATCACAAAAGCCATCGGATTTTTTCCCGGTTGTATATATCTTACACCGGGAAATCTTACACCAACTATCTGGATCATCTACGCTTACGGCAGGGCTTAAAATAATACCATCTTTACTGTAAGCCACCCCGAAAGCATACGGACACCACGGCCTATAACAATTTGCACCCATTACATTACCTTACTTAATAATGCTGCCCCCACAAGAGATAGTTGAAGTATCAAAATACCCCATAACATCTTGCGTTGTGTGGCCAATTCACTTCTCAAATCATCCACCTCCTTATGCTTTAACTGGCAAATATCAGATCGGACATACCGGGAATTAACCATCTCGTTGATAAGGTTCATGATTTCGCCTCTTTCCATCAACCCCCCCGTCATTTCTTGCGTTTTCTCCTCTGGTCTGCCCGCATAAACTCACAGGCCACCTTTTTGGGTATCCCCACCTTTTTCCTGAACTTCTGGCTTTTACAAGCCGCCCTCATAGTTCGTTCCTGTTTTTTACTTTTACTTGGCATCATCGCCCTCCTTGTAAAATTTTCTGGATGTCGTCTTTATAATTCTGGAGTAAAATAATCTTACCCCGTTTAGACATTGCAGGTAAGTATCTTGATATTTCTTCTCTGCTTTCAGCCTTTGTCAATGCTCTTGCCTGTAATTCCGGTGGAAGCATCTTAAACAAAGATATATCAGGTGGTGTGTTGAGATTTTTCAGTGTGCGCTTAAACCCTTTCTGTGTGAAATATCCCTTCTTTAACCCTTCCTGTGCAATCTGCCTTGCTGTCAGTATATCACCCTTTTTGAGTGCCTTTTTTAGTTCTTGCCTGGCTTGGTATCTGTTGGCAAGTTCTTTATGTTTAACGCCCTGCATCTCCCTTGTTTTCTCATAAATATACTGCTGTATAGGAGACCGTGCCAGGTAAGACGGTGCAACCGGGAACCCGAACATCGGCATCAAGGCACCCACATCAGAAGCCCCGTGCTCCTTCATTCTCTGATAGCCCTGTAATGAAAAAGGCTTAAACTGTTCTGCTACAAACTTGCCGATGTCTTTTGCTATTTCCCAGGCAGAACTATCTTTAGAGTATATTTCTCTACCCCAGTAATCCTCATTATTTATTAATTCTATCGTAGCATTTATGACTGGTGAGAGTTTATTTCTCAATGTTCTTAGAGTTCCTTCATGGGAGAATGCCAGCCAGTCTTTTACGTAACTTGCCGGTATGATCCTCTCGTCTGAACCATCAGGGTTTTTGTTCCCTGTGCGTGGGGCAAAGTAATCAAGTAAACTCTGTGGCTTCTGCCCGTATAGATAAGAGAGTATTGCACCCATTATGGCCTGTGTGATAAGCATACCGGCAACAAAGTATGTCCTCTGGCTTATATCCTTCGGCTTTGGTATTTCACCATTTCTTACCTTTTGAGCAATATCAATAAGGTTAGCACCTGCCCCCACAACCTCTCTTATATCACCATAGTTCCAACCCACAGCCCTTAATGCTATCATGGCAGTATCCTTAACCGTTCTATTCCAAAAGATATTGTCATAGGTCATCTGCCCAAAACGGTCTTCTATCATATCGTATGACCTTGCTGCTATCTCTCGCATCTCAAGTTCCGTTTTCGGCTTTAGCCTTGCAACTTCAGTGGCAAAGGTGTCAGCCATAGTCTTCATTTTAAGCCAGGGCACCATATATCTCATGATGGGTGCTGCCGCTGTTTCCACTATCGCTGCCGGTGCAAGTGTAACGGTTTTCGGTATATTCATCTGCTTAAACGCCTTCTTCCAGTTCTCTATCGCACCGAGCATATACATGCGGTCAAGTTTAGGGTCAACATTGGCCATCTTGGCAAGTTCTACAAACTGTGCCTGTTTCTGTGTCTTAACATCTTCTGGCCTTAAAAGTGCCTTCACGAGTTTACGGCCTTCATTCAAGTCTTTAATCAAAGCGGGTATGTTAATCCCCGGAATACCTTTTGTTATCATTCTCTGCATTCCGGAAAGCCGTTTCCCCTTCGTCATTATCTCGCTTAACGCAAGACCGAAATTGTGCCCCAGGTATGTATTAACCGAAAATGTCCCGTGGAAAGCAGATACCCCCAACTGTATCATATTGAGAAAATTGTTAGTCTGCCTCAAGGCATCAAAAATATGTGATCTGCCAAACAAACCAACTGATGCCATATTATTAAGCAATCTTGCAATCGGGGCAGGGGCATAGTAGTCGCCGGCATGAACCATCCCCTCTTTACCCCTAAACCATACATTGGCTATCGGGTCATCAACTTTTGTCCAGCCTTCCTCTGGCCTCTGCCCCTTCCTTACAAACTTCCAAAATCCATTGTCCTTGAGTTCATTTATCATATCGTGGGTGCGGATGAGTTTTAACGCCTGCCCTATATAAGCCGTGTCGAGTTCAACAGGGTTTGTATATTTAGGCTCCAGCCCTAACTCCATAGCCTCACGATATGTCGGTATCTTTCTCTGCTTTGTGAAGTATTTACTGCCTGATAGTGGCCTTCTCTGGTAAACATCTGACATTAAAGAGGATGCTTTCTCCGGGTCTTTGTATATATGAGAGACATAGTTCTCGATGTATTCGTTGAGAAGCCCACGCTTGTTTAATTCCTGCCATATCCTATCCATCATTTCAGACCGGAGTTTTTGATACTGCCGGAGTTTTGGCAGGTATTTAGGCTTAATCCCGGCAGACTTGAGTGTGTTTATATCAACCTTATTTTCCTCAAGTGCCATAATAAGTTCTTTTTGCTTATCAGGTTTCAGCCAATCAAACGCTTTAGCAAACTTCTCAGATGCAGCAACCCACCTGTTACGGGCAAGTGTTTCCTCACCCATATGCTTCCTGATAATGGCCTGCCCTGTCTCTGCAAGTTTATGTGAAGTGGGTGCGAAAGTGTTTTGCAGGAAATCTTTGGTTTCCTTCAGGAAAGGCGTTACTGTTTTGTTAAGTGCTTTCTCTACACCCTCATAAACCGTCTGAAAACCGCCGGATTCGAGGGTGATATTTCTCCCTTTCTTCTCCTCAACCACCCGCATCATCTCTTTAATGGCATCTACCTTACTCATCGGTTTACCGTCAAGCCACACTTTATCGCTATCCTGTCTCAATACCGCAAGGTGGCCTGTATCGTTGTAGTCGGATATAAGGTTTTCAAACTCGGTGTCGGACATGGTTTCTGGTGCGAGTTCTTTCCCCTTCCCGTATTTCTCTGCCAAGTCTGGGTAGTCCTTCAATACTTCGGAAAGAACGGGCTTGCCTTCTTTGAGAGCTTGCTCTACTATCGCTTTGTGGTCATATTTAGCCCATTCTCCTGTAGGAATAATAAGAGGTTCCCCATCACTACCCCATCCCACTTGTCTCCCTTTCCCATAATACAATGGACGATCTTTAAAGAAAACTGATCCTCCCGACCCTTGCGGAGTTATATATGCACTAGCTCCGTATTCATATCTATTGGATGCTGCATTATAAGAACGATAAGTTTCAGGAGGTTTGCCATATCTATACCAA
>CAYMML010000168.1:0-212 GCA_964391515.1 uncultured Thermodesulfovibrio sp. | reverse complement strand
TTAATTCAGCATGTCTTTTTGCATATTCTTTGTTTAAAGTTACATATGCTCCAGGGAAAATTGCATTTTCAGTGTCTGTTGCTCTATAAATCTTTAAAGGTTTGTTCTTAAGAACTCTGTCTAATAAATGAACCGCATTATTTTCAAAGCCTTGCCCAAGCCATTCTTTAACACTATAAATGTCTTCCCTATAATCATAAAGAGATGGTATT
>CAYMML010000167.1:0-3918 GCA_964391515.1 uncultured Thermodesulfovibrio sp. | reverse complement strand
AAAAGGGGCATGTCTATGAGAGTGCGCAAGGCATGTAGAAGATGATGCATAGGGTGACAAAAAAGACCCAATTCACCAACATACCAATTCACCAAATTACCAATACACCAATATACCAATATACCAATATACCAATTCTCACGAATGCCTTCGGAGGATCTCACGGTTATAGACTGCTATCACATCACCCCTTCTAAGCATCCCTATTACCTTCTTGGGGTTTTCACGGGAGACCACAGGTATCTCATCAATATCCATTGAGGCGAAGTGCTGCATTGCTGTTGTAAGGTTGTCATCAGGAAAGAGTACAAGTACATCCTCTGTTGCGAGTTCGCCAACCGTTACGATCTCCTTAATGTAGTCTTCAAAGATCACCTTCCTCACATCCTGAAGAGAGATTATCCCAACCATCTCCCCCTTGGCATCAACAACGGGGTAATAAAACCCTCCGCCTCCTTCTATAACGAGTTCCATAAACTCTTTCAGATTTACCCTGTCGCGCACGGTGGTGAAGTTCCTTCTCATAACCTCTCCAACCCTTATGGAACTGAGAAGGGTTACCTCTTTACCTGCATGGATATTTATGCCCTTTCTTGCAAGTTCGTAAGTGTCTATCGATTCACTAAACATTCGGTGTGCCACAAAGGTTCCCATGGTCGTTGCAAACATCATTGGAAGGATGATTTTGTAGTTGCCGGTAAGTTCAAAGAGCAGAAACATTCCGGTAAGTGGTGCATGAGTGACGGCTGAGAGAAAGGCACCTACTCCCACCATGGCATAGGCACCGGGGGTTGAGGTGTAGGCTGGAAAAAGGCTGTGAAGGATGTAACCAACTGTGCCACCGGTCATTGCCCCTATAAACAACGCAGGTGCGAACACACCACCTGCACCACCGGAGCCAAGTGTGAGTGAGGTGGCGATTATCTTTACAACAACCAATATGGCCATCGTGGTCAGGACCATATTACCCCTGAATGCCTGTTCAATGAACTCGTACCCATCTCCGAGAATCTGCGGATAGAAAATCCCCAGAGAGCCAACCAGGAAGGCACCCGCAACGGGCTTGATGTATGGGTTTACAGTCCATCTGTCGAAAATGTCCTTAATCCAGTAGAAAACCCGTATGTATATTACCGCCACGGGGCCGATTACGAGCCCCAGTAGAAGATAAAAGGGGGTTTCAAGCATGTTAACTATGTCGTACTGTGGCACCACAAAGGCAGGGTTAGACCCATAGTATATCCTTGATACCACAGTTGCCATGCCCGAGGCAACGACAATGGCGCCAAAAGAGGTGAGTTCGAAATTACCAAGCAATACTATCTCAGAGGCAAACATTACACCTGCTATAGGTGCGTTAAAGGTGGCTGCAATCCCACCTGCTGCACCTGCAGCAATGAGTAGTTTCATCCTGTTTCCGGATACATTGAAAAACTGCCCAATAAGTGAGCCAATCCCGCCTCCAATCTGGGCAATAGGTCCCTCAACACCTGCTGAACCACCCGAGCCGATGGTGATGGACGGCGCTATTATCTTTAAGAGGATCGTCTTTAACCTGATTACACCGTCTTTTATGTTCACCTTTTCAAGAAAAGACGGGAAACCGTAACCGTTTACCTCACCGGGGAACCTGTAGGCAAGGGGTATCAGGAGAAGGCCACCCACCATAGGAAGCAGTGGGGTGAGTAGCCGGTACGGAAAGCCCTCCCGTATCTTCAGAGCCTCCATGCCGGCACCAAGAATTACCTCCTTTGAAAACTCAAGAGTAGTCCTGAATAGCATGTTCGCCCCGCCACTTAATGCCCCAATAATCACGGCAAGGACTATAAGGGAAGTGTGTTTGCCAATATGTATGGAAGGAAATTTTATCTTTATTTTTAAAGATGTTAGAGCGTCTTTATTTAACATGTTCTTTAAGAAAATCACGGAGTTTTTCAAGTGCCCTTGCCCGGTGGCTTATCCTGTTTTTTATATCAGTTCCAAGTGAAGCAAAACTGTGTGAGTAACCATCAGGCACAAATAAAGGGTCGTATCCGAAGCCGGAGGTTCCTTCGGGTTTTTCAAGTATCAGCCCATTTACGGTGCCTTCAAAGAACTGTGGTTTTCCGTCTATTATGAGACAGAAAACCGATACAAACCTTGCGGTTCTCTTTTCAGTTGGAACCCCCTTCAGGTCTAAAAGTAGTTTGCGGTTGTTTTCCTCGTCGGTTGCTTCCTCACCAGCATATCTTGCAGAGTAAATACCTGGTTTGCCACCAAGTGCATCCACCTCCAGGCCGGAATCCTCTGCAAGGGTGGGAAGGGAGGATGCCTTGTAGTATGTCATGGCCTTTTTCAGTGCATTCTCATGAAAGGTCTTTCCATCTTCTACGACTTCTGGCACCTCATCCAGGGTTGATAGGCCCACAAACTCAACCGGTATATTCTGAAATATACGGTTTATCTCATTGATCTTTCCACTGTTTTTAGTTGCCAGTAGTATTTTCATTAAGGACTTCCTTCTGGATGTTTATAAGTTCCTTGATCCCTTTTTCTGCAAGGTCTATCAGGAGGTCGAGTTCGTTCCTTGAAAAGGCAGCCCCTTCTGCAGTTCCCTGCACCTCCACAAAGTTTCCGCTTCCGGTCATAACGATGTTCATGTCAACATCGGCCTTGAAATCTTCCTCGTAGCAGAGGTCAAGCATCGGTTCACCGTCTATTATACCAACGCTGATTGCCGCAAGGTAGTCAAAAATGGGGTTTTTCTCGAATATCCCGTTTCTTATTCCAAAGTTGACGGCATCAACGAGGGCAACATAGGCGCCGGTTATTGATGCGGTTCTTGTGCCTCCGTCTGCCTGAATGACATCGCAATCAAGCCAGATTGTCCTTTCACCAAGGAGTTGTAGGTCTGCCACCGAGCGGAGGCTCCTTCCAATCAGTCTTTGAATCTCCTGTGTCCTTCCACCGACCTTCCCGGAGGATGACTCCCTGATCATTCTTGAGTTTGTAGAGCGGGGTAACATCCCATATTCTGCGGTTATCCACCCTGAGCCCTTGTCTTTGAGGAAGGAAGGAACCCTTTCCTCAATAGAGGCGGTGCATATCACCCTTGTGTTTCCCATCTCAATAAGAACTGAGCCTTCTGCGGGGGGGATGAACCCCCTTGTGATCCTGACACTTCTGATCTCATCGTTTCTTCTTCCATCTGTTCTCATCTAATTCCCCCTTTTAAAATTTCTGTTAAGGATTCTGTTTTTTCGGGAAGACTAACCTGCTCAACACCATTCATTATATCCCCGAGAAATAATCTGCCAATCTGTTTGAATCTCTCTGGTGAGTCAGTCACATAGAATTTTCTTTCCGACCTGGCATCATCATTCAAGAGTCCTTCCTCAAGGAGTATTTTCTTTACCGTTTTTGATGTCTCTATTGCAGAATCTATCAGCATAACTTCATCACCCATATAGTCGGCTATGGCCTTTTTGAGGAGGGGGTAATGGGTACAGCCGAGCACAAGCGTATCTATTGCTGATCTTTTGAGCCCGTTGAGGTATCTATCTATTATAAGGTCTGTTATTGGTCCATCAAGTATGCCTTCTTCTACAAGGGGCACAAAGAGTGGACATGGTTCTGCAAGTATTTTAGCATCTGGTAATATCTGAAGAATCTCTCTCTGGTAGGCTCCACTCCTTATGGTGCCCTCGGTTCCTATTATTCCGATTCTCCCACTTCTTGTTGTGCTCACGGCTGCCCTCACCCCGGGCTTAAGAACACCTACGGTTTTTACAGGGATAAACTGCTCAAGAACCTCAAGTCCGGCAGCCGATACGGTATTACAGGCAACGACAAGCAGTTTTACTCCTGTCTGTTTTAGAAATAGTGTGTTTTCTATGGCGTATTTCAAAACGGTCTCCCTTGACCTTATACCATAGGGCA
>CAYMML010000166.1:0-3949 GCA_964391515.1 uncultured Thermodesulfovibrio sp. | reverse complement strand
TTTATTCATTACTTAATGGATATTGCATGGGGCAAAATTATGGTAGAATAATGAGAACTCCGAAGATGCGGTATCTTTTAACAATTCTCGGCATACTGGTAATCCCCTTCTGCCTCTCCCCGGCAGTGGCAGAGGATATCTCCTACCAGGGCACTCACATCCTCACTTACAGTGCCATGAACAAACTCTCACGGGCGTTTGAGAAAAAGACCGGCCTGAGAGTGATGGTGCGCGGCGGTGGCTGCTCTGACGGGATTGCCACCGTCGTTGACGGGAGGGCTGAAATGGGCGGCCTCTGCTGCCCGCTTCCGAAAAGGTTAAAGGGCAAAGACATCGTTGAGCACCCCGTTGCAAGGGATATAAAGGTGGTCGTGGTAAACAGAAAAAACCCCTTAAAGGACATATCCCTTGAGCACCTCCGGGCGGTACACACCGGTGAGATCACCAACTGGAGGGAACTGGGCTGGAAGGATGCACCCATTGCCATCATTTACCGGAAGCACTGTCTCAATATGGATGAGCCGGTGCGAAGGGCACTTGGGATAAACGACGACCTTTCAAACCTATCAAAAAAGACGATCATTGTGAGAACCGACATGGAACTACTTGAGTATGTAAGCAGTTTTGAGACCGCAATCGGTGTAACCAGCAAGGTCTTTGCGGTGAATGAGGATGTAAAAATCCTCGACCTTGACGGTGTAAGAGCCACCCCCTTTAATGTGGAAAACCACCGGTACAGGCTCACAAGCCCGCTTTATATAATCACAAAAACCAATCCTGACAAACTCACAAAAAGGTTTCTCCGGTTCATCCTGAGTCCGGAGGGACAGGCCATAATAAAGGGTAGCAACCTTGGGGCAATACGGTGAGGCTCTGGCAGGATCTATCACTACAGAAAAAGATCGTTCTCATAATCATCGCAACCACCCTGTCTGCCACCATAAGCATAGTCCCTGCGCTTTACTTCACGATACGCTCAGCAATGATAAACCAGCAGCAGGCATACCTCACGGGAGTCAGAAACCTCGTGGAGGGGCTTTTGAAAGACAACCACCGTGCGGTGATGAACTATGCAGTCCTTTTCAGCAGAGACAGGACGGTAAAGGACAACCTCTTCTACCACACCGAACTTGCCGGTGAACGGGTTCATCCCCTCAGGGCGATAAAGCACCTTGTGGATGCCTTCGATGTGGAGTTCATCGAACTGACCGACAGAGAGGGAAAGGTGGTGGCAAATACCTCCGAGCCTGATCTCTTTGATGTAAGCAGAAAGGAAGACCCCTACATCAGGGATGCCCTTTCAGGGAAGACCACCACAGGTATAAAGAAACTCCCCCGTGGGCTCCTGCTCACCGCATCATCCCCCATATACTACGACCAGGGGCAGTTGATCGGTACCATAACAACCGGCATATTCATGGACGATTCGTTTGTAAAGAGAATCAGAAACCTGAGCGGTGCTGAGATCGGGATAACCGACTCTGAAGGCACGCTCCTTGCCTCAAGCCTCCCTGCCCTGAAGACCTCCGGCCTCCGGCCGGCACAGGGAAGAGAGATTCTTCAGATTGCCGGCAATAGATACATCCTCATGAGGATGCCCATCAAAGGAAACGATACCACGCCCTCCGGTGAACTCCTCGTCATGACTGAGGACAAACTGCCTGAGATAATCAAAAACGCCCATCTCACCGTCACATTCGTCCTTGTCTTCATCGCAGTTTTATCCATTGTGGCAACGGGGCTTATAATAAGGCGGGTTCTCAAACCGGTTCACGCACTCGAAAGGGGTGCCGAAAGAATAGGTACGGGCGACTTCCGTCAGAGGATAGATGTGCAATCAGGCGACGAGATAGGAAAACTCGCAGATGCCTTCAACAAGATGGCAGAAAACCTTGAAAAACTCAGAGAGATGGAGGAACGCCTCAGCCATGCCGAGCGCCTTGCCTCCATAGGGCGGTTCACCGCAGGTATTGCACACGAGATGAATAACCCTATCGCAAACATCATCGGGCTTTTGAAGATCACCCGCAGGGAGATAACTGACGAAAGCACAAGGGAAGACATTGATATTGCAATAAAGGAGGCGATGCGCTGCGGTGCAATCGTAAGGGATCTCCTCCTCTACTCCCGCCAGTCTCCCCCAAATAAAGAACCCCTCAACATAAACAGCCTTGTGGAAGAAGTAATAAAGACCATTGAGCAGTCACAGGACTTAACCGGCATAGAGATAATCCGCCTGCCCGGAAACGGCCTCCCCACAATTCACGGTGACCCCATCCAGTTAGAACAGGTGGTGAGGAACCTTATCTTAAACGCCATACAGGCGGTAGAAGATGAGGGCACGATCACAATTGAGACCACCACAGAAGGAAAGAACATCCTCATCAAGGTCACAGATACCGGAAAGGGGATGGATGAGAAAGAGGTGGAGAAGATATTCTACCCCTTCTACACCACCAAGGGGACCGGTGAGGGAACCGGTCTCGGGCTCACCGTCAGTTACGGCATCGTCCAGGCTCACGGCGGAGACATAGATGTGAAAAGCAAAAAGGGTGAGGGAAGTTGTTTCACGGTAACGCTTCCCGTTTCTCCCGATACCAAAGGCGGGTTATAATAGAGGCATGGCAGAAGAAAGAGGAAGGATAGTTGCAATAGACGACGAACTCCCCATGCTCCGCATACTCCAGAAGACACTTGAACCTGAGGGCTTTTCCGTCCAGACCTTCAATGACCCGCACGAGGCGGTCACCCACATAAAACAGTACGGAACCGACCTTGTGATCACAGACCTGATGATGCCCGGGCTTGACGGCTACGGGATACTCAACGAGGTGCTTTCATTGAACCAGGATATTGCGGTTATTGTGATAACCGCCTTTTCGTCAATCGAGTCCGCAGTGCGGGCAATGAAACTCGGTGCCTACGACTTCATCCCAAAGCCCTTCGACCCTGAGCATCTCCTGATAGTCGTAAGAAAGGCACTGGAAAAGAAAAATCTTGAGAAAGAGAATGTCTATCTACGCAGCCGTCTTGAAAACCGTGACTACCTTGATGAGATAATCGGCGTAAGTGAGGCGATCCGCAACCTGAAGGAGTTGATAAACAAGGTAAAAGACACAGACGCCACCGTGCTGATAACCGGTGAAAGCGGCGTGGGGAAGGAACTTGTGGCACAGGCAATACACGCAGGAAGCAGGAGGAGACGGGCACCCTTCATCCCGATAAACTGCGGGGCAGTGCCTGAAAACCTCCTTGAGTCTGAACTCTTTGGCTACGAAAAGGGGGCGTTTACGGGGGCACAATCACAGAAGAAGGGGTTGCTGGAACTTGCCGACGGCGGCACGCTCTTTCTTGATGAGGTGGGAAGCATCAGTCTGCCCATGCAGGTAAAGATTTTGAGATTCCTTCAGGACGGGACATTCATCCGCCTGGGAGGCGATGCCATCATCTCCACAGACATCAGGGTTATTGCAGCCACCAATGAAGACCTTTCAAAGGCGGTCGATGAGGGGAGGTTCAGAAAAGACCTGTTTTACCGGCTGAAAGTGATCCCCATCCATATCCCACCCCTCAGAGAGAGAAAGGAAGACATCCCTGTACTTGTAAGACACTTTATCAAAATATATTCTCAAAGGCACGGAAGGGAGGTAAAGGGGATTTTAAAGGACGCAGAAGTTACTCTCATGAGTTACCACTGGGAGGGTAACATCAGGGAACTGGAAAACACGATAGAACGGGCGGTCATACTGTCAGAGGGTGAGTTTATCAGGAAGGAAGACCTCCCGGAAGAGATAAGAAATCTCAAAACCACAGCCCACACCGACCAGCCCACCTATCCCGCTAACCTCTCCCTATCCGAGGTTGAAAACCTCCACATCCTGAAGGTTCTTGAGCACACAAACGGAAACAAGAGCCAGGCGGCAAAGATACTTGGAATAGATTATTCAAC
>CAYMML010000165.1:0-3981 GCA_964391515.1 uncultured Thermodesulfovibrio sp. | reverse complement strand
ACACAGACAAACGCAGAAACAAAGGATTTACACTGTAAAACAGAAATATTATCTGTTATCTGAAAGCACCCCTCCATTCGAGAGGGAGTATGGGATAATTGTATTATATATGGTTGTCTTTTATGCCCTGTAGATATTAATATACCATTCAAATCTCATGTGGTGCCATTTGTGTTTAGATGGCCACGCAAAAAATCAAAATAATATAGTAAAATATTTATAATTAACAGGCAGGAGGTGGATAATGAAGACAAGGAGCGAGCAGGAGATCAGGAGTCTATGGATAGAAGACAGTGGACTTATAGGATTTCTTTCATCTGTGAGCGGGGAGGTTGAGAGGTTTAACGACGCCTTTGGTTTTGGTCTCCGCCTTTTGCCGGAGCCTCCCGGCATGATTGACGGCAGGGATACAAACCAACTGAATACCGCCTTTGTAATAGAGCGTAAGAACCCGATGCTCACCGAAAGGAGGTACTGTCTTTATGCACTCCTTGAGGGGAGGGAACTTGCCGGGTACATAGGTGTAATTGAGGGTGATGAGATCACCACCCTCAGGGAGGTCGGAAGGGTGGCCGATTACAGTGAGCCGCAAGTTTCGCTTTACGACTGGATGAGGGCTCTCCTTAAGGCATCATGCGATAAGATCTGAAGGTTGCTGTTCAACCCTCAGGTCTGTACTATCTTTACGCCAACCCTTCTGTGTCTTGGGCCGTCAAACTCGCAGAAGAAGATAGACTGCCAGGTGCCGAGCACCAGTTTGCCACCCTCAATAAACAGGTTGATCGATGGGCCCACCAGTGATGACTTTATGTGGGCGTCGGAGTTTCCCTCCATGTGAGAGTACCCGGCATCTCTGGGGATCAGAGATGAAAGGGTCTTGATAATGTCACGCCTTACCGAGGGGTCTGCCCCTTCGTTGATCGTTATTCCTGCGGTAGTGTGCGGGACGAAGAGGTAGCAGATACCATCCTCTATCCCCGACTCTGACACCAGAGATTGAACCTCACCGGTTATGTCAACCATCTCGGTTCTTGATGTGGTCTTTACATTCAGGTATTTGATCATACTTCTCTGTCCTCCTTCCCAAGTGCTATATCAAAGAAAACCGGATCTTCAATAACCATGTCCACCCTCATGGCATAGACCGGGATGGATGGTTCATCTGTAAGGATACTGGCAATCTTCGGCAGATCCTTTTCAGTGGTAATTATTATATCAGAACCACTCCTTTCCGCCCTCCTGAATATCCTTGACAGATCGGAACGAGAGTAACGGTGGTGGTCTCTGAAGAGGGTCTCGCCGGTAATATTAAACCCCTCATCTTTTAGTGATTTAAGAAACCTTACGGGGGAGCCCACGCCAGCAACGGCATAAACTTTTGCTCCTCTGTGGCCTTCCATCTCAGTTAATTCACCATCAATACCAACCAGCCCCCTTGCAGCATATCGTGAGTAGAAAAAACTTATATCCGGTGAGTGTGCCCTTATCTGTTCCTCAAAGGCCGGGTTTTTGCCGGTTGAGTTCGTAAAGAGCACTATCCTGGCCCGTCTTACCTCTCTGAGCGGCTCTCTGAGTGGCCCCAGGGGCAAGAGCCTTCCGTTACCGAAGGGAAGGGTTGCATCCATGGTTACGATATCGAGGTCTCTTTCCACCGGCCAGTGCTGAAAACCATCGTCCAGTATGAACAAATCAACCTCTCCGGCAATGAGGCTTCCCCTGTACCGGTTTCTGTCTTTTATTATCCATACATGGTTAAGCCGTTTTGCCATCATGTAAGGTTCATCACCGGCCTCTTCCCAGTTCATCATGGGCCCTTCCCCCTTTGAGACTATGGCGGATTCCGGTCCCTTACTCCTGTATCCCCTTGAGAGGATGCATGTCTTTAGCCCACGCCTTACCGCCTCCTCGGCAAGGGCTATCACAAGGGGTGTCTTGCCTGTGCCACCTATGGTGAGGTTGCCCACACTGAGGGTGCGAGCAGAAAGGGGACGCCGTTTAGATGAGCGTAATAGCCGGTCGATTCTGTAACCGAGATAGTATATGTATTCCACAGGGGTCATGGGTGCACGGTGAAAACGAACTCTTAAGGGTCTTTCATAATTATAACACTACCTCGTATAATAATTTCGGTGGAACCGCATGAGGATTTCTACCTCTGGTCACTGAAGAAAGGAGTGCTGCCTTGTTGAACGATCTTGAAGAGTTTATTAAAGAGCCCAGAATAGCCTATTTTTCCATGGAAATAGGGTTGAGGACGGACATCCCCACCTATAGCGGGGGGCTTGGTGTGCTTGCCGGAGATACCATCCGGTCTGCTGCCGATCTGAAACTTCCCCTCATCGGGGTAACCCTCCTTACGAAAAAGGGGTATTTTCACCAGGAGATAGATGAGACGGGGCAGCAGATAGAGTCGCCTGACGAGTGGAACCCCGCTGATTTCATGAAACCACTTCCGGAGTCCGTCCAGGTCGTGATTGAGGGGAGAGAGGTTCATGTAGGTGCCTGGCTCTATGTGCAGGAGAGCGTGACAGGCGGGAGAGTACCGATACTTTATTTAGACACCGACAGGGATGAAAACCATCCAGAAGACCGTGGCATCACACATTTTTTGTATGGCGGCGATAGTGCATACAGGCTGAAGCAGGAGATAGTGCTCGGTATAGGCGGTGTGAGGATGCTCGACCGCCTCGGGTTTGAGATAAAGAAATACCATATGAACGAGGGGCACTCGAGCCTTCTCATCCTGGAGTTGTTGAAAAAATACAAACGCGACGTGGAGGAGGTGTGGGACGAGAAACTGGTCTGGGACCTGGAGCGTGTGAGAAAACTCTGCGTGTTCACGACCCATACACCTGTTGAGGCCGGGCATGATAAGTTCGGGTATGATCTGGTTGAGCGGATACTGCCCGATATTGTGCCACTTGAGGTAATAAAAGAGTTCGGTGGGCAGGATCACCTGAACATGACTTACCTTGCGCTCAACCTGAGCCAGTACATAAACGGTGTTGCCAAAAAGCACAGTGAGGTCTCAAAGAACATGTTTCCAGGTTACGAGATACATGCCATAACCAACGGGGTGCATTCGTACACATGGACAAGTGAGCCCTTCAGGAGGCTCTATGACAGATACCTTCCCGGATGGGCAAACGAGCCTGAGATATTCGTGAGGGTGGGCAGGATACCTGATGAGGAGTTGTGGACGGCACATATGGAGGCGAAGGGGGCACTGCTTGGCCAGGTCTATGCCGATACGGGGATAAAGATGGAGCAGGATATACTGACCATCGGGTTTGCCCGAAGGGCAACGGCATACAAGCGTGCAGATCTGCTATTTACCAATATTGAGAGACTCCTCCAGATTGGTGAGGGCAGACTCCAGATAATCTATGCCGGGAAGGCTCATCCACGGGACAATCCCGGCAAGGAACTTATAAAGAGGATCATAAACACCGCTCGTGCACTCTCACCGAAGATCAAAATCGTCTATCTCAAGAACTACAACATGGCACTTGCCCTTAAGATCATAAGCGGGGTGGATGTGTGGCTAAACACCCCCATGCGGCCTTATGAGGCCTCTGGCACAAGCGGGATGAAGGCCGCACATAACGGTGTGATAAACTTCAGCGTGCTTGACGGCTGGTGGATTGAGGGGCACATAGAGGGGTACACAGGCTGGTCAATCGGTCCTCCGCCGGATGTGGAGGCAGACCCCTCAAAGGATGCGGAAGACCTCTATGACAAACTGGAAAACCTGGTAATACCCACATACTATAATGACCGGCACACCTGGATAAGGATGATGCAGAACGCCATAGGTAAGATAGCCTACTACTTCAACTCCCACAGGATGATGAGACGGTATGTGACCGAGGCGTATATAAGGGAGTGAACCCCTTCGCGCTCTTTGCCGCTTCTGCCGTTAATCGTTTTACCCTGACCACAGGACTGACCACTCTGCCGGGATTGGTGGGATGAGTTTTT
>CAYMML010000164.1:0-3990 GCA_964391515.1 uncultured Thermodesulfovibrio sp. | reverse complement strand
GATTTCAGATATTGAGGAAAATTAAAAGGGGAAGCCCTCAGGGCTTCCCCTTTTTATCATCAATACTTGCCGAAATCTCTGCTATCAGTAGGAAATGAAATCAGGAATGGGAAATCGATGTTACGACTCCAAAAAGTAGAAGGTATTTGGAAAACCATCAGTGGGGAGTATTCCCAAAATCGATTGTAAGAGTGTCTGAACTTAGGTGGGTTACTTTATCTGTTTGGTTTATCAGTAAAGGAGGTGGCGGTAAAATCGTTCAAGATCTCTGTAAACTCTTTAAATATCTTCGCTGTCTCCTTTTTAATTCCAGCAGGGGCCTCTCTTTTTAAAAGATATGACACTGGATATTCAGAGGAGGTCTCAACCGCAATTGCCTTTTTATACAGTCTGGTTATCTTTTCCCAATCTCCCTTTTCTCTGTAACATTCAAGGAGTCTTTTAACAGTCTGGAGGTATTGCTGGTGTAACTGTTCCTGCTTCTTTTTTATCCAGTAGCCTTCATGGTTTTTTAAAAACCTCCCTTTGTAAGTGCTTACGGCAACCTCTCCGTGCCTTATGGCATCATCCAGCCTGCCTTCGAGATACGAAATTTCTGATAGATCGGAGTGCCGCTGAAACATTATAGAATCCACATAACAGAGGTCGGTATTTATTATTAACTTTCCCCCTTTGAGGATGATTAAAGGGAGGTTCCCCTTGTGCCCCACAATTTTTCTCAACTTCCTCAATGTGAACTCCAGATTCTGAAAGGCCCGATCTCCATCAGACTCTGTCCAGAGAAGGTCGGTAATGGTGGATACGGGAATACCTTCAACGGTATCATAAGAAAGTAGGGCAAGCATGAGGTTAAGAGCCATGGAGCCGCGCCATTCTTGATGTGTGATCAGGGTATCCCCTTTATACATTTTGAACTTGCCAAATGTAAATATCCGTAATGACCAGGGCCAATCTGATTCTTTCACCAGGATGGCAGGTGGGGGGATTCTGTGGAATCTAATAAGCGAACTGGCGTAATCGACCTCAATCCCGTACTCAAAGGCAGTGGCCAAAAGGGTTGAGATCATGGGAGGGCACCAGTTATGTGTGCTCATGAATCCTCGTTCTGCACCAAGAGAGAGTGCCTCTTTCAGAACGTCTTTTGCCTCTTCTTTACCTCTTTCTTTTAAGGTAATATATGCCAGGTAACAAAGTGATGTAAATACATGCATGAGGTTTTCTTTTTTCTTGCCTCTTTTAATATTTTCAAGGAGTATCTTTCTTGCCTCTTTGAAGTTTCCCCTTTCTGCAAGTGCAACAGCCCTGAGACCCCTCGATACACTGGCGAAGATACTTGCACCAATCTTTGAGAATAAATCGGCTGAGCACTCGGCAGCCTTAATTGCAAAAAGAGGATTTCCTTCTATCAGGTGCATTTGTGCCACATACTGCTCTGTAATCGCTCTGGAAAATGAGTTTCTGTGCTTAAGTGACCTGATCTCTTTTAGTGTTTCCTTTGCCTCTTCTATTAACCCCTGTGAGACCAGCCCTGCTAACTTCCTGTTTAGCAGGTGTTCTTCCTGATGATGGAGTTTCCACCTGCGGGCGTATGCGAGTGTGTTGTTTATCCTTTTTACCGATTCTGAAAACCTCCCTGAAAATAGTTCATGTATAGATGCAAAGAGGTTGAACATAAACCTGTGCTGAGGGTATTCCGGACAGTTCTTAAAAATCTTTCCAGCCTCATTGAAGTATTCTTCGGCTTTTCTGCATTCACCGGCGGAGTGAAGGGCAATGGCAGTGTATATCTTCGTGTAAGTCCTGAAGGGAGACATCTCCTCAGTTTGTTCTAATAACCGATCTGCCAGTTTGAAATACTCAACAGACTTACTACTAACCCCTCTGTTTATCAGATACATTACTCCAAGTGAGGCTGAAAGCATTGCATCAGCAACCGTTAGTGGCTCTGTCCTATCTTGAACTGCCTTCTCTGCCTGATCAATAAACCTGCCAACAGAATTGAAATCTTCACCCATGTACTGGGCCGTATTCAGGATTTCAGAAAGCGTGGCCTTACTCCCCTGTAAATCTCTTTTGTTTTTAAAGCCATGCAATGCCTTTTCGTAGAGTTTTAACGCCCTCTCTGGCTCGGTAAACCTTGTAATGGTTGCCCTGAGATACAGTACCCATGGGTTGTTGGAGTATGCAGAGGCTTCAAGGATAGAAAGGCATCTATTGATGGTGTAAATCCTGCCGGTATGAAGCCAGGTGAGTGCACAAGTGTTGAGTATCTCGACTATCTCACTTAGTTCACCTGTTCTTGAAAAAATGTTTATTGCATCTTCCATATAGTCAAGTTCCTTAAGTGCTCTCCCCACTTTGAGGAGGTGCTTACTGTATCTTTCTTTTCCAAGATGATTTTTTGCCTCATATTTAAGGAACTCTCTGAAAAGGTCGTGCAGGTAATAACCACCTTCCACATCTGAGGTGCCGGTAACGAATAGATTTTTCTCAGACAGTTTTTCGAGAATTTCTAAAACCGCTTTTGGGTCAGAACATAACTTTTTGAGCAAAGAAGTGGTAACATGAGGAAGTTCTGCAAGGGGGAGCAGAAGCCTGAGTTCTTTTTCTGATAGACCAAGTGCTTCAGGGGTAATCTGGACATCATCATGCAAAGGGTGTGAGTCTGCATCCCTTCCCTCAAGAATGAGACCTGCTATGAGTCCTCCTGCACGGGTTACCCACTCGTTTACCACACTATCAGGTATCCCGCCTTCTTTTGCAAGGATAAACTCTCTGGACTCATGAGGTGTCCATTTCATATGTCCCCAATCGAGACGGAGTATCTTTTTTTCTACCGACCAATCAGTGATTTTCAGGGGCACGGTCCTCCTGCTCAGGATAAAGAGCCTCCTTTTGCCTCTAATACTTTCAACGAGATACCTGATTATACGGTGTGTAAGTGAATCTGAAGGGAGTGTTTGATAATTGTCAAGGACAATTGCTGCGGTAGAGGGAAGTGCACCGAGAATGGCATTAAAATATTGTTCGGTATAGAACTCTATATTTGCTATATGTTCGTAGGAAAAGGGCGGGGGGCAGACCTTTCTGAGAGTGGGCATCATTGAAGATCCTGCTTTGAAGGATGAAAAAAAGTTTGCCGGGTCTGAGTCTGAGGTATCCAGGTTGTACCACAAAGTGGGAACCTTTTCTCTGGAAAGATAACTGGCAACAAGCGTGCTCTTTCCGCTGCCGGAGGGTGAGGTGATGATTACGACTTTTCTTTCCTTTGACTCCCTGAGGAGGTTGAGTATGGAGTTTCTTAAAAAGGCGCCTGAGGTGGATGGTGGCAGGAACTTTAGGGCATCTTTTGTGGATGGTTTAGTCTGCATAATTATTTCATGGCCTTGATGGTGATGTAAAAATAAAAAAGTATTTTCCCATCTCTTGTAACTTCTTGATTTGTTATAACCTCTATATGCCCTTCAGGCAACTAACAGAGGTCATACTGTAAGCACGGCCAGTTCTTCGGCCGATATTTTCGCTCTTTCTGAATACTCCTTTCCTATTGTCACACCTATTGTTTCGATATCACAGGCGGTGCTAATTATGTCTGCCCGCTTTGAAGCCCTCTCCACATCTTCCACATCAACTTTCAATGATACCTCCACAGCAAGCATTATCTCCTTACCTGTCCGGAGTTTTCCTTTAGCCACAAGGTCTATAAGAAGGGCATCATCTTTGTCTTTTTCGGCGATTGAGCCTCTGTCAATAGCATCTTCAAGTCGGTCTGCAAGGTCTTCGAAACTTACAACACGGCACCTCCGGATCAGTTTTCCAAGATATGCTGGTGCCTTTTCTCTCACCCGTCTCTCGAAATCACTCCCTTTCAGAGATGCCACATCTATTTTCAGTGTCTCTACATCCTTTTTTACCCCCTCCACATCCTGCTTGAGCACTTCCACATCCTGCTTGAGCACTTCCACATCCTGCTTGAGTACTTCCACATCC
>CAYMML010000163.1:0-4059 GCA_964391515.1 uncultured Thermodesulfovibrio sp. | reverse complement strand
TGAGCGATAGGGTCTGGGGCTTCATGATGATGGTTGCAGTTGCACGAGCCTCCCGCTTTGTCGGTGGTTTGGGTGATACATCCACCATCCGGGCACGGCCTTTCTCGTCAAGGTGAGTCAGTTCAGACATTGATTATCCTGTTAAAAAATGGTGCCGAAGGGGGGATTCGAACCCCCACGGAGTTGCCCCCACAAGATCCTGAATCTTGCGTGTCTACCAATTCCACCACTTCGGCAGTTGATTAATTTTAACATAGGGGCTGATATTTTTGACAAATAGACTGCGGTCATGGTAAAATCCACAGATTTCCGAGAAGAAGGCCCTTTGTCTATGAGCATGAGAAAGTCAAAAAACCTCTTCAAAAAGGCGGTTAAAATCATCCCCGGGGGTGTGAACAGCCCTGTTCGTGCCTTCAAGGCGGTTGGTGGCAACCCCCCGTTTATCAACCGTGCAAAGGGCTCCAGGATTTACGATGTGGATGGCAACTCCTATATAGACTATGTCCTCTCCTGGGGGCCAATGATTGCCGGTCATGCGCACCCAAGAGTCGTCAGGGCGATAAAGGAGACTGCAGAGAAGGGGACAAGTTACGGTGCCCCCACCCCCCTTGAGGTGGAACTTGCAAGGATGATAGTCGATGCCTACCCCTCTATAGAGAAGGTAAGGTTTGTGAACTCCGGTACCGAAGCGACAATGAGTGCCATAAGGGTTGCCAGGGGGTTTACCGGAAGAGACAGGATTATCAAGTTTGAGGGTTGTTACCACGGCCATGCCGACGGTCTTCTTGTAAAGGCAGGCTCAGGTGCCACCACCTTTGGTGTGCCCGACAGCCCTGGCGTCCCGAAGTCATATGCCCGAAATACGATCACCCTCCCCTTTAACAACCTTGATGCGGTTAGAAAGGTCGTGGAGAAGGAGTGGAAGAACATAGCCTGTATAATACTTGAGCCGGTTGTGGGGAACATGGGCTGTGTGCTTCCCAAGAGGGGATTCCTCAGCGGTTTGAGAAAACTGACAAAGCAGTATGGGATAGTCCTCATCTTTGACGAGGTTATGACCGGGTTCAGGGTCTCATACGGTGGTGCGCAACAGCGGTACCGGATAAAGCCGGATATGACCTGTCTCGGAAAGGTGATAGGCGGTGGGCTCCCAGTGGGTGCCTACGGCGGTAAGGCGGAGATAATGGAGATGGTTGCCCCTGAGGGGCCGGTTTACCAGGCAGGGACGCTTTCAGGTAACCCGCTTGCCATGGCGGCCGGTATTGCCACCCTCAAGGTGATCTCAAGAAAAGGAACCTACGAGAGGCTTGAGGAGAGGGCGGCGATGCTCGAAGAGGGGCTTGTGGATGCAGCAAAGAGGGCAGGTGTGAAGACCAGGTTTTACAGATCTGGTACGATGTTTTGCACCTATTTCAACGAAAATGATGTTTACGATTATGAAACGGCAAAGAAGTCCGATACCGAGATGTTTGCAAGGTTCTTTATGGGTATGCTCAAAAGGGGCATAAACATTGCCCCGAGCCAGTTTGAGGCAGGGTTTATCTCCCTTGCACACACTGAAAGAGATATAGAAAAGACAATAGGGGCGGCTTACGAGGCGATGAAAGACCTGTGATGGAGATGCGCAGGAGAACTAATCAGGAAGGATTGAGGAGGATGGGATGAAGGGTTTAGAATGGTTCAAAGAGAGTCTCACCCTGAAGGGTAAGATAATCATCGCCGTACTGCTCCTTGTGATAATCATAGGTGGAGGAGTGGTAGCATTCAAGTTTTACGACTTTACACAGAACAACCCCAAGTTTTGTGTAAGTTGCCATCTTATGAAACCTGCCTATGAGGCATGGGAAAAGAGTGAACATACCGGGATAAACTGCCATGAGTGTCACCACCTGAGTATCCCCGAGCAGAACAGGCTCCTTGTAAACTTCGTGCTCCACAGACCAAAGTCCGTTCCCCCGAGGCACGGGAAGATAATCGTACCCTGGAAGTACTGTGTGAAGTGCCACTGGGAAAAGGACGAACGGTATCCCAATGCACCTATGATAAACAACTCTCCAGGCCATGCAAAGCACTACTTTATGGAGAAGATAGAGTGTTCAAAGTGTCACGGATATATTACCCATAAATTCACCGCAGAGCCCAGGTTCTGCCTCAAATGCCACAAGGGCAAAGAGGTGCACGGTGAGGGTATGGAGAAACTTGCCTGTCTTAACTGTCACACAGACAGGACGGTGGATACGAGACCGGGCAGGAAGAAGTGTCTTTTCTGCCATGGTGATGAGTCTGTAAGGATGGAACTCATTGCTGATGCAACGCTTGATGTCAAACACTACCAGCCCTCTGAAGAGGTAATCAAGAAGGCAACAAAGATAGATGTCCCGAAGGATGCCCCCATGCAGTTTTACTGTTACAAGTGTCACAAGCCTCACGAGAAGGTAAGGCCGGATTATGGGACATGCCTGAGTTGTCATCCCCAGATTCCGAACGTGGGTAAACATAAGTTGCATGTGCAGAATATGGGTCTTGAGTGTACGACCTGTCATAAACCTCACCGGTGGCGTGTGAAGGAAAAAACGGCAAAAGAGGTTTGCACCCAGTGCCATGAGTACAGAGACCCGCTGACCTTTATTGGTACCTAAATCGTAAGTAACGGGCGGTTTTCCTGAGGAAAACCGCCCTGTAGTTTCAATATAAATAGAAAAAATAAAAAAGGAGGCGCGCATATGAAGAACCATGTCTACCGACCGCTCTTCGTGGTGATCGTTGTAGTCGGGCTCATTCTCGTTGCACGATACCTCTATGTGCCCAAGGACTTCGGAATTTACGAGCGCGGGTTCATGTATGGGTACCACCGTAAAGGCAATGAGGCTGAGTGGGAAAAGTTCAAGGTAAAGTACAGGACAAAACAGTACTGCAAGGACTGCCACCCGGACAAGTATGAGACCAATATGTCCGGCAAACACAGGGTTATTCAGTGCGAGAACTGTCATGGACCTGCAATTGATCATCCTGAGAACCCCCCGAAACTGAAGATCGACCGAAGCAGGGCGCTCTGTATCAGGTGTCATTCAAAACTCCCCTATCCCACGAGCAAGAGAGGAGAACTACCCGGCATAAATCCAGAGGAGCACAATACCGGTATGGAATGCGCTGACTGTCATAATCCACATAAACCAGATATGGAGGGTTGGTAATGAGGCAGACGAGACGAGACTTTCTAAAGGCGATAACGAGAGGTGCGGTGGTATCAGCCCTGCCGCTTGGCGCCTTCAAGTTCCTGAGTCCAAGAGAGG
Source organism: uncultured Thermodesulfovibrio sp. (assembly GCA_964391515.1). GTDB lineage: Bacteria > Nitrospirota > Thermodesulfovibrionia > Thermodesulfovibrionales > JdFR-85 > WFTX01. The sequence goes on along the minus strand of CAYMML010000163.1, from coordinate 766 downwards.
CGAGGGCCGCGGTGGAATCCACCAATATCAGATGGGGATTCCTGGTTGATACCTTCAAGTGTGTGGGCTGTGGCTTCTGCGTGAAGGCCTGTAAACTTGAAAACGAGGTGCCTTACGATGCACCCGTTACGAGGACATGGGTTGAGCGGTATGTGATCCTGAAAAACGGGAAGATGCTTGCCGATACACCCATGGGTGCAAGAGACGGGTTTACCGACCCGAAGGTACAGGAGCAGGAGGTAAAGCCCGAGGAGATAGCCAAGGCATTCTTTGTGCCCAAACTCTGTAACCAGTGTGAAAACCCACCCTGCGTGCAGGTCTGTCCGGTGGGTGCCACTTACCAGAGGGCGGATGGGGTTGTGCTGGTTGACCGCTCCTGGTGTATCGGCTGTGGTTACTGTATAATGGCGTGTCCTTACGGTGTGAGGTTTTTCCATCCTGTTTACAGGACGGCTGAAAAGTGCACCTTCTGTATTCACCGTCTCGTAAAGGGGATGAACACCGCCTGTGTGGATGCCTGTCCCTTTGGTGCAAGGAAGGTGGGCAACCTGAAGGATCCAAACGATCCGGTAACAAAGGTTGTTCTTAACGAGAGGGTGGCTGTTTTGAAGCCAGAATACGGAACAAAACCACAGGTCTTCTATGTAGGCCTGGATGAGAATGTGAGGTGACGAGATGATAGAGGGCTATGTACACGGTATAGAATGGACGCTTAAAGACTTATTTGTATACCCAAACGAGTTTATATACTGGAGTATCCAGATAG
>CAYMML010000162.1:0-4067 GCA_964391515.1 uncultured Thermodesulfovibrio sp. | reverse complement strand
CTGCCATGTCAAATGCAGGATAGGCATCGTTTTCACAGATAAACCCGACTATGTATGGGAATAGTTCGCTCTCATCAGGCACCTGCATCTCCTGGAGCATGGAGGAGATCATATCTATGCTGTAATCGTTGAAGTTGATGATCCTCTGTGGGCAGGCACCCATACAGGTACCACACCTTCTGCAACGGTAGGGGTGCTCCTGTGGGGTTGCCTTTTCATCCTCATCCAGGACACCGAAGGGGCATTCAACAGTGCACCTTCTACACTGTGTGCAGGACTCAAGCCTGAAGACAGGAAATGTCTGATCCCACGACCTGGGATGAACGGCATAGCCCTCAGAAGTCCGCTCTATGCACTGAATCGCCTTGAGTGCCGCCCCTGCGCCATCCATGGCGGCCTGGGCTGCATCCATTGGATGCCTTGCGGCACCGGCCGCATATATACCCGTCCTTCTGGTCTCATAGGGGAAGCAGATAAAGTGAGAGTCTGGGAAACCGTACTTCAGATAGGGCATTTCAGGCCCCTGGCGGTATTTGAGGTTAAGTGCCAGTGGATAGGGCACGAGTTCCTCAACCACACCGTCCTCGGTCTGCTTGGATACAACCTCCCCGATATAGTCATCATCAAATGAGAGGTCCTTCGGCTCCCTGTTTTCAGGCACCATGTTAGTGACCATTCCGGTTGCAAGCACCACCATATCCGCATCTATAATGTCTGTTGAGTTCATCAGTTTGTTTTCAAATCTGACCTTCACCGTGCCGTCACCGTTTTCCTCAAGGCCGAGGAGTTCACCCTTTACGAGAAACACACCCTCATCGTCCTGCATGTTCTTGTAAAACTCCTCATAGAGCCCCGGGGTGCGCATATCCTTGTAGATAATGAAGGCACCTGCATCGGGGTTTGCCTCTCTTACATACTTTGCCTGCTTGAGGGAGGTAAGGCAGCATACAGATGAACAATAGGGAAGGTGGTTTTCATTCCTCTGCCCGGCACACTGTATAAACACCACCCGCTCAGGTTTTTTGCCGTCAGATGGCCTCTTCAAACCACCATTAGATGCCATCTCCTCGAGTTCAACATTTGTTATCACATTCTTGATCTTTCCGTAACCGTAGTCCTCCTCAAGTTTTGATGCATCATAGGGCTTCCACCCGATGGTAAAGACCACAGCACCTGCCTTGAAGGTCTCCGGTGAAGAGCACTCAGGTAGCGGAAACCTTGCAGGGCCGCCACTCTTTACCTCCTCGTTTATGTCTATCTCCTTCACAGTAACATTGTCGTTTGAACAGACTGTGACATCAAACATCCCAGGCTCACCCTCAATGCTAACCACCTGGGAGTTTGTATATACCTTAATGTTTGGATGCTCTTCCACAGCCTTTATCTTTTCCGCTATATTCGGCTCCTCAGGCGATGCGTATGGGGCCTTTGTGGGAAGAACCTTCTTCATCTTACCCACCCAACCACCGAGTTCGGAAGATTTTTCCACAATCACCGCCTTATAGCCTGCCCTTGCAGCCTCAAGTGCAGCAGAAAGACCTGCCACACCTCCACCCACCACAAGTATGGTCTTTTCAAGGTCTCCCGTCTTGGGCTCCGGTGGGTCTGCCTTCTGTGCCCTGGTTATACCCATCCTGAGATAGTCCTCAGCCATCCGCTGGGTGTTTTCCTCACCAGGTGGCTGTGTCCAGACCACATGTTCACGGAGGTTCACCCTCTCGGTGATATACTGCCTGGGGTCAAAACTGAAGACATCTGTATTCACACGCATAGAGCATGCTGCAATAACGATTGTATTTACTCCCTCATTCTGTATATCGTCCTTTATTACCTGCACACCCTCCTGGCTGCAGAGAAAGTCATGTGTCTTGCAAACGGCAGGGTTGTACTCATTTGCAACCGACTCCAGTTGCTCAATGTTCAGGGCCTCACCGATCCCGCAGTCTTTACATATATAGACTCCTACCTTCTTTTCCATTTATTTACCTCCTACAAGAGTTTGTATGCACTTTATCGCCTTGGAGGTGGCATCCTGGTTAGAGGTATTCACATCCAGAGGCCTTGTAGCCACCCCGGTTGCAAAAATCCCCTCAGGAAGTTGATCAGAGAGGATAAACCCATTGTCCTCGAGTTTTACCCCTGGCAGATTACTGGTCTTTGCCTGAGGCTCCATTCCTGCGGCAAGCACCACCATATCAAACCTCTCGGTGATCTTCTTCAGATTAGCCACATCCTCAACCGTGACGATAACATCCTGAGTGTCCGGGTCTTCCTCTATCTTTGCAACCTTACCTTTTATAAAGGTGATGTTCTCATCCGCCTCCACCTTCCGGTAAAAATCCTCGTATTTACCGGGGGCCCTGAGATCTATATAGAATATGGTTGCCTTTGAATCCGGGTTTTTCTCCCTCAGATAAGTGGCCTGCTTCATCGAGGCCATACAACAGATAGCAGAGCAGTAATTCAGGTGGTTTTCGTCTCTTGAGCCTGCACACTGAACAAAGGCCACATTTTTTACCTCTTTACCATCAGATGGCCGTAATATCCTGCCCTGTGTAGGCCCGTTCTGTGCTGAAAGCCGCTCCATCATCATGTTGGTAATCACATTCTTCACCTTACCAAAAGCAAGGTTATCCATCTTAGTGGCATCATAGGGGTTCCATCCTGTTGCAAACACAATGGAACCCACCTCTATTTCGATGCTCTGGTCTTTCATATCCAGGTCTATTGCCCCATACTTACACGCCTCTACACACTTGGCACACGACTTACCCTTACAAACGGAACCATCTATCACATACCTCATGGGAAACGCAAGATCGTGAGGAAGATATATCGCCTTTGTGTTGTCCATACCAAAGTTGAAATCGTTTGGCCTCTCCACAGGACATGCCTCCACACAGGCACCACAGGCTGTACACTTCTCATTTACAAACCTCGGTTTCTGCCGAACCTTCACCCTGAAGTTTCCGGGTCCGCCGGAGATATCCTCAACCTCCGCAAGGGTGTAATAACTGATCGAGGGGTTTTCCTTGATCCTCCTGAAGTTCAACTCAAGCCCGCAGTAAGGTGGGCAGAGTTTCGGGAAGTACCTGTAGAGTTGTGCAACCCGGCCCCCCAGATAGGGATTTTTCTCCACAATAACCGCCTTCGTCCCCGCCTCGGCGGTCTCAAGGGTAGCGGTTATCCCGCTTATCCCTCCACCTACAACAAGAACCGTTTTGTCAGGGGCAATTGCCATCTATATCCTCCTTCAGCAGTTTTTCAACCACCCTCTCTTAAAAGGGCGTTGTGCTCATCATGCTCTCCTTAAAAAGCCTGTCACTCTGAGGCATACTCAAATCTTCTTTGAAAACGCCTCAGAATGGCAGGACAAATTCCTTGGGAAAATATGGTTGAGGAGGGCATTGCCCTCCTCAACCTGTAGAACTTTATTAGTCGATGATCTGCTTGTATGGGATCTTCTCGAACTCCCACTGACCGTTTTCAGGATTGATCCTGGAGACGGTGAAGCACTTCCACTCGTCATCGTTGATGCCGGGGAAGTCACCCCTGAAGTAGTAACCAGGATACCTGGTCTCCTCCCTGAAGAGGATGTGCCTTGCATGGGCCTCACCAGCGATGATCCTGTGGTAGTTCTCCCAGCACCTCATGAGTTCGTGGTGGTCAGCAGCAGCCATCCTGCCTGCATCCTCTTTGAGCATCTCTAACTGCCTGAGACCCTCTTCGAGCATGGTCTTTGAGGTCATGTACCAGGAGCCTGCACCGGCCACATACTCGTCCATGATCTTCTGGAGCCTCTTCTGAAGGAGGCTTGGCCTGATGTAGTGGGGGTTCACATTGGGATCGGTGGTGTAATTCTTGTACTTCTCGTAGACCTCAAAGGGCAGGAAGATCTCTGCCACATACTCATCAGCACTCTTACCAAGGGTTGGTGTATAGTCCTGATGATCGAGGACATACCTCACAAGTTCCTTACCTGCAATACGACCCTCGGCGTGTGAGCCGGAGGAGAACTTGTGGCCTGATGCACCACAGCCGTCACCGGCGGTGAAGAGACCGTCAAT
>CAYMML010000161.1:0-4072 GCA_964391515.1 uncultured Thermodesulfovibrio sp. | reverse complement strand
AACTGATAACCAGGTTTGAAAACCTTGAGGAGAAAATGATATTGAAAGGCTCTATCCAGACACCCGATGTTTCCACCTCTGACCTCAATTAGTTACTTTCGGTGAGGCCACTTCCCTCAATGCCCCTTCCCGTGGGGAGGGGGGTGTTTTTCAGATAGTATTTCTGTTTTTCTGCGTGTATCCATTGTTTCTGCGTTTGTCAGTGTTCCATTTTTTACGACTTAATAAAATCGCATTAAATCCGGTTTTGATGGAGTTTTGCCCCCTTTAACTGACATTATTCATGTTAAAAATAGTAGTATAATCACTGATGGCTCATTCACCTGAGATAATCGGCATCGGCGGCGGCAAGGGTGGGGTGGGTAAAAGCATAGTCGCCCTTACCATGGCGGTTGTGCTTGCAGAAATGGGCAGGGATGTGGTGCTTGTTGATCTCGATCTTGGGGGTGCAAACCTCCACACTTACCTTGGCATACACGGACACACCCCCACGGTTTCGCAGTTTCTGTCCGGAAAGACGCCCCACCTCTCTGATCTGATGGTAAAAACCTCCGTGCCTGGACTCCACCTTATTGCAGGCAGCACAGGCACACTCCAGAGCGCTAACCCCTCATTCCAGAGCAAGATGAAACTGTTAAGACATATAAGGCGACTTCCTGCCTCATGGGTGGTGCTTGACCTTGGAGCCGGCACAAATTACAACACCCTGGACTTTTTTAATGCATCTCATTACAAAGTGGTGGTAACCCAACCAGAGGCGGGGGCTGTTCTGAACGCCTACGGTTTTATAAAGGCGGCACTAATCCGATACCTCGTCCGGCTGCTTAGTGACACAAGGCTCCTTGCCCGTGAGATATCTGAGGAGGTGGGTGAGGGTACAAACTCACGCACTACTCTGGAACACGTGGAGGAGATTATAAAGGGGCATGACCCTGAACTCTTAAATACACTCCGGGAGATCCGCACCGCATTTACCCCCTTTCTCCTTTTAAACAGGACACCGGCACAGACAAAAAACATCCTGGTTAAGAACCTCATTGACCTCTCACGGGAAAAACTCGGTCTATCTCCGGTTTTTCTAAACACACTCCCGGATGCCCCCCTTATGAGCAGGCATATAATAAACATCCCCGCCTTTTTAAAGACAAAAGATGGTATGGATTTCAGAGCGGGCATCCAGAAGGCGGTGGATTTAATGTTAAACAGAAAGCCTCAAGATCTTAAAGAGGGGAAAATACCACAATTTGAGGAGGAAGGCACGGAAAAACTGATAGACCTGATCGACTCAATCGACGACACCCTTCTCCCCCCAAACAAAAAGAAACAACTTAAACTCCGTGCATTCTTCAAGCCCGGTTCGGTAATCAAACAACTCGGAGAAATGGGCATAACCCTGCCCGATAGTTCCACTTCGTAAGTGGAACTACATGGCTTAACAGGTAAGATGGAGGGCGGCCACTACCTTTTCCTTCTCCGAAAGGGAGTTATAATAATCGACTGCATCGGGGGTCTTCATCACAGAGGTCTCAATCCCCTTTGAGTTAAGTTCCTCTATAACACTATCCGGCACCCTCATCACCCCTGAATACCCGGTGCCTATTATCAGCACCGCCGGGTTTACGGGAAACACCTCCGCCAGGTCTTCCATATGGAGAAGATGCCCCTCCTTACGCCACCAGGGGGAAAATACCCCGTCTGGTAGCACAATCACATCCTTCGTATAGGTGTTGCCACCAATGACTATCCGGCCAAAGGAGTAAGACTCTATCCTTTTCATAGCCCCTTTTCCCCTATCATACTCAAAAGATCGTCATAGGTGATCACCTTTACACCTAATTTTCTTGCCTTTTCGAGTTTTGACCCGGGGTTTTCACCTGCCACAACATAATCGGTTTTCTTTGAAACCGAAGAGGCGGGGTGTCCGCCGGCACGGTGAATCATCTCCTCAACTTCCTTTCTTGCCACAGGAAGGGTGCCGGTAATCACAAGGGTAAGCCCCTCAAGCGGCCTACTGCCAACACCCTCACCCTGATAATCGGGATTTGTTATCTTCAGACCTCTTGATTTCAACTCCTCGATTGTTTTCAGGTTTTCTTCATCATTAAAGAATCCGGAAACCGATCTGGCTATCTTCTCACCCATCTGAGGAAGTGCCTCAATCCTGTCGGAATCTATATGATAAAGATCCTCAATGGTGCGGAAGTGTGCAGAAAGCACCTTTGCCGCAAACTCCCCCACATGTATTATCCCGAGGGCGTAGAGAAACCTGGAAAGGGTGGTCTCCTTGCTCCTTTCAATTGAGTTAATAAGGTTTTCCGCCGACTTTTTCCCAAAGCGCGGAAGGTTTTCCAGATCCTCCTGCCTGAGTTTATATATATCCGTAAAGTGTCTTATAAGCCCCTCGGAGTACAGGAGTTCCACATTCTTTTCACCAAGCCCCTCTATATCCATCCCCCCACGGGAGGCAAAGTGCCTTATCCTCTCCTTGACCTGGGCTGGGCAGTCCAGCCTCTGGCATCTCACCACCACCTCACCCTCCGGTCTTACCAGTTCCGAACCACATACAGGGCATTGTTCAGGGATGGGAAACACCCTCTCCTTCCCCGTCCTTTTATCCTTTATCACCTGAACCACATGGGGAATCACATCACCTGCCCTCTCCACCACCACGGTATCACCCACCCTGATATCCTTCCTCTCAATCTCATCCCAATTATGGAGGGTAGATCTGGATACAGTAACCCCACCTATCCTTACAGGCTCTAACACCGCCACGGGTGTGATTGCACCAGTCCTCCCCACACTCGGTATTATCTCAATGATCCTCGTCGTTCCCTGATGGGCGGGAAACTTGTAAGCAATCGCCCATCTGGGCTCCCTGGTCTTTATGCCGAGTCTTCTCTGGAGTTCAAAGTCGTTTACCTTCAAGACCGCACCGTCTGCCTCAAAGGGGAACTCCTGTCTTTTTGATTCGATCTCTCTTACCGCCTCCACCGCCTCTTCTATACCATGGCATTCAAAAAAGAGTTCGGGTGCGGGAAGGCGTTTCTCCTTAAACCAGTTTATCAGGCCGGTCTGTGACGAGAACGGCAGTTCCCCTATCGCTGCCACACCGTAGCAGACGAGATGGAGTGTCCTTTCTGCGGTTACAGACGGATCGAGTTGTCTTACAGAGCCCGCAGCGGCATTTCTCGGGTTTGCAAAGGTGGGCTCACCCCTTTCTTCCCGCTCCCTGTTTAATTTCTCAAAATCCGCCACATTCATGTAAACCTCTCCCCTGATGTCTAACACCTCAGGCAGGTCGTCACCCTCTATCCTCAAGGGCACAGACCGGATGGTCTTTATATTGTTCGTAACATCCTCCCCCTCAACTCCATCACCCCTTGTCGATGCCCTCTCAAGGATACCTTTTTTATATGTAAGTTCCATCGCAAGCCCGTCGTACTTGGGCTCCACGGTGTAAACAATATCCCGGTCTGTTCCCAGATACCTCTTCACCCTTGCATCAAACTCCCGAAGTTCATCATGAGAAAAGGCGTTATCCAGCGAGAGCATGGGCTCACGGTGTCTCACCTTCCGGAATTTATCAAGTGGTGGTGCACCTACACGCTGTGTGGGAGAATCGGGAAGGACATAGCCGGTCTTTTCCTCAAGTTCCTTCAGACGTCTGTATAGACGGTCATACTCCTCATCAGATATAACGGGAGAGTCCAGGACATAATACCGGTATGAGTGGTAGTTGAGTTCCTTTACCAGTTGTTCAATCTCTTTGCGCAGTTTTTCGTCCATAAGGGTTGACTTACCCCCTTCTGAAATCCTTTAAAAGCGATGTGGCAAAACGAAAAAACACAACGCCTATAACAACCGCAACAAACCCGATAAGGGCAGCCCTGGTCGATTCCGCCCCTATCCCCGCAAACACTAACCAGCCCCCTATCGCGAAAAGCACAAAGGCAAGTAGATATAAAAGGGTGGCTATAACCTTTGCCTGTCCAAGTGTCAAATCACTCCTCCTTGAGTTTTACTAATATCTACATTAGTAATGCCACCAGTCCTAATAGAGCAGGGCAGG
>CAYMML010000160.1:0-4120 GCA_964391515.1 uncultured Thermodesulfovibrio sp. | reverse complement strand
ACCGTAACAGCGACCGGAATCTGTATAACCCGGTCGATTGCACCGCCGTCAATGATCGTGGTTGCCGCCCCGGCGCCGGTGATCGTGACCGACGCAAGGATATCGAGATCCCCCGAAGCGTTGCCATCTTCACCGCCGCCGGCTATGGCATTTGTGTATGTCCCCGCCGGCAGGTTGATGGTGTCATTCGTGCCATAAGTGCCTGTGGCGGCGCAGTCGGCATAGGTATCAGCGCCGTTATTAATATTGGTTATCGCCTCCCGGAGGGCGCAGGAGCCGTCTGTGCCATCAAGCACATCAGGGGCGTTTGCCGTCACATTGATCGTGGCCGCCCCGGCAGGGATTGCCGTAATCGCCATGAACATCAGAGCGGCAATAAAAATAAATCCTCTAATGCCCTTCATCTTCATCGTTACCTCCTCCTGAAATGAATATTTATATCATGACAATCTATCGTTAGACCGGATACCCAGTAGGTTCAGGGCTTCTAAGCCTGGCCCCTCACTCCGAAGAGTCCATGGAACGTTCTGCATTCCCGCCTTAATCCCGGCAAACGCAACCAACCCAACCAACGATATAAACACAACAAACTCAATTAACACTATCAACCCGACTAACGCAAACAACGCAGTTGACGCAATAGACCAAACCAACGAGATAGACGAAACAGACCAGATAGACCAGACCAACGCAACAAACGCAATTAACGCAACATCCCCGCCCTATCCTCCGGCTCCGGCATAACGCCGCTCCCGGGCTGGCCCAGACCGGCCCGTACCTCCCTCACATCCGTTTCCTGAGACCATTATAATATACCGGAGGTTAGAGGAAGGTTAGAAAATAGAGGTTTTTTTAATGAGAAGTTGCCTTTTTGAAGAGTTTTTCTGTCTCTTCTGAGGGGTTAATGCCTAATTCCGCCCTCAGGATATCCCTGCATCTTTTGTATGTGACTGCGGCATCTGCATTTCTGCCAAGGTGGATATATGAGAGCATGATTTTTCTGTAAAACTCCTCCCTTAGGCAGTCTATCTCAAGTGCCCGGTTACATATCCTGATCGTTTTTTCATACTCAGCCCTGTCTGAATAATAACCGGCAAGTTCAGAGGCGATACCAAGGGTCCTTTCCCTGATATTCTCTCTAAGCCTGCATGTCCACCCTATATGAGTATCTCCGGGGAGAAAGTCACCCCTGTACTGCTCCAGGGCATCCTCACATAACCTGCTCCTGGCGGGATCCATTGGAAGGGATTTTTCTATCTCCCTTGCAAGTGAGTCAAACCGCCATATATCCACCTGGCAGAGGTCACGGTTCAAAGAGACCTTTCCTCCATTCAGTTCTATGACGGGCACTTTTCCGAGGATCTTTCTGAGGGCATGAAGGGTAAATTTAAATGACCTGGATGCCCTGTCACCCTCGGAGTCAGGCCAGATGGCCTCGGTCAAACTTACAACGGGCAGATTCCTCCCGCCAAAGGCTATTACCGCCTTCAGGAGTTCAAGGGGCTTCTGTCTCTCTCTTCCCGGACACTCAACGGGTCTACCGTCAATCAGGATCGTAAACTCCCCAAGCGTTCTGATGACTACAGGAAACGGCCAGTCGGCAGGCGGGTGATCTCCTTTTGGCAGAGGGATATTACGCCTTCTTATTAGCGCCTTCACATAACCGGTCTCGATACCGTGCTCAAGTGCGGCGGCACAGAGAACGGACATAACTTCGGGGTTCCAGTGAAGTGCATTCAGATGCTGCTGCCTGGCGCTTATCTCAAACGCCCGCTTGAGATGCTCCTCATATCCTGCCTCACCCTTTTTGATAAGCAGGTATGCCTCAATGAGATATAGCCACGACCAGGCATTTGTTTCCCTGGTGTCTTTTATTATCTTCCGTGCCTTTTCTATCTGGTTTCTTGCAGCCCTGTATCTGCCCAGTCCGATAAGTGCCTGTGCCATCCCGAGATAGGTTAGAAAGATCGGGATGGGACTTCCAGTACGGAAGGCCATGCGGATGGTCTTTGCTGCGTTCTTCAGTGCGCTCAGATACCGTTTCCTCATGAGGTCATGACTCAGTTTTATCGAACTGCAGTTCCCTATATCAAAAAAACTGTATGGTTTTACGAGGGGGAGCATCTTTTTCAGGAACTCCTCTGAGGTTTTGATATCTCCTCTGATCAGCGAGGCATAGGCGCCTGTCTGGTAAAGGGGTATATCAAGGAGATGGACACCGGTATCTTCTGCTGTCTTTAAGCCCTCTTGTATATATTTGAGGCAGTCATCAGGGGAAACATCAACCATGTGGGTATGAACCGCCCTTATAAGGGACCACCTTATCCGTGCAAGGGGCGACGCCTCGGAGATGGCGGGGTTGCTTTCAAGTATGCTTATCAGTTCCGATGCTGAAAGGTGATCGCCTGTATAGATAAAGTACAGTTGGAGTGGGTCGGCTATGGCGAGTTTCTCCTCAACGGGGATGTCCTCTGTAAGGAGTTCAACCCCCTTTTTTATCCATGGGGTATTTTCAGGGCTGAAGGGCCTGCGTGAAAGTATGATCTCCACCATTGCCTTGACAACTGACGTGAGGACCCTTCCAGATGTGATAGAGGCCGGGCCTTTAAGGATATCATCTACTTCAGAAAGCCACCAGTCAAGCCTGGAGAAGTCACCCCTTTCAAGGAATATAGTCTCCACCGCACCTGCCCACGAAAGCATTGCTGATGCAGACCCTTCCCGCCCCTTTAGTGCTTTAAAGGATGTATCAAAATATGCCCTGCTCTCATGCGTGCTGAATGGGAGCCTTGCAACTCCCATCCAGTACTGGAGCGGTGGGCTGGATTCAAATACGCTCCGGGGAATCTTCCTTAACCATGTCTCAAGTGTCTGGTTCCTGCCTACGGCTATGAGCCCCCTTGCAGAGTTGATGATTAGTGAGGAGAGCCCCTCCCAGTCTTCAGTTTCAATGTACAGGCCGGCGGCATCTTCAATACGTCCAGAACCTTCGGCAATCACGGCTGAGCGGGACCTGACCGAGAGGAGTTCTGTCGTCCCTAAAAAGTCCGTTGCCCTGCTCCGGAGAAACCCTCTCAAGAGGGGGTGATACCGGTAGGTTTGGCCTTCTTCACCGCTGTGTAAAACAGCAAAAAAGTTGTTACGGCAGAGTTCGGAGAGGATCTCCCGGGCATCACTCATCCCGGTGAGTGCCTCTGCCATTGATGTGGTTATCTCAGGCAGGAAGGCGGTCTTAAACAGGAAGGCCTGAAGCCTCCCGTCCAGATGCTGAAAAATCTCTTCGGCAAAGTAAGAAAAGACATCTTCCATGCCCGGAGGCTCATCCCGGTTCATCCCCTCATCGGCAGTGCCCGGACCGAGAAGCACAAGCCCTGCCGCCCACCCCTGGGTCTTTTTGTGGAGAAACTCGGCATAGTGTTTTTCCTTACGGTTGAAGACAGACCGGAGCATGGCCTCTGTCTCTTTAAGGGTAAATCTGATCTCATCCCAGCCGACAATGCTGATTTTGTCCCTTGCCTTAAACCGGACAAACCGGGATGGCGGCTCATACCTGCTGATGAATATCACCCTCAAACCGTCCGGAATGGAATCAAGACCCGAGGCAATCAAGTCATGGAATTCCGAGTTTGAAGGAATCTCATGATAGTCATCAAAGACGACTACCGCCCCCCTGCCACCGTTTCCGGAAGGTGCCCCATGGCGGAGCAGCCGTGCATAGAGTTCCTCGAAGTATCTCCTTGCAAATGTCCGGATGGAGGTAAGTGATTCGGGTATAAGGCTGGGCATCGGGGAGTTTTCCACCGGTAGTGCATTCCTTACAGCCATGCCCATGTAATAGAAAAACGATGCAGTATCGGTATCACCACTGTCAAACTGGTACCATAGACAGGGCATCTGCCGGTGGGTGATATAGTCTGAGACGAGAGTTGTCTTTCCTGAACCTACCGGAGCCGAAACCCAGGTTATCGGTCTTTCCGATGCCTCGTCAAGCAGGCTGTAAAGCCTATTTCTCTCAACAATGTTCTGAACCCCCGGTCGGGTTACCTTGGAAACAGGTATGGTTCTATGCTCAATGGGCATCTTAAGTCTTTCATTGCTCCGGGGTTGGGACAGCCGTGAT
>CAYMML010000159.1:0-4199 GCA_964391515.1 uncultured Thermodesulfovibrio sp. | reverse complement strand
TGGCGATTCTTACCATCTCCTCGGTGGCTGCCATCTCAAGGTTCAGTTCATTTGGGACAACCTCTCGTAACAGTTTCAGGTCTCTGTCCTGAATATGGCGGCGGTCCTCCCTGAGATGCACAGTTATCCCGTCTGCCCCGCCAAGAATGGCAAGCGTTGCGGCCATCACAGGGTCGGGCTCAAAGGTCATCCTCGCCTGCCTTACCGTTGCTACATGGTCAACATTTACTCCAAGGTGCATATACTGTATCCTCCTGAGTCTCCTTTTTGATTTATCCCATCACACTTTTTGCCTTTCTTCTACCTGCCCTGAAAGCCTTTTTGATCTTTTCCGGGTCAAACTCGAGGCTGCCAAGATACTCCCTGTCTGGCTCAAACCTGAAAATATTAACATAACGCTGTGATTTTTTGACGAAAGGAAACTCCACGGATGCAAAGATAGCATCCAGTTCATCCTGTGGAATCTTTTCAGCGAGTTTTTCTTTAAGAAGTTCAACGGAGGAGATGTATTTATTCACCTCTATAGCATGGTCGATGTCGTCACGGTAGATTTCGGCGGTGAGTATTTCTACCGACCGTTTTAAAATCTCAAAAATGTTGTTAGTATCTTCAGTTTGTATCCTCTTTATCTTCATGGGGGATGCAAGCACTATATATACCTCGTCAGGAGTATCATGACGGGGAAGGTCTTTTAATGCAAGCAGTGCATCCTGTAGCGGCGTGATGTTTCTTACACCGCCATCCACGTATAGTTGTCCCTTGTGTTTTACAGGGCTGAAAAGTACCGGTATTGATGTGCTTGCAAGGATAAACCTCTTCAGGGACTTTTCGGACTGGTTTATCGAAAGGTAGTCTCCACTGTTCAGAGAGACCACCCCAATTCTGAATTCCACACCGGAACTTTTTAGAAGGGCAGGCCTTATGTGTTCGTCAATTTTTTCTTTCAAGGGACGGTTGTTATAGAGGGAAACCAGCCTTAAAAACTCTATAGCGGGCGTATGGTAATAGATGTCATCGTCGGATTGTATCCCGAACCAGATTTCCTTGAGTTTTTCCAGTTTCTCTTTCAGACCTTCATAACCCTTTCCCTGACTTAAAAAGGATGCGTTCAGTGCCCCTGTTGAGACACCACAAATCACATCGAAGTAGAGCCCCCTGTCGTTTACCAGATAATCCACCACACCCAGTTCAAAGGCTCCCTTTGCACCTCCACCACTTAAAACCAATGCCCTGTTTCCCATCTCAGTCCACCTCCTTGAGTTTTATCAGGGTGCCCCGTTTTTTAGTGCCGGCACGGAAAACGGTAACTCCCTTACAACCCTTCTCATAGGCAAGGAGAAACACCCTTGCCACGTCTGAGGGTCTTGCCGAGTGTGGCAGGTTTACCGTCTTTGAGACAGCATTATCCACGTGCCGTTGAAAGGCAGCCTGCATTTCCACATGCCATTCAGGTGATATCTCAAGAGCGGTCTTAAAAAGCCTTTTTATCCTGGAAGGCACACCCCTGATCCCTCTCAATGTGCCCTGTAAGATCACCCTTTCTTTTAGTTCCTTTGAATAAAACCCATGTCGTTTTGCTGTTTCGAGGAAGATACGGTTTATCTCAGTAAATTCTGTTTCAAGGATGAGCCTTTTGTAGGCAAGGGCGTAGTAGGGTTCGATGCCGGCGGAACACCCGGCAATGAGGGAGAGGGTGCCTGTAGGGGCTATCGTTGTTGTTGTCGCATTTCTTAACGGGGCTTCTCCCCTTAGGTCATAAACGGAACCTTTAAAGTTGGGAAAACCTCCGCGTTCCTTTGCAAGGGAGCGGGAGACCTCTTTGGAGCGTTTCTGAATGAAGCCCATCACAGTCTCAGCAAGCGCTAATGCATCGGCAGAATCATAGGGTATGCCCATCATGACGAGCATATCAGCCCAGCCCATCACGCCAAGGCCGATCTTTCTGTTTCCAAGGTGCATCCGTTCAATCTCTTTCAAGGGGTAAGTGCTTGCATCTATGGCATCATCAAGGAGCCTGACCGCTATTTCTATATCTCTTCCGAGACTGTTAAAGTCTATCTCAGGTCGGTTCCTGGGATTATCTGTTAAGGGAGACTTTACGTATCTTGAAAGGTTGAGAGATCCCAGCACACAGGCTTCATAAGGGAGGAGAGGTTGCTCACCACAGGGGTTTGTGCTCTCTATCTCCCCAATATGTGGGGTTGGGTTTGCACGATTGATCCTGTCAATGAAAATAACGCCAGGGTCACCCGTCTGCCAGGCGGATTTTACGAGTGCATCAAATATCTCTTTAGCCTTTAAGCGTGATACAGCCTTGCCGGTGCGAGGGTTTCTGAGTGTTATCCGCCCGTCTTTTTTTAGTGCCTTAATGAATGAGTCTGTAACTGCGACGGAGATGTTGAAGTTCGTGAGGGTATCACCCTCGGTTTTTGCCTTTATAAAGTCCATTATGTCGGGATGATCTACCCGGAGAATTCCCATGTTTGCGCCCCTTCTGGCACCACCCTGCTTTATCACCTCTGTAGCCTTGTTGTAAATCTTCATAAATGAGACAGGACCGCTTGCAATGCCGCCGGTTGACCTTACAATATCCGATCTTGGTCTTAGGCTGGAAAAGGAAAAACCCGTACCACCACCGCTTTGAAGTATAAGGGCGGCGTTTTTTAGGGTGTCAAATATGCCCTTCATGGAGTCTTGAAGGGGCAGGACAAAGCATGCTGCTAATTGTCCTTCAGGTTTGCCTGCATTCATCAGGGTGGGAGAGTTAGGAAGAAACCTGAGGTCTGCCATTATCTCAAAAAAGAGGTCTTCCCATTCTTTAACTCTATGGCCGTATTTTTTCTCAGATTTTGCAAGATGTTTTGCGACCCTTTTGAACATTTCCTCGGGGGTTTCAATCGTCCTGCCGTTTTCATCCTTTAGGAGATACCTGGCTCTTAGGACTGTAAGGGCATTTTTTGAGAGTGTTCTCAAGGATTGACCTCCTTTACCCTTGAAGGGATCGGGATGCAAGTGTTTTGTGTGGTGGGTGGTGTGTTTCCTGCTTTGATACCCGTCTGCTCAATCTTGGCAAAATGGTGAGCCACTGCTTTAAGATAAAAGGTGTTATTCTGCCGTATGACCGGTGTTTTGGGGAAGTGTGAGTTTTGCTATGTGTCCCCTCTTGCCAGGTGCTCCCAATTTCTTCCCATCAAGAGTGATTCTGATCCCCCCTGCATTCCCTGTTTTCAGGTAAAACCCTTTTTCACCAGTCCAGGATCTCTTTTCTCCGGCCTTGAGGAGCATGGAGTAACTGATATTGTTATCTATTTGTATAAAAACCCACGAGTCTTCAATGGCTGATATCTCGAGCAGATGCTTGTTTGTAAAGTCAGCCTCGGCTGTTTTTACAGGGGCAGGAATCATATTAACAACTTTTTCAAGGCTGTGTGCACCGGGGGAAACGGGTGTTGTCTGTCTGTTATTTCTGGAGAGCCTGACGGCAAAGATCGTTAGAGGGACGAGAAGCAGGATTATCAAACCATAGAGGAAAAAACTTCTTAACCTTGATGACGGGTTTAATGCCTTATGGGTAGGGAGTACAAGGTCTGGTTCAATAGGGGCAGGTTTTTCTGATTCGTATATAGATAATGCCTCTTCAGGGTCCGTAGAGAGACACCTTAGATACTCCCTTATGTAACCACGAACGAAAACCTCACCAGGAATTCTCCCGTATTCACCCGATTCAAGTGCCTTCAGATACTCAAGGCGGATTCGGGTCTTTTCAGAGAGTTCCTTCAGTGAGAGCCCGGACTCCTCTCGCTTACCCCTTAAATAATCTCCTAACAACACTCCCCCATTAAATTAATTTACCTCCCCGAAAAACAAAAAAGCATTATAATTATACAGCAAAGCGAATGGAAAATCAAGTAATTTTTTCAGTTTTAACAAAAATTAAACAATACTTTAAGGATAATCCCAACTCATAGAATGTTTCTTTAATAATTGAAAAAACTATGGCCAAATCAGGTTCAGATGAAAAACTGCCTGCCTTAACTGACATTATTAAAATTACCAATAGTATATGCCTCAGGCAGGTTTCGTTATATTTTTGGTAATATTATTGTCTATGGATCATGAATTGTTTATAAAACGGGCAATTTCACTTGCCCGAAGGGCCAGGGGCCACACAAGCCCGAACCCCATGGTTGGTGCTCTGC
>CAYMML010000158.1:2276-4213 GCA_964391515.1 uncultured Thermodesulfovibrio sp. | reverse complement strand
GGTATTCCTTCTTTGCCTTAACAGCACCACCAATGGCAATGGCTGCCGAGACACCGCAGACCGCACCCCCTGCACCAAGGCATGAACTGAGCCTCTTGTCAAGCCCGAAGACCTTTGTCCCCACGAAGTAGATTACAAGAAACGTGGTCAGCGCAACAATGGTCGCCTGAATGAATGCTATCGGACCTGCCCAGACAATCAGTGTAAACGGAAGTGTTGCACCAAGCAGAACAATACCTGTCTTGATGTAATACTCGACCCTGAAGCCCGTATCCATCCACTTGGGCAGCCTGAAGACATTTGAGATTATCATTCCAAGTGCAAGCGCAACAAGTGGCGGTTCAAGGTTGTAGTGGTGTGCCTTGTCCCATGCACCTATCATAAAGATTATTATCGAGAAGATGTAAACGAAGATAAACGAGGGAATGAACTCCGACTGCTTGAAACCAAGGATTGCCGTGCTTATTGAAAAGATGATCAGCCAGATAACGAAATTGGCAATGTAAGCGCCGATATGCCCGATGAAGTGCGACCAGAGCTGTGCAAAGGTGTGCCACTTGGCGGGTTTGATTGCAATGGGCTTGATGGTGCTTCCGCTGGCAAAGAAGATATACGCTACCACAACAATACCAAGACCAAGCCATACCGCCCACCAGTCTTCCTTCAGCCATAACTCCTTCCATCCCATCCCTGAGGATGGCGGCTGCGTTGTTTGTTTTTCCTCAGCCATAAACACCTCCCTTTGAGTTTTTGAGGCTGTAAAACAGCCCTCCCCTCCTTCCCTCCATATCAACACTTTATAAAGCAAATGTTATACCGGCAGGATATAAGTTTGCATCTTACTGATATTCAAGCATTTTTTTAAATAGTCCAAGGGTCGGGTGAAAAATATTGCAAGGATTTCATTGCAAAAGTGCAAACTATTTCTTGCACCTACTGCTGGCAGATGACACTGAGCAGGCAGAGGGGGGTTATCTATCTGGTTTAAAATCAGATGAACTGATGCCGTAGCGTTTCATAAGTTGCTGAAGCGCCTGTCGTTCCATGCCGGCAAGCCGGGCAGCCTGAGTTACATTGCCGCCGGTCTTTTTCAGCAACCGGCCTATATACTGGTTTGAAAAACGCTCCACGAGCCTCTGTTTTGCCGTTTTGTAATCCATGTTCAGCAGTTCATCCACAATCTCGTCTGAACATGGGTCCTCATAGGCAGGTGATTCAAGTTGAGCACTCGTAACCCTTTTGTCTTTTGCAAATATCACGGCCCTCTTTATGAGGTTCTGGAGTTCTCTGACATTGCCCTTCCAGTTCCTCTTCATAAGGTAATCAAAGGCATCAGGTGAAAAACCGGTGATATCCTTACCGTACTCTACTGCATACTCCTTTAAAAAGTGGTTTGCAAGAAGCGGTATGTCATCGACCCGCTCATTAAGGGATGGCATCCTGAGGGTTATAACATTAAGACGGTAATAAAGGTCGTCTCTGAAATCGCCACTTTTTATCTTCGCCTCCAGGTCCTGGTTTGTGGATGCTATAACCCTGACATCCACCTTTACATTTCCGGTATCTCCAAGGGGCTTAAACTCCTTTTCCTGCAGTACCCTGAGCAGTTTCGTCTGCACCGATGCAGGAATATCACCTATCTCATCGAGAAATATGGTGCCTCCGTCAGCAGCCTCGAACAAACCCTTTTTGTCAGTGGTGGCAGAGGTAAAGGCACCCTTACGGTATCCAAAGAGTTCACTTTCAAGGATGCTCTCTGGTATGGCAGGGCAGTTTACAGTGATAAACGGCCCGTCTGCCCTTGTGCTCAACCTGTGGATGGTCCTTGCCGCAAGTTCCTTTCCAGTGCCTGTCTCACCCCTGATAAGTATGGTCTCATCAGTAACAGCCACCGCCGATATCTTCTCAAGCAGTTCTTTGATTGCCCTGCTTTCCCC
>CAYMML010000158.1:0-2176 GCA_964391515.1 uncultured Thermodesulfovibrio sp. | reverse complement strand
GTCTCCACCGCCTTGACGGCGGAAGAACATGTCAGCACATCCACCCCAAGTTCGGAACTCAGCAGTTTCTTTAACAGCCCGAGCATATCCTTGTGATCATCCACTACAAGTATGCGGTGCCTTTTCATTCCCCCACCTCCCCGGCAGGAATCTCTATTATGAATATGGTTCCTTCATCAGGTGTAGAATTAACCATTATCTCCCCCCTGTGTTCCTTCACAATACCGTAACTTACCGAAAGCCCAAGTCCTGTGCCTTCTCCGGGCTCCTTTGTTGTAAAAAAAGGCTCAAAAATCCTGCCCTTGTGTTCGGGAAGTATGCCGCAGCCATTGTCCTCAATCTCTATTATGGCTCTGTCACGCTCTGCACTCATGTATGTCCTTATCCATATACTGCCGCCCTCTTTAACTGCCTGGTATGCATTCATCAGCATATTAACAAAAACCTGCCTCATCTTTTCGGCATCCACCATAATCTCAGGCATACTCTCATCAAGTTCTCTATAAATATGCACCCCCTTTTCTTCAAGTTTATATGACAGAAAATCCAGAACATCCAGTATTATCCTGTTAATATCTGTCCTGTCCGGCCGGGTTTCCGTCCTGCGCGAAAACTTAAGTAGGTCATCCACGATCTTCTTGCATGTCTCGGTACTTTTATATATGATCTCAAGGTCAGCCCTCCTTGGGTCATCCTCACCGGTATTTTTCAGCATCATGCCGGTATAGCCCATGATTATGCCGATAGGGTTGTTAATCTCATGGGCAAGGCCGGCGGCCATACCACCGATTGAGGCAAGCCTGTCAGCCTCCTTCAGTTGCTCCTGAAACCTCTTCCACTCGGTTATGTCCTTGATTATCGCCTCATAGCCGCATATCTTGCCCTCCTCATCGGTTCTGTAGTTTGCCGTAATAAGCACATCTATCTGATCACCCTCAACAGTAACAAACCTCGTCTCATACTCCTTTACAAAGCCGTCCTTCTGGAGCCTCTTTATGAAATCCACATAGTCATCATGCCTGGCAAAGAGGTCATTAAGCGCAATGGAGTTAAGCAGACTTGTGCGGTCATTACATTTCATCATCTCAAGCCCTGATGGGTTTATGTCCTGGATAAGCCCGTCGCAATCTGCAATTATTATTGTATCCTTTGAGCCCTCAAATATCCGCCGGTATTTCCTTTCGGATGCCTTCAACTGTTCCTGATAGTTCTTCAGATACTCCATCATCTGTCTGAAGGAATGCGCAAGTTCACCTATCTCATCCTTGCTCTTTATCACCGGAGGAGACGCAAGCGGCACATTGCCTTCCACCACAGACCTGAAAAATCTGCTCATTCTCTTTATTGGATTGACGGCCAGGATATTTATATAGTAGTTTATGGCAAGAAAGAGAAAGAGCATCCCGAATATACCTGTTATAAATATTGAAAAGACAAGCCCCTTAATCTGGGTAAAGGTATCGCCAAGGGGTATTGAGATGGATTCCACACCAATCACCTCACCCTCTTTTCTGTTAAAACCTCCGCCGGTTCCATAGTTCCTTACTATCTCAGAGGGCGCATCCTCGGGCCGGCCATGACATGCCAGACACTCCTTCTCCACCACCACAGGTCTGGCATGAACATAATATTTCTTTGAACTTACTTTTACCACCCCCCTGTACTCTTTTATCTTCTTTTCCCTGAAGTCTCTAATAAGCGCAAGCTCAAACCCGGTTGGTGAATTATTGGGATTCATCGGGTTTACAGCCACCCTCCGGTACTGAAAATCAGGGAAATTCTTCTTAAACTCAGACATGATGCCCTTGTTCAGAAAAGATATACTCATCGCCTCCTTTATGAATGTATCTTTAGGGAGCGCATGAAAGAGTCTCGGCCTTACAACCCTTCTTACATAATTAACGGTGGCCTGGATATGGGAAAAGAGTATATCGGTCTTCTGGTATGTCTGCTCCATGATATTGTCCTTGAGGTTGAGGTATATCAGGATATTGAACAGCATCCAGAAAAAAACCACTATAACCGCTATACCGATAAAGAACTTTACTCTTAAAGGCAGGTCCCTGAGGGGTCTCATGACAGCGTTTTCCGGTTATTTCAGAATTGTCTTAGAAATCTCAGGTCATTTTCAAAAAACAGCCGGATATCATCAATCCCGTATTTGAGCATTGTTAGC
>CAYMML010000157.1:0-4400 GCA_964391515.1 uncultured Thermodesulfovibrio sp. | reverse complement strand
AAGCCCTTGCCGCAAGAATGCTTGGCATAAACAGGGCAACCCTTTACAGGAAACTCTCTGCACATTGAAACATTAGCCTACCAGCGTGTCTCTGTAAAACATACAGACCGACTCTTTATGGAAGACAAGCCCGATAATATCATCAACCCTCACCCCCTCTTTTTCGGTGGTGCGGACAAGTATCTTTGCATCACCCACCTGGAAATGAAGTATTTGTTCTCCTCCAAGGTCCTCAACGAACTTTAAAACACCTTTAATACCGCCCTTCCCTGTCTTTATCTGTTCAGGCCTTACGCCCAGTTTCACAGGTTTACCATCAAGTTTTTCAAGGTGATCCTTTCCAGGCAGTTCAAGTCTGATCCCGGTGGAGACAAAAAACACCCCTCCCCCTTCCACCCTTACCTCCCCGTCTATCAGATTCATGGGGGGATTCCCGATAAAAGTCGCCACAAATGTGTTAAGGGGTCTTTTGTAAATCACCGAAGGGGTATCAGCCTGCTGGAGTTTGCCGTCTTTAATAATCACTATCCTGTCGGCAAGGGTCATTGCCTCCGTTTGGTCGTGCGTAACATAGACGGTGGTTGTCCCTAAATCCTGATGCAGTTTCTTGATCTCCACCCTCATTCCGGTGCGGAGTTGAGCATCAAGATTTGAAAGGGGCTCATCAAACAGAAAGAGAGACGGCTCTCTCACTATCGCCCTTCCTATTGCAACCCTCTGCCGCTGGCCACCTGAAAGTTCCCTTGGCCTTCTTTCAAGCAAATCCCCGATCCTCAGAAGATCGGCAGCGCTCTTAACCCTTTTCCTGATCATTTCTCTGCTAATACCTCGCATCTTTAACGGAAAGGCCATGTTTTCAAACACACTCATATGGGGATAGAGTGCATATGACTGAAAGACCATGGCCACATTCCTTTCTCTTGGTGAGAGGTTGGTAACCTCTCTTCCCCCTATAAAGACCTTTCCCTCATCCTGGAGTTCAAGCCCTGCTATGATTCTCAACATGGTGGTCTTCCCACACCCTGAGGGGCCAAGCAAAACAAGAAACTCTCCCTCCTTAGCCTCAAAACCAAGGTGATCCACTACCAGTTTCTTTTTAAATGACTTAACTATGCCCTCTACCCTTAACCCGCTCATCTCAACCCTTTATCGCTCCGGCGGATAGTCCTGATATTATCCTTCTTTGAAACACCAGCACCATCAATACAAGCGGTATTGTTGCCACTGTCGAGGCGGCTGCAATCTCTCCCCAGGGAAGTGTGTACTGTCCCTGAAACATGGCTATACCCACTGGAAGGGTCTGAACATCCTGCCTTGTCATTATTAGAAGGGCAAAGAAAAACTCATTCCATGCATAGATAAACACAAGTATGGCGGCAGTGAAAACACCAGGTGCTGAAAGTGGAAGGATTATTCTCAAAAGTGTCTTTAGATGACTGCATCCGTCGACCCTGGCAGCATCCTCCAGATCGGGAGGCAGTTTTATAAAAAAACTTGCCACCACCCATACTCCCAATGGGAGTGTAAGCGTCACATAGGGCAGGATAAGCCCCTGGTAGGTGTTAAGCCAGTTAAGTTTATAAAGCATTCTCCAGACCGGCCCTGCAATGGATATCTGAGGAAACATGGATACGAGGAGGAGGAGTTTCATAAAGAGTTCCTTTCCCGGTAGTTTCAGCCTTGCTACAGCATACCCACAAAGAACCGCAAGGAAAATCGTCAGTACGGTGGTTCCACCCGCCACCAAAAGCGAGTTTTTAAGATAATGCAACAACCGGTATCTCTTAATGGCAGAAATGTAAAAACCAGCCGACCATGATGGAACCACCTCAGGCGGGATGGAGGTTACCTCCTTTTCTGTCTTAAATGAAGTATCAACAAACCACAGAAATGGTCCCACGCTCATAAAGACTATAATAAAGACCAAAAAGGCAAACAGAAGTTTTTTCACCCAAACATCCTCCTGCCGATCAGTCTTATATACAACATTGCCACAGCAAACGATACGAAGAAAACCACCACAGAAATGGCCGAACCGTAACCAAGCATACCCTCAGCAAATATCTTCTTATATCCGTAGTATTGAAGTACATTCGTGGAGTCTGCAGGGCCGCCCTGAGTCATCACAAAAACGAGGTCAAATACCCTGAAGGCATCAAGAGTCCTGAAAAGGAGAGCCACCAAAAGGGCAGGCCTTAAAAGTGGAAGGGTGATCCGCCTGAACCTTTCCCATGCGCCTGCACCATCTATCCTTGCCGATTCGTAGAGTTCTTCAGGTATCGTCTGGAGCCCCGCAAGCAGCAGGAGTGCCGCAAAACTGGAGGTCTTCCAGACATCCGCAACCACTATGGCAGTAAAGGCATAGAACGGATGGGCAAGGAATGCCTTATATGCCTGTGTATTCTGGCCATAGAAGAGAAAGTTCACCAGTCCGTATTTGTCGTTAAAGATAAACCGCCATAATTGTGATGAAACGACGGTAGGTATCGCCCAGGGTATTAGCACCGCCGCCCTCACCAGCCCCCTGCCTTTAAACCTCTGATGGATCACAAGGGCAATTAGAAGCCCGAAGAGTATCTCAAAAAAAGTCGAAATTGCTACAAAAGCAACGGTATTCACAAGTGCCCTCAAGGCAACCCTATCGGAAAGAAACCGCCTGTAGTTTTCAAGCCCCACAAAGGGCTCACCAAGGCCGGGAAGCCCCATGATAATCCTGTGCATACTTAGATAAAAGGAGTAACAAATGGGAATGATTGCAAATACCAGAACAAATATGGTAACCGGAGTTATCAGCCCTAAGGAAAAGGCCCTTTCTCGGTTGTAAAGAGACATTAAATTACTGATTGCCTTTTGTTAGTTTTATAATCTCCTCAATCTCTCTGCCCGCTGCCTTCGCCTCTGTCAGTATGTCCGAACCGGGATCCGAAATCGCCTTGCTGAAATACCGCTGGAGCACCTCAGAGATTGCTGGATAAAGCGGGCTCCTGGGTCTTGGATAGGCGGTTAAGAATACATCCTTCATCTCCCTGAAGTGGGGGTTCTTTGCAAGGACATCCTTATCGTTGTAAAGGGATTTCCTTGTGGGGGCTTTTCCTGCTATCAGAGCCATCCATTTTTGTACCCTCTTAGAAGAGAGGAATCTGGCAAACCTTATTGCAGCCTCCTTGTGGCTTGAAAAGGCACTTATCCCTATCTGCCACCCCCCAAGTGTGGAGAAACTCTTACCCCCCTTAAAGTGAGGAAGAACGGAGATACCCACCCTTCCTGCCACCCTGGAGGTTTCAGGATCATTTGACCTGCTCCATGCATAAGGCCAGTTGCGCATGAAGACCGCCTTTCCCTGTATGAAAAGATCAAGCGATTCTGGTTCCTGATAGGTGAGCACCCCCCTTGGCGCAACCTTGCCGATCAAACGGTCTCTGACAAACTGAACGGCCTTTATAGCAGGAGTATCTGCAAGTGTCACCCTTCCGGTATCATGGTTAATCACATACCCGCCATTGCTCATTATAAACTCAAGCATATCACACACCAGCCCCTCATACTGTTTGAACTGCCCTGAATACCCATATATGTGGTTTCCTTTTCTCTTTTCACCATCCACAATGGTTTCAGCCTGTCTAACCAGTTCCTCCCAGGTCTCAGGTGGTTCAAAGCCATAGGCATCAAGCAGATCTTTTCTGTAAAAGAGAAGCCCCGAATCGATAAAAAACGGTATCCCGTAGAGTCTTCCTCTATATGTGTTCGCAATTATCGGCCCCTTCAGGAATTTTTCTCTCTCTTCAGGCGGCACAACCTCATCAAGCGGCATAGCCCATCCGGCAGAACCAAACTCAGGAGGCCATACAACATCCATGAGGAAGACATCCACATCTGAACTTCTGTTTTTCAACTTCTGGGTGAGCATATCGTGGAAGGCGGTGGAGGAGTGAGGTCCAATATGTACTCTCAGTTCTATATCCGGATTTTCTTCCCGAAAGGTCTTATATATCTTCTCCCATACCTCCGGGACATTTGGCTTCCATGTGACAAAATTTATAACGGTCTTTTGGGAACCCCCCTGTGAACTGCAACCAGGCAGAAATAACAGCAATATAACCAGTAGAAAAACCCTACCATACCACCTATGCTGTTTCATGCTCTATGTTATAAAAATATGCGTACCTTCAGCAAGCATCAAAGATAAAAACTTTTTTACCGCCCTGGAGAATCAGTATCCGGCATATCTCACCTCGGCCAGTACATGATTACAAAAACTCCCGCAAGGCATATCAGCCCGCCAATCAGGTCATACCTGTCAGGGCGTATATGGTCAATCCCCCATCCCCAGAGGATGGACATCACGACAAAAACCCCACCATAGGCGGCATATACACGGCCAAAATGTGCTGGCTGAAAGG
>CAYMML010000156.1:2652-4437 GCA_964391515.1 uncultured Thermodesulfovibrio sp. | reverse complement strand
CATGGCGGAGAAAGCCAAAGCCTGTTGGCATTTTGGGGTTCACCTCCATTTGAAAAGGATATTATAAATAATGTATAATTTCTACTTGTCTTCTGGTAAAATCTCCTATTTCATCCTTTAGAAAACAGGGAGGAGTTATTAAGGTAGTTATATCTGATAGGGAAAGCGAGTTGGCACCACAGGAGGCCGAAAAGCGGCTCAGGGAGGCAGGTGCGGTTGCAATAAGGCACGATGGGAGGTTGCTTGACATCTCTGAGTTGGTAGCACTCCCTGAAGATGCTGAGGTGGAGGCGGTTACCCTTGACTCCCCCGAGGGGCTTGAACTCTACCGGCATAGCACATCCCATGTGATGGCACATGCGGTAAAAGACCTGTTTCCAGATGTGAAGGTTGCCATTGGGCCTGCTATCGAGGACGGTTTCTATTACGACTTTGACACGGAGAGGAGTTTTACACCTGAAGACCTTGAGAAGATAGAAAAGAGGATGAAGGAGATTATTAAGGAGAACAACCCCTTCAGAAGACTCATACTGCCAAAGGATGAGGCGATAGAGGTTTTCAAAAAGCGGGGGGAAACATACAAGGTTGAGTTGATAGAGGAGATAGAGGATGATGAGGTGTCCCTTTACGAAGAGGGTGACTTTGTTGACCTCTGCCGGGGGCCACACCTGCCCTCTACCGGCAGGATCAAGGCATTCAAGTTGCTAAGCGTGGCAGGTGCCTACTGGCGTGGTGATGAAAAGAACAAGATGCTACAGCGGATTTACGGAACAGCCTTTGCCGATAAAAAGAGCCTGAAGGCTCACCTTGAGTTTCTTGAGGAGGTCAAAAAGAGAGACCACAGAAGGCTTGGAAAGGAACTCGACCTGTTCAGCATTAATGAAGAAATCGGCCCCGGCCTTATACTCTGGCATCCAGACGGCGCCCTCATAAGGAAGACCATCGAGGACTTCTGGAGAGACGAGCACCTCAAAGCCGACTATAAGATTCTCTATACCCCGCACATTGCAAAACTGAACCTATGGGAGAGGAGCGGGCACTGGAACTTTTATCGGGAAAACATGTACTCCCCCATGGAGGTGGAGGGTATAAACTATGAGATAAAGCCCATGAACTGCCCCTTCCACATCGCCGTTTACAAGAGTTCCCTCAGGAGTTACCGTGAGTTTCCCATAAGGTATGCGGAACTTGGTACGGTTTACAGGTTTGAGCGCTCGGGGGTTCTACACGGACTTTTGAGGGTAAGGGGGTTTACACAGGACGATGCGCACATCTTCTGCCGTGAGGATCAGATAGAGGATGAGATTTTGAGGGTGCTTGATTTTACCCTGTTTATACTTCAGACATTCGGTTTTACAGAGTATCAGGTTTATCTGTCAACAAGGCCTGAGAAGTATGTGGGATCGCTTGAGAACTGGGAACGTTCCACCAACGCACTGAAACTTGCGCTTGAGCACAAGGGGCTTTCGTATGAGATAGACCCTGGTGAGGGGGTGTTCTACGGTCCCAAGATTGATATAAAGGTTAAGGATTCTCTCGGACGCCAGTGGCAGTGTAGCACCATACAGGTCGATTTTAACAACCCTGAAAGGTTTGATGTCACATACAGGGGGGCGGATGGTGGAGAGCACAGGCCCATAATGATTCATCGTGCCCTGATGGGTTCGCTTGAGAGGTTTTTCGGGATACTGATTGAACACTATGCCGGTGCCTTCCCTCTCTGGCTTTCTCCTGTGCAGGTGGGTGTTATCACCGTGGCTGAGAGACATATACCCAGAGCAGAAG
>CAYMML010000156.1:0-2552 GCA_964391515.1 uncultured Thermodesulfovibrio sp. | reverse complement strand
AAGGGCTCAGGGGTTCTTTGAGAATGAGAAAGTAGGATATAAGATACGCCAGGTATCTATTAGAAAAATACCCTATTCGGTTATAATAGGTGACAAAGAGGTGGAGGCCGGAAGGTATCCCGTGAGGAAAAGAGGCGGTGAGCAGTCTGGTCCACATGCTCTTGAAGATATTGTCAACTCACTTAAAGAGGAGATAAGAGAGAGAAGCCTCGTTTCAGGGCTCTGAAAAGGGGCTGATAATCAAACCGGAGGTGGTGTTATAGCACAGGAATACAGAGTAAACGATTTTATCAGGGCAAAAGAGGTCAGACTCGTTGATGAGGATGGCAAACAGATCGGTGTGGTTCCCATTTCAGAGGCTCGTAAACTGGCAGAAGAGCGTGGGCTCGACCTCGTTGAGGTGGCTCCACAGGCGAAACCTCCGGTATGCAGAATACTTGATTACGGTAAATTCAAGTATCAGCAGTCAAAGAAGCACTCACATAAAAAGACCACAACACTGAAGGAGGTAAAGGTCAGGGCAAGGATTGATGAACATGACCTTGACCTGAAGGTGAGAAATGCCATCCGGTTTCTCGAGAGTGGACACAAGGTGAAGGTTTCACTCTTCTTTCGTGGAAGGGAGATAGTGAGGCCTGAACTGGGGATGCAGGTTTTTGAGAAGTTTATCGAAAAACTCGGTGATAAATACAGCATTGAGAACAAACCCAGGCAACAGGGTAAATCCATAACGATGGTGGTTGCCCCTAAGTGAGTTTCCCCGACCAGTGGGAGCCCCAGAAGGTTTTCTGCTTTTTGGGACGGTAGTGCCGGGGCATATAGTTAAAGGAAAAAGAAAATCTATTTATTGATATCCTTGCCTTCATTCCCGACCGACAGTCGGGGACTTCTGCAAGGGTCATGGTAAAAATTGACAATACAATTATGGAGGTCTGAAGATGCCAAAGATGAAAACCCATAGAGGTGCAGCAAAGAGGTTCAAACTTACCGGTAAGGGTAAGATTAAGCGTTCAAAGGCGAACAAGAGCCACATTATGACCGGCAAGCCTGCCAAGAGAACCCGCAGGCTCCGCAAGGGAGGCATCGTTGATGACACTCAGGTTAAGACCCTGAAGAAGATGCTCCCATACGGTTAAAAATAATAGATAATCTACAGGAGGATTAGATAAGATGCCAAGAGCAAAGGGTGGTTTCAAGACAAGGAGAAGACGCAAGAAGGTTTTAAAGATGGCTAAAGGGTACTACGGTGCCCGGAGCCGGTGCTACAAGGTTGCAAAACAGGCGGTGGAGCATGCACTCCAGTATGCCTACCGTGACAGGAGGGCTAAGAAGAGGGAGTTCAGGAGGCTCTGGATTATCAGGATAAACGCTGCCGCAAGGGCGGCGGGTATCACATACGGCCAGTTCATGAACGGGCTCAAGATGGCGGGCGTAGGGCTTGACAGGAAGGCGCTTGCAGATATTGCCTATCACGACCCCGATACATTCAATCTCCTGGTTCAGAAGGCTAAAGAGGCACTTGCCGCCTGATCCTTATGGAAGACCTCACAGAGATAAAGGAGAGTTTTCTTGGAGATCTGAGAGGTGTAGATAACCTTCAGCAACTGAAGGAACTGAAGGCGAGGTATCTGGGTAAAAAAGGGGTTCTTACATCTCAACTGAAGGGGCTCTCAAAACTGCCACCTCAGGAGCGGCCTTTATTTGGTAAGAAGATAAACGAGATAAAGGCGTTCATCGAGACGGAGATAGAGAAAAAGACGGCAGGGCTCAAGGAGGTGGAGATACAGAGGAAACTCCTTGAGGAGTCCATAGACATAACCCTTCCCGGCAGGTATATCCCCCCCGGTAAGAGCCATCCCGTTTCACAGGTGCTTCAGGAGATAATCGAGATATTCCGATCCATGGGTTTTGGTGTTGAAGAGGGCCCCGAGGTGGAACTTGATTATTATAACTTCGAGGCACTGAACATACCGAAGGAGCATCCTGCAAGGGATATGCAGGATACCTTTTATATAAATACCGGCGAGCAGGGTGCAGTGGTGGAAAGTGATGTGGTGCTCAGAACCCACACCTCTCCGGTACAGATCAGGGTTATGGAGCGAAGGAAGCCCCCATTCAGGATCATTGCACCCGGTAAGGTTTACCGTTGTGATGCTGATGTCTCCCATACCCCCATGTTCCATCAGGTGGAGGGGTTGATGGTTGGTAAGGATGTGCGGTTTTCTGATCTGAAAGGGGTGCTTGAGGTCTTTATTCACAAACTCTTTGGCCCAGGTACACCTGTGAGGTTCAGGCCGAGTTACTTCCCTTTTACAGAGCCCTCGGCGGAGGTGGATATAGGGTGTATCCTCTGTGGTGGTGAGGGATGCAGGGTCTGTAAGGGGACAGGATGGCTTGAGGTGCTTGGCTCAGGGATGGTTCATCCCAGGGTGTTTGAGGCGGTAAATTATGACCCTGAAGAGATCACGGGGTTTGCCTTCGGCATGGGAGTGGAGAGGCTAACAATGCTCAAATACGGGATTGATGATATCCGGCTGTTTTTTGAAAATGAC
>CAYMML010000155.1:0-4476 GCA_964391515.1 uncultured Thermodesulfovibrio sp. | reverse complement strand
GGGATAAATCATGTCGCCCTTGCCACTGGGAATATGGATGAGACGATAGGTTTCTGGCGTGACCTTTTGGGGCTGCCACTGGTGGGTGGTATAGGGGAAAGGGGTTCAAGGCAGTACTTCTTCGATACTGGCGGGGGTTCTTTGATATCCTTCTTTGAGTGGAAAGGTGTACAGCCTGTGGAGGACAAAGACCCGGGAAGACCGGTAAGCGGTCCCTTTGTTTTTGATCACATCTGCCTTGAGGTGGAAGACGCCGATGCACTCTGGCGTTTGAAGGAGCACCTTGAGGAGGCGGGGGTATGGGTAACAGAGGTGCTTGATAACGGGTTTATCCATTCCTTCTTTACCACCGATCCAAACAATATACAGGTAGAGGTATGTATCTCTGTAGAGGGCAGGGATTTGAGGAAACATCCGAGGATGGCAGACCCCGAACCGACTCCCCGTGCGCTTGAAGGGCCACAGGGGAAAAGTAAAATTGTTGATAAAACCTCTGATACATCTCAGATGAAGAAGCGGCTCTATCCCGGCCCGCTGTTGGGGATATTTCTTAAGAAAAACAGATGGGAGGAATGAGCGGGTCGGCTTTGTGATATGTGGTATAATAGCCGGTATGGGGAACCGGAAAGATACGCACAGAGTGGAATCTTTAGAGGGGAAAGACTGCAAGGACCATGGTGATGGCCGGTGCAGTGCTGTCTGCCCTGAGTGTGGGAAGGTCTGTATAAGCAGGAGGCATGAGGAGTGGAAGCACCGCTGCCCCGAGGGGCACAGGTGGTGGATGAAGTACTGCTACTCTCTATGATGTCGTTATTTTTGCGGTTTGCATTAGCAGGGAAGGGTTCCGGTTTTGATCAAGACAACGGAGATACAACTCGATACAAAGGGCTTTACCGACATAATCGACATCACCGAAAGTGTGGCGGTTGCGGTTGAGGAGGCCTCTGTAAAGAACGGTCTTGTTACGGTATTCTGCCCTGGATCAACCGCAGCGGTGACCACCATTGAGTATGAGCCAGGTGTTATAGAAGACCTTCGGCGGACGATTGAACTTATTGCACCCTCCACCGTCCCCTATGAGCATAACCGCAGGTGGGGAGACGGTAACGGGTTTTCACATGTGCGTGCGGCACTCATGAAGCCTTCCCTTTCGGTGCCCGTAATCAACGGGGAGATGGTGCTTGGCACATGGCAGCAGATCGTCTTTATTGACTTCGATAATCGTAAGAGACGCAGGAGGCTTATAATCCAGGTGGTTGGTGATGATTAGTGCTCATTGAGGGTTTGAAGTTTCAGGGCGTCTCCTCTGCTCAAAGACCATCCTTATAAACAGAAGACTTATACCAACGGTTAGTGCCGCATCAGCAATATTAAAGGCAGGCCAGTGGTGTTTGCCCAGGTAAAAATCGAGGAAGTCCACCACATACCCGAGCCTTATCCTGTCTATCAGGTTTCCTGCCGCCCCGCCAAGGATGAACGATAGGGAGAGCAGGTCGCTGTCGTCACGGAGTATCAGGTATAGGATAAAGCAGATTGCGGCGATTGAAAGGGCGATAAAAAAGGGGTTTCCAAGCCCCCTGAAGAGCCCGAAGGCGGCACCGGTGTTTTTCACATTTACGATCTGAAAAAATGGGAGCACCCTGATGCTCTCGTAATACCGGATATGCTCTGTGACCAGGAGTTTTGTAACCTGGTCTCCAATAATGATTAAAAGGGAGATCAGCAGATAGGTGGTCTTCCTGAGAGAGAGGGAGTGCCCCTCCATCACCCCTTACCGCCGGAAAGGGCATTATGGCAGCGATGACAGATCTCCGGCTCATCTGAAAAGGTGCCCACAGTTTCAGACCAGTTCCAGCACCTGGCACACTTTGAACCGGAGGCATGTTCGACAAGAACGGCTATCTCCCTTCCCTCCTCGTCTCTGAATATACCGGTTTCAGGTGCCCGGGAAAACTCTGAGACCCCTGCCTGAGAGACTATAAAAAGGGTGGGGAGAAAGTCAGAATAATTCCTGAGAAGACCGGCGTATTTGTCACCTGCAAAAACGGTAACCGAGGCCTCCAGGGAGTTGCCTATGAACTTTTCCGATCGCTTTAACTCTATCGCCTTGTTTACCACCTCTCGCACGTCTATCAACTCCTCCCACCTGCTTTCCAGGTTCTTGTCAATAAAGGGTTCCTCCGGTGTGGGGAAGTCGGCAAGAAAGACGCTCTCGGGCTTTTCTCCTGGTATGTGCTGCCAGACCTCCTCTGCCATGAAGGAGAGAACCGGGGCCATCAGCCGTGCCATGGTGTGGACTATCCGGTATATCGTCCACTGTGCCGCCCTCCTCTCTGCCGATGCAGGTGCGAAAGTATAAAGCCGGTCTTTGAGAATATCCAGATAGAAGGAACTCATGTCCACAACGCAGAAGTTGTATAGGGCACGAAATACGATGTGAAAGTCAAACTCCTCGTAACCTTTTGTGACGGTCTTTATCAGGTTCTGAAGTCTGCTCATCGCCCATCTGTCTATCTCAAGGAGGGAGGAGGAGTAATCCTTAAGGTCGAAGTCGTAGAGGTTTCCAAGTAAAAATCGGCAGGTGTTTCTGATCTTACGGTATGCCTCCACGAGACGGTTCAGTATCTCGCTTGAGAGCCTTACATCGTTTCTGTAGTCCTCAGCAGAGACCCAGATCCGCAAAACCTCCGCCCCGTTCTTCTTTATGATGTCCTCAGGCGCTATGACATTGCCCACAGACTTTGACATCTTCTTTCCCTCACCGTCCACCACAAAGCCGTGGGTTAGGACTATATCGTAGGGGGCACGCCTCCTGGTTCCCACAGAGGCAAAGAGGGAACTCTGAAACCAGCCCCTGTGCTGGTCGCTTCCCTCAAGGTACATATCGGCAGGCCAGCGCAGCCTTCCGTCCTTTTCAAGCACCGCTGCATGGCTAACGCCTGAATCGAACCAGACATCCAGTATATCTGTCTCCTTCTCAAACTCCTTTGAACCACAGGAGGGGCAACTGTACCCATCCGGCAGGAGTTCATCGACCGACAGGTTGAACCAGGCGTCAGAGCCCTGCCTTCGGAAGACCTCTACCACCCTGTCAAAGAAGGCATCGTCCTTTACGAAATCTCCACAATTTTTACAGTTGAGAACCGTAATCGGGACACCCCATGCCCTCTGCCTGGAGACGCACCAGTCGGGGCGTCTTTCCACCATCCCCCTGATCCTCTCCTTTCCCCAGTGGGGTATCCACCTTACCCTGTCTATCTCGTCTAAACAGTTGTTGCGTAGGCCGTCTTTGTCCACAGAGATGAACCACTGCTCTGTCGCCCTGAAGATCACAGGTT
This sequence comes from uncultured Thermodesulfovibrio sp., assembly GCA_964391515.1. Taxonomy (GTDB): domain Bacteria; phylum Nitrospirota; class Thermodesulfovibrionia; order Thermodesulfovibrionales; family JdFR-85; genus WFTX01. The sequence goes on along the minus strand of CAYMML010000155.1, from coordinate 1,138 downwards.
TCTTACACCGCCAGCAGTGCGGGTATGAGTGGGTGATATCTCCGCTTCCCATGAGGGAGGAGTTTTCCCTGAGTATCTCTATTATCCTCTCGTTTGCCTTGAACACAAATTCACCCTTAAGATCGGCATCCTCGGTTGTGAACCTTCCCAGGTCATCAACAGGGGCATAGATGTCCAGGCCGTACCTGAGCCCTGCAAGGTAGTCGTCCTCACCATGGCCGGGGGCTATGTGGACTATACCCGTTCCCTCTTCTGTGGAGACAAACTCCCCGGTGATCACCTTTGAGAGCCGGTCTATGAAGGGATGCTTTGCCGTGTATCCCTCAAGTTCACTGCCCTTCAGGGTCTTGACCAGATCACCATCCAGCCCGATCCTTTCAGAGAGTTTACCGGCAAGGTCTTTTGCCACGATGTATGCCTCACCGTCTTTGCCTATAACCGAGTATTCCACCTCGGGGTTTACGGCAAGGGCGAGGTTTGCTGGCAGTGTCCAGGGGGTGGTAGTCCAGATCACGAAGTAGAGCGTTCTGTCATCACCGGTGAGGAGGCTTCTTGTAGTCTCCTCCGTTGCCTTAAACCTCACGAATATGGAGGGTGAGACCTTGTCGTTATACTCCACCTCCGCCTCTGCAAGTGCGGTTACACAGGACGGGCACCAGTGAACGGGTTTTTTCCCCTTATAAACATGGCCGGACTTTATAAATCTTATAAACTCCTCGGCAATGGCAGATTCGTATGGGTATGTCATCGTCAGGTAGGGTTGCTCCCAGTCACCAAAGACACCGAGCCTCCTGAACTCCTCACGCTGTATCCCCACGAACCGCTCGGCATACTCCCGGCAGAGTTTCCTCTTTTCGGTAATGGATGTCTCATGCTTCTTCTTGCCCAGTTTTTTGTCCACCTGGAGTTCTATGGGAAGACCGTGGCAGTCCCACCCGGGCACATAGGGTGAATAAAACCCCTTCATGCTCTTATATTTTACGATGATATCTTTGAGAACCTTGTTCAGTGCATGCCCCATATGGATATGCCCGTTTGCATAGGGGGGACCGTCGTGTAGGATAAAGGGCGGGTTGCCCTCGTTTTTCATTATCATCTTTTTGTAGATGTCTCTTTCTTCCCAGAGTTTCAGAAACTC
>CAYMML010000154.1:0-4486 GCA_964391515.1 uncultured Thermodesulfovibrio sp. | reverse complement strand
AGGACTGGTGGCATTACTAATGTAGATATTATTAGTAATGGATTATCATGATGTATGGTGTTTGTTCATAGCCTTTTCAAGCCCTATAGTGACTATGTCGAGTACGGCCTGTGCAGCCTGTTTGTACGCCTCCTTCATCACCTTCTTTTCGGAACGGGGGAACTTCTCAAGGACGTATATTTCAGGCCTCTTTCCTAAGGGTCTTCCTATGCCAACCTTTACACGGTAAAAATCTATAGTGCAGAGTTTATCAATAATGGATTGAACCCCCTTGTGCCCACCTGAGCCGCCACTTCTCTTCAACTTGAGTTTCCCCTGTGGGATGTCCATATCGTCATGAACCACGATCATCCCCTCGATATTCTTCTCTTTAAGAAATACGGGGATCAGGGCATCACCGCTTCTATTCATATATAAACGGGGCTTTATGAGCAGGAGTTTCACTCCCTCATAAAGCCCTTCCGCCCTGAAAAAGGTTTTCTCTTTTTTAAACTCTACATTAAGAATTTCGGCAAGTATGTCAAGAACGTCAAATCCGACATTGTGCCTTGTGTTTGCGTAATCTTCACCAGGATTGCCAAGACCAACTACAACCCACACATCTACTCTTCAGCCTCTTGTTCTTCCTCTTTCTTACCCTTCTTCACCACTTCCGGCTCTTCAGCCTCTTCCTCTGCTACGGCCTCTTCCTCTTCCACCTCGGCCTCAGCCTTCGGCATCGTCACTGTGGCAACCGCCTCATCCGGGTCGTGCAATACCCTAATATCCTCCGGGAAGTCTATCTCGGAGATGTGTAGGGTTTTACCGGCACCAAGTTCTGTAACATCTACCTCAATATGAGGTGGAATCTTGTCAGGCAGGCACTCTATCTCCACCTCCCTGAGTATCTGTTGAAGTATTCCACCTTCTCTCTTCACTCCGATCGGTTCCCCCTTAAGTGTAATACCTACCGTTACCCTCACCTTTTCTTCAAGGGAGACCTCATAAAAATCGAGATGAAGGAGTTCATTCCTGACAGGGTCAACCTGATAGTCCTTGAGAAGAGCAAGTTTGCTATTTCCGTCATTGAACTTTAACTCCACCATCACCTGCTCGCCCATGGTGGAGTTTACGAACTTCACCGCCTCCCTTCTGTTAATCTTGAGGGGAGAGGACTCACCACCCCGATAGATTACCCCGGGGAGCATACCTGCCCTTCTTAGTGCCCTTGCCACACCTTTACCGGTTTCAGCCCTGTGTTCTGCTTCAAGGGTTATACGTTCCATATTTTCCTCCTGATTTCACTTCCATTGTTAAACAAATAGTGAACTTATAGAGGATTCTTCATGAATCCTCTTAATAGCCTCTGCAAAGAGTTTTGCAATACTCAAGACTTTAAGTTTACTACACTTTTCCTTTTTACTGTCAAGGGGGATGGTGTTTGTAACAATCACCTCCTTGAGAGGAGAATTGTTGATCCTGTCAAGTGCCGGCCCCGATAGAACTGCATGGGTACAAGCCGCAGATACACTAAGTGCTCCCTTTTGCATAAGAACATCTGCTGCCTGTACCGTGGTGCCAGCCGTATCAATCATATCGTCCAGCACAAGGGTTGCCTTCCCCTCAACATTCCCAATTACATTCATAACCTCAGAAACATTTGCCCGTTCTCTCCTTTTATCGATAATCGCAAGTGAACACCCAAGCCGCTTTGCAAAGGCTCGTGCCCTTTCCACACCTCCAGCATCAGGAGAGACAATAACGAGGTCACCGTTATGATAATGCTCCCTTATATAGTCAAGAAGCACCGGCGTGGCATAAAGATGATCCACCGGTATATCAAAAAACCCCTGAATCTGACCTGCATGGAGGTCCATTGTTAGCACCCTGTCGGCGCCTGCCGTCTCTATAAGATCGGCAACCAGTTTGGATGAGATGGGAACCCTGGGCTGCACCTTCCTGTCCTGGCGTCCATAACCATAATAAGGGATAACTGCGGTAATCCTGGACGCAGAAGCCCGCCTGAGGGCATCTATTATAAGAAGCAGTTCCATTATGTTGTTGTTCACAGGTGTGCATGTGGGCTGTATAACAAAGGCATCGGCTCCACGAACATTCTCGTTAATCTGAATCATGATCTCGCCGTCGCTAAAGTTGGTCACTGTGGTATCTGTGAGGGGCTCGTTCAGGATCTCTGCAATCTCCTCTGCAAGTGGTCGGTTGGCATTACCGGTCAAGAGTTTGATACCTTCAGGCATTGTTACGACTCCTTTCTTGAGAGAAAAATTGAAAAAAACAAGATATTTTAATACTAATGGAGGAATTATTTCAAATCAGAAGAGGTTATCCTGTTTATATTCTGGACAATAGGTTGGAAGTGGGAAAAAAGCCAAATACATTTTTCACCCCCTTTTATTCCCCATCGTTAGAAAATGCTCTAATAGATGCACCATCCCCTCAACGAGGAAGATCAGTGACTCCACATCCAGATACCTGTCGGCTGTTTTATCAAAGAGTATCCTCACCCTGGAGTCACCGGCAACAGGGTCTTCCTCATTCCGCCTCCAGTATAAAATGAGCATTGGAACCCTGGGAAGAGGCTTCATTATCCACGCAACATCGGCTACTCCGGAGGTGGTCTCACGGGCACCAAGCATCATCATTGCCCGTGAAGTCTTCTCAAAATCGGTATCAAGGAGTTCCTTTAACGGCTCCTCGCAGTCTCTTCTGAAAGACTCCGTCTTTACCATCCCTGATTTCAGTTCAGAGAAGGAAACCCAGTCTTCAGCAGGTTCTCCTATACCACCGGTCTTGATATAATGAAGCAGTAGTATCTTGATCCACGGGTTTATGTAGGCGTTTGTAGAGATATCTCCCTCCGGAGATACCGTATAGTCCATGCCCAGGCATTTTATCCTTATCGTGCCATCCTCAACTGTTGCACCCACACGCCTTGCATTTTCAAACACATCTATCCGGGAAAGGGCATCCTTAAGTTCACCTATCAGTTTCTCACGCCAGTCCTCTCCCTTGGCCTCAGAGAGGACCTTTCTCGTTTCCTCAGATACGTATGGGCATTCAGAGGGGTCTGCCTCGCCCTTTACAATGGCAAGTGCAAATGCCATACATGTGTTTTGTGGACACTCGCCACAATTCTTCCCTGGAAGTTGTTTGTAAACATCAATAGTGTTCATCTCTTGCCACCACCTTTATCCCGTTTTTTATGCCTGGCATATCCGGGGTGAGGATCACCCTGTCTCCCTCTTTTAACCCGCTCTTTATTTCAGTGTAGTTCCAGTTAGAAAGCCCTCTCTGTACCTCTTTGAGTGATGCCCGGCCGTTTTCTACAAGGTAAACATACCCCTTACCCTTCCTTTCAAATATCACCTGTGTAGGAACTGATAAGGCGTTTTCCAACCTTCCGACTATTATTTCCATGTCTGCAGACATTCCCACCTTCAGATTCTCGGGAACCTCTAAGAATACCACCTTCACCCGGAATGTCCTTGCCTCAAGCCTCTTTCCGAGTACCACAGGAGAGACCCACTTAATGCGACCTTTGAAGTTTCTCTCCGGGAAGGCATCCAACATGAGGTTTACATCCTGACCGGGGTGCACACGCCCTGCATCTGCCTCATCTATGGTTGCCTCAACATAAAATGTGTCGGTATCTGCAATCCGTGCTATAACCGCTCCTTTATTGACCATACCTCCCTCTTTTGGTATGATTTCAAGTATTACACCATTCAGATCGGCATATATCCTTGTATTAGACAGGTCTCTTTTTAACTCTTTAAGGGTCTCTTTTGCCTTTTGTACCTCAAAGGACAGAGCCTTTAATTGACGTTCCTCGGCAGCAAGTTTTTCTTTTCCAAGAAGTGCCTTTTCGAGTTCCCTTTCTGCAGTCTGTTTTTCAAATTCCAGATCCTTTATCTTCTCTTCAGCAACAAAACCCTTCTTACTGAGTATCAGATTTTTTTTGAGTTTGCGATTTATATCATCAAGCCGGTTTTGTGCCATATCGATCTCAAGATCAACCTCTCTTTGCAAGGAATTGAAGGATAGTTCCCTGCTGTTGTACCTTAACTCAAGTGCCCTTAACTGGTGCTCGGCCTCTTTAAGGCGGGAGATGATACTTTCGTCGGAGAGTTCTGCAAGGAGTTCACCCTTTCTGACGATATCACCCTCTTTATGGTAAAGTTTTATCAGCCTTGCATTAACCTCGGAGATGATCTGGCGTTCCACCTCTGCCTTTACAGTTCCAATGGATGTGCTCGTCACGGTGACAAGCAGATCTTTCCTCTTTAGGGTTATTGTAGGAACATCAAGACCATCACCGGTCTTTATGTAAATAAACCATACTATCGCACCAACTGCCAGAAAAATAAGAATAAGAGGTTTCTTTTTCTTCAATATACTCAACTCCTCCAGAATCTCGGGATGAATATTACCACCACGGTATATACCTCAAGCCTACCTATTAACATACAAAGAGTTAGAACCCACT
>CAYMML010000153.1:0-4500 GCA_964391515.1 uncultured Thermodesulfovibrio sp. | reverse complement strand
GCTAACAATGCTCAAATACGGGATTGATGATATCCGGCTGTTTTTTGAAAATGACATAAGATTCCTGAACCAGTTCTAACAACCCCTCCTCTTATGAGACCCCTGCGGGACATGAGCCTCACGACCAAGTTCTTTCTTGGTACCGGCCTGATCTTCCTGTTTTTCTGGTGTCTTTTCAATGTGTTGATATATTTTAACCTGAAGGATGCCACAATAAACCAGACCTACGAAAAGACAGACATACTTTTTTCCCACATCCAGGCAACGGTTCAGTACATAAGGAAGAAGGTAAGACCCAAACTCTTCCACATACTTCCTGAGAACTCATTTATCCCTGAGGCGATGTCTGTCTCTTTCATGAACAAGGAGATCATGGCAGAGTTCAAGAAACACTTCCCTGATTTTATCTACAGACGTGTGGCTTATAACCCCATGAACCCTGCCAATACTCCCAATGAGATAGAAAAAGGTTATATAGAACTCTTCAGAAATGGGGAGAGAGACAGTATCCGTGAGGTGGTAAAAAAGGAGGGGCACAGCCTTTTTATTCATGCAAGGCCGATTGTGGTTGAAAAGGAGTGCCTTTCCTGTCATGGAAGACCTGAGGATGCGCCGGTAAGCCTCGTTAGCCTCTATGGAACTTCAGGGGGGTTCAACAGAAAGGTGGGTGAGGTAATAGGGGTTGAGTCAATTGCCATACCGGTGGATGAGACCTTTCTTCAGATCAAAGGGCTTGTGTTTTCTATCTTCCTGACCGGTATTGTGGGGGTGGTCTTCCTGTTCTTCTCGGTGAATTACTACATCAGCGTGGTGGCGGTTAGGCCTATTAAGAGTGTGAGCAGGTTTTTTAAATCTGTCGTAAGCGGTGAGAAGGACCTTGATACCCGTGTGGAGGTAAGGAGCAAGGATGAGATTGGCGACCTTGCATCATCGTTTAACCAGATGATGGCATATCTGAAGGACTCGCAGGAGAAACTCAAGAGTTCTGAGACTAAGTACAGAAGGATATTTGAAGGTTCCAAGGATACAATCATAATTGCCGACTGCGACGGTTTTATCATTGATCTCAACCCGGCAGGGCTCGAACTCCTTGGCTGTGAGGATAAGGATAGGTTTTTGCATAAAAAGACATTCCCTGAACTGTTTTATGATCAAAGAGACTATGTCAGGTTTCTGGGGAAGATGGAAACAGACGGGTATGTGAAGGACTTTGAGACCGTGCTTGTGGATAACAACGGAAGGATGCTCGATACCCTTATTACGGCTAATTTCAGATCTGATAAGACCGGTAGGGTCTGTGGCTATGAGGCAATAATAAAGGATATAACCGAGTGGAAGAGGGTTCAGGAGAAACTCCAGGAGGCAGACCGGCTTGCCTCTGTTGGGCAACTGGCTGCAGGTCTTGCCCATGAGTTAAACAGCCCTCTTGGGATTATAATGGGCTTTTCAAGTCTGCTTGAAAAGGGGGTAACAGACGAGGAGGATTTAAAAAAGGACATCCAGGTTATAAGGAGAAATGCCGAGATATGTAAAAGGATCGTGGAAGACCTCCTCAAGTTTTCAAGGAGGACGGAGACCAACCCCGAGCACCTGAGTATCAACCAGATAGTCGATGAGGTGATGGAGATGCTTTCCTACGCTGCTGAGGAAAAGGGGGTAAATATAAAGAGGGATTTTGATCAAGCACTTCCGGATGTGATAGTGGACAGAGAGAAGATGAGACAGGTTGTTATGAACATCATACTCAATGCCATTCAGGCGGTGGAAAAAGGGGGAGAGGTACTCGTCAAAACAGGGAAGGATCAAGAGGGCAGGAGAGTGTTTATAACAGTTAAAGACAACGGTATCGGAATACCTCGTGAAAACCTGAAGAGGATATTTGAGCCCTTTTTTACGACTAAGGAGCCAGGAGAGGGTACAGGGCTTGGGCTTTCGGTGAGTTATGGTATTGTTAAGGAACACGGTGGCGAGATTGTTGTGGACTCTACCGAAGGGGAGGGTAGTACCTTCACCGTGTATCTTCCTGCTGATGAGGAGGGTCTAAATGTCTGAAAGAGTACTTGTGGTGGATGATAAGAAAGATATGGTGGCCTTTTTGAAAAGGCTGTTACAGAATGAACTCGGCCTTAGTGTCGAGGGGTTTACCGACCCCAAAAAGGCACTTGAGCGGGTAAAGAAGGGGTCGGTAGACATGGTGATTACCGATGTCAAGATGCCCGGGCTTGATGGGATCTCCCTCCTTGAAGAGGCAAAGAGGCATCAGGAGGATGTGATAGTGATTATACTTACCGGGTATGGAACCGTTGAACTTGCTGTTAATGCCCTTAAAAGAGGTGCCTATGACTTCTTAACCAAACCGGTTGATAACGAGAGGTTTATTCACACTGTTAGAAGGGCGATAGAGTATGGAAGGGTTCTCAGAGAAAAGAGAAACCTGGAGCAACAGGTCAGGCACTCATCTCTTAGGAGGGAACTGATAGGTGAAAGCCCCGTAATGAATGAACTGCTTGAAAAGATGAAGATGATTGCTGAAACTGATGAAACGGTGCTGATAACCGGTGAGACAGGAACGGGGAAAGAACTTGCTGCAAGGACTATACACAGGTTTAGCCGGAGAGATAAGGGGCCGTTTATAGCCGTCAACTGCCCTGCCATACCTGAGAACATCCTTGAGTCTGAACTATTCGGTTACAAAAGGGGGGCATTTACTTCGGCTACTTCCGATAAAAAGGGGCTCTTTGAGGCGGCCGATGGTGGCACGATCTTTCTCGACGAGATTGGTGATATACCACTTTCGGTTCAGAGTAAACTATTGAGGGTTTTGCAGGAAAAGGAGTTCAAGCCACTTGGCGATACAGATAGTGTTAAGGTTGATGTAAGGGTAATAGCCTCAACAAACCAGGATATTGAAAAAAAGATCCATGAGGGGAGTTTCCGGGACGATCTCTATTACAGGCTTAACGTGATAAGTCTCAGAATGCCCTCTTTGTCAGAGAGACAGGAGGATATACCCCTGCTTGCCGAATACTTTCTGATTGAGTATGCCGTTGAGTATGGTAAGAACATTAAGGGTTTTACCGACCAGGCATTAGATTATCTCAAAAGCAGAAGATGGCCTGGAAATGTGAGGGAACTTCAGAATGTGATAAAAAGGGCGGTTGTCTTCGAAAAGGGTGCGTACATAGGAAAATCGGTGCTCCAGGAGTCATCCCCCGGGGATGAACTGCATGGTGGGATCAACTCAGGACTTCTCGGGCTTGATTATAAAACCGCCCGTGAAAAGGTGATAACAGAGTTTACAAGGGAGTATGTCCGTAACATCCTTAAAAAGACAGAAGGGAATGTTACTCATGCCGCACGGCTTGCTGGAATAGAGCGGCAGTCTCTCCAGCACCTCATAAGACGGTACGGGATAGATGTCTCAGAGTTCCGCTGATGCAAAGTTTTCCTTTCTGTGTGCAATAGAAATTTTGCACCTGATGAGCCCCATAAATTTTCCTCAGTTTTAAAATGTCAAATTTTTCGGCATGTTAGACCCTCAGTAGCCTACCTGTTGCTTCCCTTTACTCCTGGCACAAGGATTGCTCATCTTCTACCGGGCTGGTTTACCGCTCCGAAACCCGGAGAGAGAGGAGGTGGTAGGAGAAGGGGTTTTTGGATTTAAAATCTTCAGAAAGGAGGTAAGTGTATGCCAGAAGTAAGTGAAGAAAAAAAAGAGCAGGTTTCAGGTACCGGGTCATTAACAGGAACCGCCCTTGAGGCGGAGGATGTGCTTGCCGGTGCAGAGCCGTGGGAGCCGATTGAGACGAAACTCGTGGTCTGGTCGTTTGTTATCGCTGCGATTGCCCTCGTGATAGGTCTGTTTCTTGTGCCAACATCTATCTTACATTAAGGTGCCCTATGGAATTTAAAATCAGACACGACGGGAAGGAATGGGTGCTTGAAAATGAGGAGGCCATACTGACTTCACCCACAATGGATGGGCTGGATCAGAAGGTGAGGGAGTATGTGCATAAAAGGGGTGCTGTCAAGCCTGGCGAGAAACTGGAGGTGAAGATGTTTTTCCAGAATGAGACGATACCCCAGTGGATAAGGCAGTACAGCCAGCACTACTTCAACAGGATCCTCGTTGTGGAGGGGTGAAATGGCCGTAACCTCAAACCCCGTGTCAGGGACATGGGGCATCAAAAGGGAGGATGTTAATGGCAGATCTTACTAACAGAAGATGGTACACCGGGATGCTCACTCAGGAGGACTGGTGGGCGGTCTGGCTCGGTGTGGGTTTCTTCTTCCTGGGTCTTTTGAATGTTGCAGGTATTGATATTGTTGGATTTCTCACATATCCGACAAAATGGGTTATAAACGTACCCGAAGGCGGAAAGGGTGCCATAGGGCATGCCTTTTATGCCATAGGGAAAAAGACAAGTGTAACTGCCAAGGGGTTCTATAAGGGGCTCGGATGGTGGAGTGTGATCTGGACATATGTGGCGTTTACCATTG